>CAYZAI010000035.1:0-11807 GCA_964476305.1 uncultured Myxococcales bacterium
GGAGCCCAGGGTCTCGATCACCACGCCCACCGGGAGCTCGCCTTCCGCCGGGTAGCCGATCAGGTCGACCACCACCTTGGTGCCGGCGCCTGATCCCGCGGCCGGGGCGTCACGGATCACCACCGGGCTGCTCAGCCGGCGGCCGTCAGGGACCACGAACCAGTGCCCGTCCTCCTGCTCGAGCGTGCCCACCACCCGGGTCAGGCCGCGCTCGCGGATCTCTATCACCTCGCCGGAACGGCCACCCGCCTTGCCCCGGCGCTTCCCCGGGACCACCCGGGCCAGCACCAGATCGCCGGTCATGGCGCCACCCGTGAGCCCGGGTGCCACGAAGAGGTCACCGAGCTCGCCCTGCTCCTCGGGCACGACGAAGCCGAAGCCCTTGGGGTGCGACTGGAAGCGCCCGAGGATGTCGTCCTGCCCGCGCGGCAGGGTCAGGGCGGCGGTCGCGCCGATGAGCAGGCGCCCGGAATCGCGAAGGGCCTTGTAGGCCTCGCGGAAGTCACCGTACTCGGAGTCCGCGACTCCCATCATCCGCGCCAGCCGCCGGGCCTTGATCGGCCCGCCCTCGGCCCGTTCCCGCCGGGCGAGGAAGGCGGCGATCGCATTCTTGTAGTCTTTGCTGTCCAACGATTCTCCTTTGACTGCCACGTGCCAGGCACGTGGATTCATTCTTTTCTGCTGTCTTTTCCGGTTGTCCGTAAAGTGTCACTCGACGAGATCAACCACCACCTCGGTCCACTGGGCGATGTGGTTGTTGGTCGTGATATCCTGGAACGGCAGGTAGAAGGCGGGCCAGGTGGGATCCTCGCCGTCGGTCGCCGCCTGCGGATCGAAGGCGGCCATCCAGATCTGCGGCAGCTGACCGTCCGTCAGGGTATGGCCGTAGCCGCGCATGCTGGAGACGGTGAGCCACATCAGCTGCTGCCCCTGGTGCGTGGAGACCTTGGGGTTCCACTTGGCCCACGACGTGCGGAAGCTCCCGGTCAGGTTCACCGCGTCGAGCCGGATGGGCGTGCCGCCATCGATGGCGACGACCCATAGCTCGGCGTCGTCGTCGCTGTAGCTGTCCCCGGGACCCGTGTAACCGCCGAGGTCGGAGGACCGGTTGAACACGACCCACTGGCCGTCCGGGCTGATCGCCGGGTAGTAGAAGTTGGTGCTCTCGACCGCCGGCACCAGCACCTCCGGAACACCCCACTCACCGGGGCCGTCACAGGTCATCAGCTCGATCTGCCCGCCGTGGAATGTCCAGTCGTTGAAGCCCTCGAGCGGCCGCGTGCAGCGGGTGAAGGCCACCAGCGAACCGTCCGCGGACCAGTCCGGGTAGGTCACGTACTCGAGGTCGAGGGTCTCGACCACCGCACCGGTCGTGCCGTCGCGCAGGGTGAACACGCCCTGGTAGACCGAGAGCACCATCGTGTCGTCCGGCGAGTAGGAGTGGAAGTTGGCGTAGTAGGCGTTCTCAGTCGGGACGATCGAGCTCTGGGTGGCGACGTCGATGATGTCCGCCGGCCCGTTGCCGCCGTCGTAGTTCAGCGCCATCCGCGTGCCGTCATGACTGAGGGCGTGGCAGGCGACACACCGCCCGGCGGTCTGGGCGGTCGTGTAGATCTGCTCCGCCTGCTGTCCCGGCTCGCCGAAGTCGTAGCGGAAGATGCCGTAGTCCGAGGCCACCGTGCTCGAGGCCGCCCAGTAGTAGATGCCGCCCTCGACGTTCTGCTCGGCGAACGCCACCGCCACGGCCTCGGACGTCCCCTGCGCCGCGGGGTCCGCGGCAGAGGTGCCGCTGACCGCCACCTGCACGGGATCGCCACCGGCGTTCCCGGCGCTGATCTGGTCCCACAGCAGGCCCTCGGGCACGAAGGACACGTCGCCGGTGTAGACCTGGACGTCCAGCCAGTCGGTGGCGAAAGCCAGGCGCCAGACGTCGTTGCCCTCGCCCGCGCTCCACTGGAATTTCACATCCGCCAGGTTGGGAGGCAGGAGCACCCCGTCCAGAGGATAGGAAATCGCGGGCGCCCGGGACGGGTCCTCAGCGCCCCCGAACATCCCATCTGCGCCTTCCGGCGCGGTGTCCGTGATCTGGATGGTCCTCATCAGGATCGTCACCTGCGCCTCGCCCGAGTTCCCGGCCAAGGTCGCGACGACCTGCCCCTGCCCGCCGAAGGTGCCGGACGTGGTGAGCACGTTGCCGCTGAAGTACCCGAGCCTGCTCGGTGCGATCTCGAAGGAAACCAGATCCGTGATATCCACCGGAGGGCCGCTCGCGTACTGTGCCAGGGCGGAGTACTCCTGGGTGGCCGGCTGCCCGTCGATCACCTCCAGGATGGCGCCCGGCGGCATCACGACGATCTCCATCGGCTCCTCGGATTCGGTGTCCGTGTCCCCGCCGTCCGGAGAGGGACCGGCCGGTGCCTTGTCGCCCCCGGCACACCCCACCGCGGCCAGAAAGAGCGACACGACGAGTATCGATCCCTTTGGATCTTTCCTTCCGTTCATTCTGGAACCCCCTGGCGTTGCCGTTTTCATTCTTTCGCTTCCGAAAAGAGAGCTCTCCGACCCGCTCCCGGGCCGGCTGCTACTGGACAGGGGCCGGAGTCGGAGCGGCGGCCGGAGCGGTGGCCGGAGCCGCGGCCGGAGCCGCGACCGGAGCCGCTTCCCCGGGCACGGGGCGGGCGCAGACGCTGTTGGTCTCCCCGGTTTCGACGTTGTTCTCGGTCATCGACACGGTCTCACAGGTCCAGCCCGCCGGGCAATCGGCCGCGGATCCGCAGTTCATGGTGCAGTACGATCCATAGCCGTCGTCCAAGCACTGCGACCCCATTTTTCCCCACAGGTTGCCCTCGCAGTCGTTGTTGAAGCTGCACTGGCCGCCGAGTTCCGCCCCGGTGAAGTAGTCGTAGGCCGTGTAGCCGACCCCGAGGACGATCGCCACGATCACGCCCAGCATTTTTCTCGCCATGGCTCACTCCTTTCGTGAGCCCCCATCGTACAGCGTTTCCGGGTTCTGGCAAACGTCCCTTCAGGCAGAACCGCTCGGGCCGCCGGTTCGAGGAGGGCGGGCACCGCCGGCGAGAGCCGCCGCGATCGCGACCGCGGCGATGGCGGCGGTCTCGACGCGAAGGATGTTGTCGCCCAGGCTGGCCCCGAGGAATCCACGGCACAGAGCCATCTCCACTTCCGGTTCTTCGAACCCGCCTTCCGGGCCCACGGCCAGCGTGATCGGCTCGGCGGCCCGCGGCGATCCGTCCGCCCGGAGAAAGGCCAGGGCCAGGGGCATCGCCTCGAGGTGCGGGTGCAGCAGCACCTTCGTCGATCGGGGATCCACGGAATCGAGGGCCGCCGCGAAGGGAACCGGAGGATCCACGAGCAGCGGCGCCCCGCGACCGCACTGGCGTACGGCCTCGACCGCGATGCGCCGCCAGCGCTCGAGCCGCCCGTCCCCCGGGCGCATCACGGACCGGCCGGTCACGAGCGGCGTGAGCCGCGCCGCGCCGAGCTCGCTCGAAGCCCGCACGACATCGTCGAGCAGGTCGCGCTTGGGGGCGGCGACGAGCAGGTGGATGGGCACCGGCGTCGACGCGTCGGGCAGGCGCCGCACGACGCGGACCGCGACGCCGTCGCGTCCGACCCTCTCCACCACGGCTTCGGCCCGCCGGCCTTCGCGATCGCGGATCTCCACGCGCTCCCCGAGGGAGACCCGACGGACCCGCGTCAGGTAGTGCGCCTCCTCGGCCGCGAGCTCCACCTCGGCGCCCTCCGGCATGGTGGCGACGAACACCCGGATCACGGCCGCACCAGGGCCAGCGCGACCCAGCCGTCGAGCACCAACCGATCGACGAGATCGAAGCCGGCGAACAGCGACCGGCAGTCGCCGTCCTGGTCCTCCAGCAGGCCGCTGACGAGCAGCTCGCCGCCCGGGGCGACGCGGCCGGCGATGGCCGAGGCCATCCGCCCGAAGACCGCCAGCTCGATGTTGGCCATCACCAGCGGCCAGGCTCCGTGCACCTCTTCGACGGGGCGGGACGTGCAGCTGACGCGGCCGGACACCCGGTTGACCCGGACGTTCCCGTCGGCGGCGACGACGGCCTCGGGATCGACGTCCACTCCCAGGGCCGATCCGGCGCCCAGCAGCACCGCGGCGATGGCGAGCACCCCCGATCCGCAGCCGACGTCGAGCACGCGGTCCGGCAGCCCCGCACCCGCGGCTCGACGCTCGAGCATGGACAGGACCAGCCGCGTCGTGGGGTGGCCGCCGGTGCCGAAGGCCTGTCCGGGGTCGATGACCACGGTCAGCCTGTCCAACCGGGGGGGCTCCATCCAGGGGGCGACGATCTGCACGCGCTCCAGGACCACAGGCCGGAAGAACTCCCGCCAGCGCAGGGACCAGCCGTCGTCGGCCACGTCGATTGTGTGGATCTCGGCGCTCCCCGCGCTGCCGGCGAGCGCCGCCAGCGCCGCGTCCCGGGACGGGCCGTCCGGGAACCCGGCCAGCAGCAACGCGCGTCCCGCGGTGCCGGGTGTCATCGTTTCCCGGTCGCGGATTTCGATCCCGTGACAACCGAGGGAGTATGCGCGCCAGGCCAGATCATCGATGAAACCGGCGTCCGTGCTGATCGCGAGACCGGGCTGAGACCGGGCTCCCATCAGCGACTCGGGCCACCGGTGAGGCTGGCCGCGAGGGCCTCCGCGGACTGCCGCTCCTTGCCCTCCAGCCCCTGGATCGATCGCAGCAGCAACTCGAGGACGTCGGTCGCCGGCCAGGCGCCGGTTTCCGCGAGGGCCGCCGCCATCCGGTACATCCGCCGTGGATCGAGGTGATACCAAGGCGCGATCACCGTCAGGCGCTCCAGGTGCCGGGCGACCTCCGCGAGATCGCCGAGCAGCCACCCGCAGTCCGCGAGCCCGACCAGCACCTCCGGGTTGTCCTCGTCGATCCCGGCGGCGAGCTGGAACAGCCGCCTGGCCTGCTGCGGCTCGTCGAGCCGCTCGAGATGCAGCCGGGCCGCCACCACCAGGTGCGCCGCGCTGGGACCCTCGGCGAAGAGGTGCGCCAAGCGGGTCAGGACTTCCGCTTGCGCAAGGTGGTCACCGCGCCGCTCGTGGACCTGGGCGAGAAGCTCGAGGGACTGCGGATCGCCGCCCGCCACCCGATCCGCCTCCGACAGCAGGGCGATGGCGCGCTCCGTGTCGCCCACTCGCATCTGTGCCAGGCCGATCCGCCGCAGGATCGACGGCTTGCCGTCCGCTCCGGGAGCGCCCGCCAGGAACCTCTCGCCCACGGCCAGCACCTCTTCGTCGTCCTCCGGGTCGGGCGAGGACGCGATCAGCCCCTCGACCGCCCGCACCGAGGACGGGTCGCGCCCGATGAGCTCCCGGTAGCGCTCGCGAGCCTCCTCCCGGCGGCCGCGATGCCCCGCGACGACGGCGCGCCAGAGCAGCAGTTCCGGATCGCTGCGATCCTCGGGCACCCCTTCCAGCAGCTGATCGAGTTGGTCCCAGCGCTGCCTCTGGAACGCCAGCTCCGAAAGCGCCCTGGTGGCCGCCGCGTCGTCCGGCACCACCCGCAGGGCGTCCATGTACGCTGCCTCAGCCCCGTTCTCGTCTCCCAGGTTCCCCTCGAGCAACCGCCCGAGCGCCACCGCGGTCCGCGCGATCTCGTCGGCCGGCAGGTCGAGCGCCAGGCGCTGGCGCATTCGATCCGCGAGCCGCTCCCAGTCCCCCCTCCGCTCCAGGACCCTGGCCATCTTCTCCCACGGCTCGCTCGCCCCGGGCGCGAGCTTCATGATGGCGGCGAGGCCTTCCATGGCATCCGCTTCGCGGCCGCGAGCCAGATCGATATCGACGCGCGCCTGCAGCACGGTCAAGTGATCCGGGATGTCGAGCAGTTCCTCGCGGTTCTCGATGAGTTCGAGCAGCGCGCCGAGCTCGTCGGTGTCCGCCTCGGGATCGAGCAGCCGGATCAGCGCGACGACCGAGGCCGGGGTGGGATCCGACCCGACCGCCCGGCGCAGGAAACCGCGGGCCTCGCTCGCCTGTCCGGCCCCCAGGGCCAGGTGCGCGGCCCAGGCGAGCCGGACAGGCTCGGTATCGTCCGCCGAGGCGACCTCGGCCGCGACCAGGGCAGCCTCGACCAGGCGGCCCTGGGTCTCGAGCAGTTCGGCGAGGACTTCCATCTCCGGAGGAGAGAGCTTTTCCGCCCGATGGGCCTCGAGCAGGTCGGCCGCCGCCCCTTCTTCGTTGCCGAGGCGGGCGCGACGGATCGCAGCGCGGCGCCGGAGCAGCCGTGACCGCTCGCCCTCCCGTGTCCGCTCCATCGCCAGTGTGAGCATTTCCTCGGCCGCGGCCCATTCGCCAGCCGCCGCCGCCGAGTCCGCCGCAGCGCCGACGATCTCCCGTGCGCCGGGATCGAGCCGGGCCGCCTCGAGGAGGTCCTCGAGCCCGTCCGCGGGATCTCCTGTCGCCTCGCTGCGCGCGCTGGCCCGGCGTGCAAGCAGCACGGCCCGCTCCGCGGGATCCCCGGCGAGCTCCGCGCGTCGCCCCAGCACGACCGCGAGATCCGCCCGGTGGCCCAGCTCGGCCAGCAGTCGCGCCAGGCTATCGAGGCTCGCCGCGTCGTCGGGCTCGCGCATCACGATTCGCTGCCAGGTCTCCGTCGCCTCCTGGCGCCGCCCGAGGCGTTCCTGGGCCCTCGCCAGCAGCCGCTCGACGGCGGTCTCGCGCTCGGGCTCGGGGATGGCCAAGGCCAGCCGCTCGACCTCGGCCCAACGCTCGTCATCGGCGGCGTGGCGGACGGCCCGCTCGAGGACACCGCGATCCTGGGGCGTCGCCCTGAGCGCCCGCTGCACGACCTCCCGCGCCAGGGCGTGCTGCCCGGCGGCGCTCGCGCGGTCGGCCAGTTCCAGCAGGAGCCGGGACAGCCGCTCGTCGATGGCCCCGGTCTCGCGACCCTGCCCCACCGCCAGCTCGCGAGCCCGGTCGAGCGCCTCGACCGCCTGCCCGATATCCTCGCGGCTACGCTCGTGGACATCGGCCAGCCGGAGCTGGAATTCCACGGGGTCCTCGTCGTCGAAGGGCTCCCGGCCCTCGAGCTTCGCCGCGAGCTCGTCGAAAAGCCCGGCTCCGGCGAGCTCGGCCTCGAGCATCCGGGCCAGCCCGACATCCGTTGTCCCGGTCTCGCGGAGCAACCCGAGCAACTCTTCCGCCGCCCCGCAGCGCTTGAGCGCCGCGGCCAGCATCCGCGCCGTCTCGGGAGCCGGCCGCAGGGACCAGGCCCGCCGTAACGCCGTCGCCGCCCGGTCGTGCATCCCCTCGGCCGAGAAGAAATCTGCCGCGCGCTGCAGCTCCGCCACCGGGTCGTCGCTGCCCGCCGCGAGCTGCACCAGCCCTTCGGCGAGCTCCACGCGATCGCCCGAGGCTTCCAGGATCTCGACGAGCGCCTCCCGCGCGCCGGGATGATCCGGGTCGGCGTCGATGACCCGCTCGAGGATCCAGCGAGCCCGTTCGAGATCGCCGATCTCGTGGCGGCGGATGCGGGCCGCCTGCATCAGCAGGGCGCGGGCCTCGCCGTCCTCGTCGAGGTTCTCGGCGACCCGTTCGAGAGTCGCGGCCGCCTCCCCGGCGCGGCGAAGGAACAGCAGCGCCTCGGCCGAGGCCGTCGCCGCGCGAGCCCGAAGCTCCGGCGGCCCCGAGCCAGCGGCGCTCGCGGCCTCGTGCGCCCGTTGGTAGTCGCCCGTCTTCAGCGACGCTTCCGCCTCGCCCACGGCTGCGGCGTACTCGCCGTCCGCGTTCGGTTCCCGCCTCGCGGCGTGGAACATGTCCCTGGCCGCGGCGGGGTTGTCGGCTTCCATGAACAGCCTGGCCATCTCCAGCATGGTCCGGCCCCGGTCGCCCTCCGGAAGATCGGGCAGCGCCTCGCGCAGCAGCGTGGCCGCCCGGTTGGCGTGTCCCGCGGCCGCCAGGATTCCGGAGCGCTCGACGATGGCCCGCGCGGCCTCGGAGGCCCTGCCGCTGCGCAGCAGGCACGTGGTCAGGACGTCGAGGGCGGGCTCGAGCTCGTCGGTCCGACCGAGGCGGCGCAGCACCTCCACCAGGCCCGAACGGGCCTCCAGCAGGTCGGTATCGTCCTCGAGCGCGCGACGGAACCAGCCCAGCGCCGCGGTCGGGTTCTCGAAGGCCTTGAGCTCGAGGGTCCCGATCTCCGCCGCCAGCGGGGCCCGCCGCCCCGGAACGGGCTCGGCCTGCAGCCGCTCGATGAGCAGGGTCCGCAGGCGCGATTTCTCGCCGGCCAGCCGGCTGGCCTCGATGGTCGCATCCAGCAGGTCGAGTCGCCCGTGGTGCCGCTCGCGGGCCGCCTCCAGCGTGCCGATGGCGGCCTGGAACTCCCCGGACCGGATCCGGGCCCGGGCCAGGGCCAGCACCGTGTCCGGCGTGGGCTCGGCCACGACCTCGCGCTCGAGCTCGCTGGTCAGCTCGCGCCAGCGGCCGCTCTGCTCGAGGACCCGGTGCAGCAGCTCCCGGGCCGTCCGGTCCTGGCCGCGGTGGCGGATGGCTTCCCGGATCCAACGATCCGCGGCGTCCGGGTCGTCCAACTGCTCGAGGTAGAGCCGGGCGAGATCGACCGCGGTCTCGGCCCAAGGGAAATCGTCGTCGTCGGGCCGCGCAGCGCGCAGGCAGGCCTCCAACTCGACGGCGGCCTCGGCGGCGCGGCCCAGTTCCCTGAGCGCCCTGGCCAGCTTGCGGCGCAGCGCGGGAGAGCCGCCACCGGACTCGACGATCTCGCGGAACCTCGGGATGGCCAGCCGGGGCTCGCCCCGGTCCTGCCATACGTCGCCGATGGCTTCGGCCGCGCGGTCGGCGGTCTCCCTGTCCCCCCGCTCGCGGAACAGCCGTTCGAGCCGCTCGAACTGCGTGATGGCGCGCTCCGACTCGCCGGCGGCGGCCAGGGCCCGGGCCAACCCCCACGCCGCGTCCGGATCCTCGGGATCGGCCAGGGCGGCGCGCTCGAAGTGGCGCAGGGCGCCCGCGGCGTCCGCCAAGCGACCGAGCAGGATCTCCCCGGCCACCATGTGTGCGCGGGCACGGTCGCGGGGGGTCCTGTGCGCGGCGATCCAGCGCGGAACGAGCCGCCGGACCTGGTCCACCTCCCCCGCCGCGGCGGATGTGCGCAGCAGCCCGAGCAGGGACGAGGAGTCCTCGCGGCGAGCCGCGAGGGCCTTGCGGTACCAGCCCGCCGCGGCCGCCGGATCGCGATCCTCGAGGATGCCGCCGATCCGCGACGCCGCGGCCAGGCGCTCGACGGCGAGGCCGCTGCCGAACAGGAGCTCCGTGGCCTCGATCTCCGCCGGGACATCTCCGGCCAGGGCGGCGCCATGGGCCACCACGGCGCCGAGATCGCCGCGATCCGGGTGGCGCCCGGCTTGCTCTTCCAACAGAGCGCGGGCCGTGTCCCGCGCGCCGGGATCGACGACGTCGATCATCGCCAGCCGACACGCCAGGAAAGGGTTGTCCGAATCCTGGTCGTACAAGCGGCTGTAGACCTCCCGGGCGCCGGCCAGGTCTCCGATCGCGAGCAGGTGGTCCCCGACGCGCACGATCCGGATCTCCTCGAGCCGGCGCAGGCGCGGCAACCCGGCCCCGGGATCCGCGGGCCTGGCGACGTCGTCGATGAGCTCGGGGTGGCGGTAGTCGAGCACCGCCCGGTCCCCTTCGATCTCGAGCCGGGCGAGCCGCACGCCGGAGTGATCCGGCAGGCGCCAGCCCCGGGCGGGCAGCAGCTCCATCAGCGTCCTCTTCACCGGATCGGGGAAGGTGAAGTCCAGCCCGTCGAGACGCACGCCGGTGAGGTCGCGGACACAGGTGACGGCCACGTGAAGCAGCGGTGCGGGCAGCGGCCCGTAAGCGCGGGGCTCGTCGATCAGCAGCGACGGCGCGCGCTCGCCCACGGCCGGCAGCAGCCGGAAGCTGAAGGGGACGCGGCTGCCCTCGGGGCCGAAGTCGACGAGCACCGAGAGGCACCCCTGCTCGAAGGCCAGGCGCGGGCCATGGACCCAGGATTCCGCCGCGAGGCGCTCGCGCAGAAGGCCCTCGAGCACGTCGAGGCGCAGGGAGAGCACCAGCCGCGCGAGATGGAGGCGCCGGTCCCTGAGACCCCGTATGCCGGCGGAGACGTCGAACGGAAAGCTGAGGTGCGGGATGACGATCTCCAGCAACTCGGCGGTGGCCGCGGGGAAGGCCCGCTCGCCCGTCAGGCTGAGCACGCCCCGGCCGCCGGAGAAACGCAGCGAGAACCCGTCCGTGCCGTCGTCGCCGGGCGGACCGGCCTCGGTGCCGCGCTCGCCCGCTCCCAGCCGCTGGCCGATCATCCTCAGTCGCTGCGTCGTCATGATCCTCGTCTTCGAAGAGGCATCGTACCACCAAACCCGCCGGATTCGGAAGAAGCCGGCGCATCGCCGGCGCATCGCCTCGATCCCTGAGAAACGCGCCCCTGGCCGGAGTCAGACCCCTTCGCCGGCCCCGAAACCAGTCCCGACTGGAATCAGACCACCTTTCCCGCGATGAACATCGATGTCTGCGCCGCTGGAGGTCGATCCGGATCGCCGATATCGGCCCCCGCCCGAGTCAGACCACCTCGCCGGCCCCGAGGAGGTGCCCTGACTGGAGTCGGACCACCTCGCCGGCCCCGACGAGTGCCCTGACTGGAGTCGGACCACCTTTTCGGCGAGGCGTACCCATGTCCACTCCGGCAGACATCGATGTGCATCGCCGAAAACCGACCCCGACTCCAGTCAGACCACCGAATCGAGGCCCGAAAACCGACCCTGACTGGAGTCAGACCGGCTTTCCGGCGGCGAAAACACGCGTTTTTACGGATAGTTGCGAAAAAGGGCGACTGCAAAGAAACCGCAGCCTCCGGCGATCGGCTCCCCATCCCCCCGGCCCCCTTCCCTGCGAGGGAAGGGGGAGATCCGTTTTTTCTCCGAGAAGCAGCGGATAGCCGAGGCTCTCGTCCGCGCCTACCTCCGCGCTGCCCACTGAATGGATCTGAATGGATCAAATCGGAATCGCTGACGATTCCGGAGCAGCCCGCCGCGGGGCGCGTCAGATGTAGTAGATGGCGTGGACGCCCCAGAACAGCTTCCACGGGTACTCGGCGATGCCCTTCTCGCCCGGGTAGCCCATGCCCAGATCCCAGCGCTCGGTGACCGCCTTGTCGTCGACGCCGCGGCAGTACTTGCCGTCGCGGGTCTCGAAGCAGACCTCGTCGTAGAACGTGCGCAGCAGCCGGAATTCGAGGCCGAGGCCGAGCTTGGGCAGCACGAACCAGTCGACGCCCAGGAGGAACGAGAGGAACGCCCCGATGTGGGAGTGGTCGTAGTCCACCTCGTCGCCGTTGTCGACGCGGATCGCCTCGTGGAAGTTGCCGCGCACCCAGCCGGCGTGGATCCCTACGTTGGGCTCGAGGTAGACCTTGTCGCGGATCCACAGCGGCAGGTGCCCGCGCAGGACCGGTCCCACCTGGAGATCGGTCCACGAGTTGGCCGTCTCCTGGTGGAAGATCATCCGCGACCACGCCACGTCGATCCCTCCCGAGATCCAGGGCAGAGGCCGCACCAGGAGCCCTCCGGACAGGCCGATGTTCGTGTCCCACGCGTTGTCCGGGTCTGAGCACTGTGCGTAGTTCGTGCCGCCGCCCAGGCAACTGGCGCCGCCGAAGGAGAACTGGATCCCCAGATCCGTGCGGAAGGGTGGGACATCGCGCACGAGTGGCGCCTCGGGCTCCGGTTCGGGCTCCGGCGCGGGCT
>CAYZAI010000035.1:11907-19871 GCA_964476305.1 uncultured Myxococcales bacterium
TCGGGTTCCGGTGCCGGCGGTGGCGGCGGCGGCGGCGGGACCGGCGCCGGCTCCTGGGCCCAGGCCGCGCCAGCGCCCAGGGAGCCCAGCCAGAGCAGTCCGCCCAGCAGGAGTGCGGTGGCCTTCGCGAATCGCTTCCGGTTCGTTTCCATCGTCATCGCCTCCTCAGAACCGGTAGTCGGCCGCGAGGCCGAGGGTCAGCAGGCTCAGGGAGCCCAGGTGGCGGACGAAGGTATCGCCGTAGTCGTTCTCCTGGCCGCTACCGCTCTCGACTGTCACATCAGGAACGATGCTCCCGTGGATCGGCAGCGTGTACTGCAGGAGCAGGCCCGCGCCGATGCGCCCCTCGAGCAGCCTGATCATCAGCGAGGTCTCGAAGACCCCGTAGAGCCCGTGGTCGGACTCCTCGAACGAGTAGATGGTCTCGTCCGCGCCCCCGCTCCATTGCGGCTGCATGTCAACGGGAGGCGGCGCCGTGATCCCGGTGTTGGCCGGGTCGTTCTCGGCGATCTTGGTCCGCCAGCGGCCCGACGTGCGGAACCAGTGCCAGCCCAGGCCGACGCCCGCAGCCCACTCGAACATCGAGAAGTGCACGTTGAAGCGCAGGGTGGGCCTCAAGCCCAGCGCCACGTAGTTGTCCAGCATCGCCCCGACTTCCTTCCGGTAGTAGTCGTCGCCGGAGACCGGGGGCATCAGCTCGTTGCCCGCCGAAGCGCCGCCTTTCAGGTAGTCGAAGTCGGCCACCACGGCCAGGGCCAGCAGCCTGAACAGCTGGTACGATCCCTCGAGGCCCAGGTGGATCACCGGGCTGTAGGCGCTGTCCACCTCGACTCCGCGGCCGAACAGCCACGAGTAGCCGACGTTCAGGCCGGCGCCGAAAAACCCGACCCGCTCGTCTGGAAGGAGCGGCGGCTCGCGCCTCGCCACGGCCCAGACGTCGATCTTCCCGTCGTCGGTGACGAGGACCTCGTCCTGCGACACGGCCTTCTCGGTGTGGAGCCGGGACGACTCCTCGTCGTGGGCTTGTGGCACCGCCGCCATCCCGGAGCCGCGTCGCCGGACCGCGCCCTGGAACACGATGTCGAGCTCGGAGGCCTGGCACTCGGCGGACAGCGGCAGCCCCTTGGCCTTCTCTTCGGCGCACTTCTTCTTCAGCGCCTCGTCCTCGGGACCGGCCTGCGGCGGGGCCGCATTCGGGGTCGCGGGCACCGGCTTCGGGGCCTCGGCCTGGCCCCAGGCCGCCGCCGTGTCCGAGGTGTAGGGGCTGGGAGCCGCGGGCTGCGGCTCCTGCCCATCCGCGGACTGCTCTCCCCCCGGGGGCGGAGGCGGGGGTTCCTGGGCCGCTGTCGATCCGCTCGCAACCAGCAGGCACGCGGCGGCGAGGCTGTCGATGAACGCTCTCGTGTATTTCATGCTCGGCCTTCCTGGGGCGAATCGAATTGATTTTATGTACCCAATCGGAACAATAATTGGAAGCCGCAAAGGACGCGGTCGGTCAGGATCGGAGGTGTCGATGAGGCAGTACGGCAGAGGAACCGGTCCCCGCCGGTCCCGGTTGTGGATCGCGGTGGTCGTGGCGGCGGTCGTGGTCGTCGGGTCGATCGCGGCGGCCCTGTGGTTCGGTCCCCCCCCTCAGAAGCCGGCCCCCCGCGCCCGCTCCGGCGGAGGCTGCGAGACCTCCGGCGACTGCCCGGAGCACTCCGTCTGCGCCGCCGGCGGCTGCATCGTGCTGCTGCCGACCGAGTTCGAGACCATGTGGGAGGAGGACGTGGCGGCCCAGTTGGACCCCGCGGTGGCGTGGAAGCCGCCGTCGTTCTTCGGCGAGAAGCTGCTGCCCGCCGACGTCTGCCCGGCACCGGCGGGGACGGTCACCCCGCCCGACGAGAACCACGTGCAGACCCTGGTGAAGACCACGGTCTTCGACTTCGGCGGTGACGAGACGTCTGTCCACCGGCAGCTCAAGACCAAGGGCACGATGTGGTTCGAGAGCCTGCGTTTCTGGCTGCCGCCGGGTTTCGGCGACACCCCCGATCCCGGCGCGGCCTGCGTGTCCTCCGGCGTGCTCGCCGCGGCGCCCGGCCGCGGGAAGTGGCGCGGACGCGAGTCATCGTACGTGGATGTCTCGTTGCCCCAGGCGATCCCCGTGGGGCAGGAGACCCGGGTCGCGGTTTCCGTGAACCTCGGGCGGTTGCCGGCGGACGAGCAGGGATACCGCACCCTGGAACTGGGCCTCGACCCGGTCTTCGACAGCGCGGTGGAGCGAACGGTGGTCGCGCTGCCCCTCGGGACCGACGTGGCGGCCCTCGACGGCGTCCTGCCGGCCCGCCAGCGGCTGCTCACGGGCTACGTCGCCTACGTCTGGGAGCACCGCGACGCTCCGGGCAATGCCGCGGTGCGGTTCCGCCTGCCCGCGCGCCAGGGCCACAAGCTCGACATCCGCGAGATCAACCCCTGACTCCCGTCAGAGCAGGTCGTCCACCGGGCCGGCGCCCTGGCGCAGGACCTCTATGTCGCCCGCGGGACCGAAGGCGATGACGGTGGACGGGCTGATCCCGCCCAGGCCCGCGTCGAGCACGAGATCGAGTTGGGGAAAGCGCCGGGCGATCTCTTCCGGGTCGTTCTCGACCCACTCGTCGCCGCTGCGACTCGCTGATGTCGAGATGATCGGCGTGCCGATCTCGGCCAGGATTGCCAGGGCCACGGGGTGCTCGGGCACGCGGATGCCCACGGTCTTGCGGCGGTCCATGCAGAGCTTGGGGACCTCGCGGGTGGCCTCGAGGATGAACGTGTACGGGCCGGGCACCAGCCGCTTCATCAGCCGGTAGGCCGAATCCGTCACCAGGGCGTAGCGCGAGATCTGCGACAGGTCGGCGCAGAGGAACGACAGGGGCTTGTGGCGGTCCTCGCCCTTGATCATGTGAACCTTGTCGACGGCCTTCTTGTTGAAGACGTCCGCGCCGAAGCCGATCACCGTGCCCGTGGGGTAGGCGATCACGCCGCCGCGCCGGAGCAGATCGACGGCCTGCCGCACCTTGCGCGGCTCGGGGTGCTCGGCGTTGATCGGCATCAGCATCGGCGTCTCTTCCGGAAATCGAAGTCCCAGGTGCCTAGCACGAACCCCCACCCGCGGCAACCGGGCCGGTCGCGGGCAGGTCGCGGTGACAGGGCCGCGGGATTCTGGTAGAGGGTGGACCGAGAGGAGCGACACCGGCCATGAAGATCGGCATCTGCGGGTTCGCGGGCTCGGGCAAGACCACGCTGTTCAACGCGCTCACGGGGCAGAACGCGCCCGTGGGCTTCGGCGGCGGCAAGGTCAACCTCGGGACGATCAAGGTGCCGGACCGGCGGGTGGACGCCCTGGCCGAGATCGACGATCCGCGCAAGACGACCTACGCCGAGATGCTCTTCGCCGACGTGCCCGGCGGCCGCGGGACCACCAGTCTCGATCCCCAGACCCTGGGCCGCATCCGCGAGATGGACGCGCTGGTCCAGGTCGTCCGCGGCTTCGACGCCGGCCAGGGGGCACCGGACCCGCCCGGGGAGCTCGCCGCCTTCGAGGCCGAGCTGATCCTCTCGGACATGCAGATCGTCGAGAAGCGCCTCGAGCGGCTGCGCAAGGACCTGTCCGATCCGCGGATGGTGGCCCTGCTCGAGCGCTGCCAGGCGCAGTTCGAGGCCGAGAAGGCGCTGCGGTCCCTGGACCTGGGCGAAGAGGATCGCGCGTCGCTCTCGGGCTTCGCCTTCCTGTCGATCAAGCCGCTGCTGGTGGTACTGAGCCAGCCCGAGGGCGCGCCCGCGGCCGACGCCGCCCCCGTCGAGGTCGCCGCGGCGGAGCGCGGCCTGCAGCTGATGCCCCTGTGCGGCCCGATCGAGGCCGAGATCGCGGCCCTCGATCCCGCGGATCAGGCCGAGTTCCTCGCCGATCTCGGGCTCGACGAGCCCGCCTCGTCGCGGTTCATCCGCCGCGCGTTCGAGATGCTCGACCTGATCTCGTTCCTCACCCGCGGCCCGGACGAGTGCCGGGCCTGGCCCTTGAGGCGGGGCTCGAACGCGGTGGAGGCCGCACGTCAGATCCACAGCGATATCGCCCGGGGCTTCATCCGCGCCGAGGTCATCCGGTTCGAGGACTTCACCCGCCTGCGCTCCGAGGCCGCCTGCCGCGACGCGGGCCTCCTGCGCGTCGAGGGCAAGCAGTACGTCGTCCAGGACGGCGACATCTGCCATTTCCGCTTCAACGTGTGAACCGCGGATTGCGGGTCAGGATGCCGTCCAGTCGGAAGCGTGCAGGGCGTCGCCCCGATTGGCCGCGCCCTTGTGCCTCCAGATGAACCACGCGGTCTGCTGCAGCCAGCGCAGCCGTTCCAGGCAGGTCAGGCCGTCGAGCGTGTTCTCGGGCTCGCGGAAGGCTTGCTCAGGAATGGAGCGGATGAGCGCGACGAGGTCGTCAGGCATTCGACTCTCCTTCGCGCAAGCGGCGCTCGATGGCCCGGATGTCGAACAGGTCCTTGTCCCGCGGCGGGTCGACGGCCCTCTTCAGCGCGAGCAGGCGTTCGAGGGAAACGACGCGCAGAGGGATCCCGGGAATCTCGACCGCAACCGAGTCCGCTGCGAGGTTCTCGTAGCTGAGCTGCTCGGTGAGGAAGACATCGACCTTGCGCAGCGGCATTCGAGGATCGGCGAGCATGAAAACGATGGCGTGTTTCTCCTCGACCATCACCCGGACCAGCTCCGGATCGGACAGGGACTCGACGGGCACCGGCACGAGCGGTCTGAGGCCCAGGGAGTCCATCGCGTCGCGAAAACGGCCCACGTTCTCGGATGACAGCTCGAGCGCGATATCGAGGTCCATGGTCGTGCGCTCGATACCGTGCAGGACCGCCGCAACGCCGCCCGCCACGACGAAACGAACGCCCGCGCCGGAGAGCGCGCGGAGGATCTCTTCCAGGTATCCGGTGCCGGGCTCGTCGCTCACATGGCGATGATACCGGAGCGCTTCCTGCCGGACAAGGACCGCCCGCCCCTTGCCTTCCGGCAATCCGGGATTAGCATGCACGGGAGCACCGGAGCCGGCGGGCCGGCCCCACAGGCGACAGGAGCAACCATGAGCGAGATGATCATCTCCTTCCCCGGCGGCAGGCGCGTCGACGCGAGCTTCGACGGCTTCACCATCCGCACGGACCAGTCCGCGGCCCACGGAGGCGACGGCTCCGCCCCGGAACCCTACGCGACCTTCCTCGCCTCCCTGGCCACCTGCGCCGGGATCTACGTGCTCGTCTTCTGCCAGAAGCGGGACATCCCCCTGGACGGCATCCGGCTGGTCCAGCGCCTGACCCGGGCGCCGGAGGGCGGCATCGCGTCCATCGAGATCGACGTCGAGGTGCCCCCGACGTTCCCCGAGAAGTACCTGAAGCCCGTGGCCGCCGCGGCCGGCGCCTGCCCGGTGAAGAAGACCATCGAGCACCCGCCCGAGTTCAAGGTGAACACCGTCGTGAGGTGAGCGGCCGCTAGCCCTGCGCCGCCGCCTCGGCGCCGCGGTGCTGCTTGAAGCGCCGGAAGGCCAGCGCCGACATCTTGAGGAGCAGCAGGCCGTGGCGGAAGCGGTCGATCTTGATCTCGCCGTACTCGCGGTTCCGGTAGCGTACCGGCACCTCGCGGATCTGCAGGCCGAGCTTGGCCGCGCCGAACAGGAGGTCGAAATCGCCGAAGGGATCGAAGTCGCCGAAGAACGCCCGGTTCGCGGCGATCGCCTCGTAGTCGCGCTTGAAAAGGACCTTGGTGCCGCACAGGGTGTCGGTCAGCCGCTGGTCGAGCAGCCACGAGAACGCGCGGCCGAAGAAATGGTTGCCCAGCATGTTGAGGAACCGCATCGCCTGTTCCTCCATCGGGTAGACCAGCCGGGTGCCGTTGACGAACTCCGCCCCGTCGCCGGCCAGGGCTTCGTAGAAGCGGGGCAGATCCTCGGGGCGGACCGTGATGTCGGCGTCGATGATCATCAGCACGTCACCCCGGGCGTCGTCGAAGCCCATGCGCACGGCCTCTCCCTTGCCCGTGCCCGGCTGGACCAGCAACCGGATGTCCTCGAGGGCCGGGTTCAGCTCCTCACGCGCGGCGATGCAGCGCTCGATCTCCTCGATGGTGCCGTCCTGGGAATGGCCGTCGACGAAGACCAGCTCCGTGCCGAGCCCCATCCGCGGCACCGTGCGCACCAGCTCCTCGATGTTGCCCCGCTCGTTCTTGCAGGCGCAGATCACCGACACGCGGAAGTCCCGCCGCTCCTCAGGTCGGCGGCGCACCCGACCCACCACGTACTCGTTCACCGAGAGCCGCGAGAAACCGGGGAGGGTACCCAGGGTGTCGTTGACCAGTTCCGACAGGATCGGGAGGCGCAGCGGCACCAGCATGTCGCGGCCGCTCTTGATCGGCGTGATGCCGGCCAGCTCCATGATGTTCTCGAGGTCTCTGAGCTCGAGCCAGTTCTGCTCCCGTTGCCTGGGCTTGATCCCCAGCCTCTCGGCGACGCGCACCAGCGGGCTCCACAGGTAGTTGAAGTGGGTGACGAAGACCCGGGTCCGCGGGTGGCACAGGGCGGGCAGCCGGGCGAGGACCCGCTGGACGTCGGTGAGATCCCCCACCAGGTTGCCCAGCAGGATGAAGTCGAAGGTCTCCTCGATCTCCAGCGTCTCGGCGTCGGCCAGGCGGAACTCCAGATCGCCGCCGGCGTGACGCTCCCGGGCGAGTTTCAGCATCTCCTCGCTGAAGTCCACTCCGAGTCCGCGCCGGGGCTTCAGCGACGCCAGCAGGTCGCCCGTGCCGCACCCGAGGTCGAGCACCGAGGCGCCCACCGGCACGCTGAACCGGACAAGGCGGGCCAGCCGGTCGTTGTAGTAGCGCTTGAAGGGCCCGGGCCGGGCGTGCTGCCCGGCGACCTCGTCGAAGAAGCGGCGCCGCTTCCCGATGGCGCGCTCGTCCCGTTCCGAAAGCGGAAAGTCCATCTGTCGCTCCTGTCCGATCCGGCGCCGGTCGACGCCCGGTGCCGGAGACCGAGTATCGCCCATCCGGCGGCCTCGGGGCAAATGCCCGGCCGGTCCCGCGGCCACCCGCCAAGTGAACACTCGCGACCCCTATTTGTCATTGGGCTCCACGCTCGATGGCGGCCCGCGCCCGGCGACCCGGCACGGGTCCGGCTACGCGGCGAATGTGCAGAACTCCAGGGCCACCCCACGTCTGGCCTCGCGCTCTGCCAGCTCGAAGGCCGCACGCGCGGTGCTCGCCTCGATGGAGGGCTCACCGCACTCTTCGCACACGAGCGCCGGCACCTCCTCCACCACCACCACGCTCCGGCCGCGCCGCAACGTGAGATCCGTCCTGCCCTCGACCATCCGGCCCCTGCACAGGGGGCACCTGTTCTCGCTCATCTCCGGTCCCTCCTTCGTTTCTTCAACGTCTCGTCCCACCTGCCCGGGTCCGGCTCGTAGGCGGTTATCACGTGCAGGGCGTCGCCGCCACGCGCGACCACCACGTGCAGCGCCCTGTCTCCCACTGTGCCCACGCGCAGCTCCGAGGGGAAGGGGCGGTCGTCCTCGTAGCTTTCGGCGACCTCGCCCTCGCGAGCGACCCGCTCGCAATCCGCGGGCGAGATGCCGCGCTCGTACATCTTCTCGAGCGCGTGACGCGTGAAACGCAGCGGCAATGGTGGTTTCATGTCCATCTCTCCATTATCCTCGTCTTCTTCCGCCGCCTCAATCCCCGCTTTGAGCGAGCCCGCGCTTCCTACCAGATCGTGGGGACGATCCGGGACCGCCGAAGGCGACGATCCGAGGTCACCAGGGTCGCCCCGTGCTCGATGGCGGTGGCCGCAATGATCCGGTCGGCCGGATCCCCGTGGATCGGCAGGGACGCGGAGCGGGCGGCGATGTCCACGGATATCGGCAGAACCGAGATCGATCGCGCGGCCAGGGCCAGAT
>CAYZAI010000036.1:0-19768 GCA_964476305.1 uncultured Myxococcales bacterium
GCCGGCGGACCCCCAAGGGCAAGGACGGCAAGTACGACTTCGAAGCCCTGGAGGCCATCGACCTCAAGCTGTTCAATCAGCACCTCAGGGATGTCCTGGATGGCAGGACCGTGCTGACCCCGAGGTACGACTTCAACCGGGGCAAGCGCCGGTCCGACAAGAAGTGGACTCCCGTGACCCTCGGCCCGCACGCCGTGCTGATCATCGAGGGCATCCACGGGCTGAACGACGCGCTCACCCCCGCCGTGCCGGCGAACGAGAAGTACCGCATCTACATCAACGCCCTGAACCCCCTGGCCATCGACGAGCACAACCGGCTGCACACCTCGGACGTCCGCCTGATCCGGCGCCTGGTGCGCGACCGCCACTACCGCGGCTACAGCGCGGCCCAGACCATCAACTCGTGGGACTCGGTCCGCCGCGGAGAGCAGACCCACATCTTCCCCTTCCAGGAGACAGCGGACGAGATCTTCGACACCTCGCTGATCTACGAGTTCGCGGTGCTCAAGATCTACGCCGAGCGCTACCTGCTCGAGGTGCCGCGCTCGGACCAGGCCTTCGCCGAGGCCTACCGCCTGCAACAGTTCCTCTCGATGTTCGTGCCCGTGCTGCCGGGCGAAGTGCCGCAGACTTCGCTGATGCGCGAGTTCATCGGGGGATCGAGCTTCTCGTACTGAGCTACCGCCGCGTGGCGCGGGCCGCGAGGAACAGGTAGGTCCGCGCCGCCTCGAGGCGGACGAGCGGGTCGTCACAGGCCAACGAGGCCGCGGCGGCGCCGACATCCCCGGCCTCGGGTTTGCGGACCGCCACGGCGAGGGCCCTGAGCGCCCCGATCCGCAGGGAGCCTCCCGCACCCAGCGCCGCGCCACGCAACACCGCAGCAGGCCGGCCCATGAGCGGCGAGGCGAGCTGCTCGGTGATCTCCGGGTAGCGCGGATCTTCCGGCGGCGGGCAGGCCTCGACGCGCGCCATCACCTCCGGCGCCCGCTCGCCGAACAGCGCGTCGACGAGATCGCGTCGGATCTTCGCGGCGGCCCAGCGGGGCTCCCCGCCGGACCTCTCCACCCAGCGCTCCCGACGGGCCTCGACGAACAGCACGGCCAGGGCCAGGGGCCCGTCGTCGAACGGGTCGGCGAGCCCGAGGAGCGCCTCGCGACGGCCGTCGGGGACGGCTTCCGGGCGCGACGACCGGCCCGGCTCGCCCGTGGGCAGGCCCAGGGCGGGCGCCTGGGCGGCCGGGATTCCCCCGGCGCCGGCATGGGCCAGGGCGGCCAGGGCCTCGGCCACCGGGGCCGTACCGGGCGCCTGGGGGGCCTCGGGCAGCGGTCCTTCCGCGGGGTGGGCTGCCAACCGGCGCCAGCACAGGGCTGCGAGCAGCGGGTCGCTCGCGGCTGTTCCGGCGACCAGGGCGGCGCGGGCCCGCTCCTGATCGTCTTCGATGCCGATCCGCGCGGCGTAGACCGCTGCCCAGGCCGCGACCCGCTCGTCCCCCGACAGCACCGCCCCCACGATCTCCTTCCGGGCGCGGAGGATGTCCGCCTCGACCAGCTCCTCGACCGGGGACAGGCCGCCGTCCGCCTCGCCCACGGCGGCCAGCACGGCTCCCGGCCGCTCGCCACTCCCGCCCCCGCCGCAGCCTGCGACCAGCAGCGCGAGCAGCGCGGCGAAGCGAGCGTGGCACCGGGTCGGGCTCGGGCTCATCCCCCCGATGATACACCACCGAGCCGGATCGCGCCTCTCCTCGCAGACACTACTCGCAGACACTACTCGCAGACACTGGCGTAGACGCGGTACTCGTACTCCTCGTACTCCGGCTCCCAGATGACGGCGTCGGACTGCTTCCAGAACAGCAGGGCCGCCCCCGCAGCATTCATGGAGATCGACGGAGCTTCCGGCGCGTTGAGCTCGGCATAGGAAGACATGTACGTGACGTTCTCCGACCAGAAACCGTCCTCGGCATCATAGCGGCGAGCGGCGACGAAGTTGCTGTACTCCCAGGCGACGATGGCATTCCCGCTCCCGTCCACGGCGACCCGGGCTCCGTTCCAGTGGGCCGATTCCACCACCTCGACCGCTTCGCCCCAGGTTCCCGCCTGGACGTCGTAGCGACTCGCGCGAATGGTTTCGTGCACCGATCCCTCCAGCCAGACGGCCATGGCGTTGCCCTCCGGATCGACAGCCACATCGGGTATCCAGGAGTTGCCGTAGCTGTTCGTCACCTGGACCGGCGCTTCCCATGCGCCCTCTTCCGGCGAGGTGCGGCTGGCGAAGACCTCGGGCCAGTTCTCGCCTTCCTTCCTCTTCGACCAGACGATGAAAGCGGCTCCGTCCGGGTTTCCGGCCAAGCGGAAGGGGACGATCGGGTAGCTGTAGTTGCCCGTGACCTCGTCGATGGCGACCGGTGCTCCCCAGGCATCCTCCTGTACGTCGTAGCGGGCGGCCATGATGACGGACGCCCCGTCGTCAGCGTGCAACCACGCCGCGATCGCGTTTCCGCCGCCATCGACGACGACGCTCGGGCTCGTATAGTCGGTATAGTCGCCCCAGGCCATGCCGATTTCCGTCGGCGCTTCCCACTCGCCGGTATCGGCATCGCGGCGGCTGGCGTGGCAGGCCGAGCCATAGTCGGACCAGACCGCGACGGCATTCCCCTGTGGATCGACGGCCAGCGCGGTCTGGTGGGCGGCCTGTCCTCCATTCTCGATGGGCTCCGGTTCGCTCCAGGTATCGGTCCCGGCGTCGTAGCGGCTGGCGTGGATGGACGCCACACCGCCGTCCAGCCATTGCCACACCGCCACGGCGTTTCCCATCGCATCGACAGCGACCCTGGGTGCTCCTCCCGAGGAACCGCTGTCCTCCAGGACCACCGCGGGTCCCCATTCGGCGAACGGCGCGCGGCGCCTCGCTTGGACGCGCACGGTCTGGCCGTCCCAGCGGGACCAGAGGACGATGGCGGCGCCATTGGGGTCGATGACTCCGCATGGATCGGTCGGTGCCTGGTACGGGGATTCTCCGAGCTCGGACGAATCCAGATACACCGTTTCGCACGAGAGGGAATCGGTGTCGGTGTCCGCGTCGGCATCGGCGTCGGCGTCCGCATCCGCGTCGCCGCCGCAGTCAGCCGAGTCGTAGAACATCGTCTCGACCCAATCCTCGTCCAGGCACGCGTCGTCGCAGACGCCGTTGCCCGCCCAATCGCATGGATCCCCCGCGGCACAGGTGCAGGCGCTGTAGGGCACGAAATAGTACGCGTCCTCGTTGCACAGGCCGTTGCACGGACCGGCGCAGTCCGCCGAATCGTCGAACATCTCCTCGACCAGGGCCCACTCGAGGCAGATGCCGTCGCACCAGCCATCGCCCGCCCACCCGCAGGGATCGTCCGGTGCGCAAGAGACTTCGTTCCAGGTCTCGCAATCCGCGTCCGCGTCGATGTCGGTGTCGGTGTCGGCATCCGCGTCGGCGTCCGTATCGGCGTCCGCGTCGGCGTCCGCATCCGTATCTGCATCCGTGTCCGCGTCTGCATCCGTATCTGCATCCGTGTCCGCGTCTGCATCCGCGTCCGCATCGATCCCCGCGTCGGCGTCGGCGCCTGCCATCCTGTTGCATCCGGCCGAGAGACCGAGCAGGAAAACGAAGCGTAAAAAACCGCTATCGAGGCGTTTCATGTCTCCTCCCCGTGGTCGGTCGTACCCTCCCCCCATATATGAAGCACGTCGCGTGCCAAGTTCATCCCATCCACCTATCAGAGGAAACAGACAGTCATTCCGGGGAGTTGAAAGGAACGGACACTTCCGTGCCCGTGGCACACTTCGGCACAGCCCGCAGGATTCCTCAGCCTTCGACGATCGTCCGTTCGAGGGCGCCTGTGCGGCGCAGGGCCTCGCAGACAACCACGGCCGCGGCATTGGCGAGGTTATCGCCGGAACGGATCGCGGACCTTGATGCCGGGGAAGCGCGCGAAGTCGCGGTCGAGGGTGAAAAACTCCCGCACGCCGTGTTCGAGCAGCAGCGCCGCGATGTGGGCGTCGTGGGCCAGATTGCCCGCGGCGCGGCCCGAGCGCAGCATCAGTCTCATGTGTCCGAGGTGGGCCGGGCCCTCGCCGAGCAGCGACAGGGACGGCGACGTCAGCAGCGATTCCAGATCGGTCACCACCCCGTCGAGATCGCTCGGCGGATCGAAGACCCGGGGATGGGTGACCACGCGGACGAACTCGTAGACGCAGGGCCAGGGCAGGGCCCAGGGGTCGTCGCCGGCGGCCAGGCGCGAGATCAGCTCCAGCGCCGGACCGTGCAGGGGCATCTCGGTGCGCCGGGCATGCACCAGGATGTTGGTGTCCAGGGCGATCACACCCGTCCGTCCATCACGTCGAAGAGCGAATCTCGATCCTCGATACACACGCCTGGCAGCAGCCGACCGGAATCGGGGGTCCATGAGAGAGCGTACGAGGTTCGGGATCCGGATGCGGCGAGGTGGCCGCGCAGGGCGCGCTCCACGAGCTCCCGCAGAGTCTCGCCACGATCTGTTGCCGCGCGTTTCGCCCGACGCAGGACATCGTCATTGATGTCGATTGTCGTCCTCATGCACAATAACATATCTATCAAAGCATCAATGTGTCAAGGCCGGAGAACGCGAACCAGGCTACTCGACGACGACGTTGGCGTTTGGCACCTGGCCGCCGCTCTCACTCTTCGACGATCGTCCGCTCCAGGGCGCCCATGTGGCGCAGCGCCTCGTAGACGACGACGGCCGCGGCGTTGGCGAGGTTCAGGGATCGGACGCTCCCCGCAGCGGTGGGGATGGCGAAGGCGCAATCGGGATACGCTGCCAGGATGTCGTTCGAGAGGCCGACGCTCTCCTTGCCGAAGACCAGGGCCGAGCCCGGCTCGAACGGCGCCTCCCGGTACGACCGGTCCGTGTTTGCCGTGAGCAGGATCGGCAAAGGCGAGCCGAGGGAGCGCAGGCACCCGTCGAGGTCGGCGTGACGCCGCACGTCCACCAGGTGCCAGTAGTCCAGGCCCGCCCGACGCACCGCGTGCTCGCTCGTCGAGAACCCCAGGTTCCCGACCAGGTGCAGGCTCGAGCCCGTGGCCGCGCAGAGCCGGGCGACGGCACCCGCGTTCTGGGGGATCTCGGGCTCCACCAGCACCACGTGGAGACGTGGGAGAGGCGGTCTCAGGCGCAGCTTCACGGCTCGAGCCCTTCAGTCGGGGCGCTGGTGGCCAGGGGCACGAATGCGCCGCTCTTCGCCAGGAACCCCGCCGCGGCCACGTGGATCGCCGGGCGCGGCAGGCCCGCGAGCAGGAGGCGGCCGCTGCGGTGCTGCAGGACGATATCCCGGATGTTCTTGCGGACGCCCCGTGGCCCGTTGGCCACGGTGAGCAGCCGCACAACCGGCGAACCCGAGCAGCGGGCCGCGCGCCGGGCGAGCTCCAGCCCCTCCTCGGTCAGCTCCCAGAGCACTTCGAGGTCTCGCCCGACGGCGACCAGGGACGCGGCGTCGCAGCCGTTGCCTTTCCGCGGCTCCTGTGACGGCTCTCCGGCGATCTCCCGTTCGGCCAGGCGCTTGACCAGGCGCTGGACCCGCTCGTCGCCCGGGCGCTCCCGCTCCAACCGGTCGAGCATCTTCCGGGCCTCGGCGAGCAGGCCCTGGTCCAGAAGGATTTCCGCCAGGGCCGGCGTGGCGAGCGGCCCGGCTCGGGATCGCCGCTCAGTCATCGGCGCCCGCCAGCACGACCCGCGCGGCTTCCACGTCGCGACCGAGCTGCGCGGCCAGGGTCTCGCGATCCGGGAAGCGCCGGTCGCCCCGCAGTCGTTCGAGGAATCGCAGCCGGAGCCGCCTGCCGTAGAGATCGCCTTCGCGATCGAGCAGGTGCGCCTCCACCGACGGGCCATGGCCGAGGGTCGGGCGGTCGCCGATGTACACCGCCGCTCCGCCGCCTTCCCCGGCCGCGCTCCAGCGGGCCGCGTAGATTCCCGGGCCGGGAGCCAATGTACGCAGGCCATCGAGATTGGCAGTGGGGAAGCCCAGGCGCCGGCCGTCGCCCGCTCCGTGGACCACCTCGCCTTCGATTTCGTGCGGCCGACCGAGCAGACGCGCAGCCCCGGCCACGTCCCCCGCGGCCACCAGCTCGCGGATCCGCGACGAGGAGATGCACTCGCCGTCGCCCGATATCAGCTTCCGCGCCTCGACCTCGAAGCCGACGGAGGCACCCAGGGTACGGAGAGAGTCCGCCGTGCCGGCGCGGCCGCGGCCGAAACGGAAGTTCCTGCCGACGATGACGATCCTGGCCGCCAAGGCCCCGGCGAGCACCAGGCGGGAGAACTCCCCGGGCTCCAGCGCGGCGAACTCCGCGTCGAAGCGCTGTGCCAGCACCAGATCCGCGCCGGCCTCGGCGAGCAGCTCGTGCTTCTGGTCGGGATCGGTCAGGCGCCGCGGCGCCGCCTCCGGCCGCAGGAAGGCCACCGGGCTCGGCTCGAACGTCAGCACCGCGAGATCGAGGCCGCGCCGTTGCGCCAGCTCGCGGGCCGTGGCCAGCACCGCCCGGTGCCCGAGGTGCACGCCGTCGAAGTTGCCGACGGTCACGACCCGTCCCGGCCCCGGCGGGGATCCCATCTCACGGTAGTCGTAGGCGATCCGCATGGCGAGGAACGGTATATGTGCGCCGCCGCCCGGGGTCAACGATCCGGCCGGATTCGGCTTGTTTCCCGGCCCTTGTCGCCGTCCCCGGCCATCCACCGGTTGCGCGAACGGGGACGAAAGGATAATAATCTATCCCTCGAAACGTTGATCGGCAGCCGAGGAGAGCATGGAGCAGCAGACACTCGCGGAAGGAACCCTGATCGGCGAACGCTTCACGATCGAGGCGTTGGCCGGTCAGGGCGACATGGGGCAGGTCTACAGGGCCCGCGACACCAAGGACAACAAGATTGTCGCGCTCAGAATCATCCCGCGGATGCTGATTCCGGACGAGGCGGACATCGACCGCATGCGCACACGGGTAAAGGAGGCCGCGGCGCTGACCCACCGCGGCATCCGCACGACCTTCGGGATGGGAGTGGAGCCCGACGGCACGATCTTCATCGCCGTGGAGTGGGTGGACGGCCAGAACCTGCGCTCGGTGCTGGCGAAGCGCGCCGAGGCGGGCAAGCGCTTCTCGTTCCAGGGCGCCTACAACATCATGGGGCACGTGTGCAACGCCCTCGGCTACGCCCACGGCAAGACCAGCCATGGGGGGCTCAGCCCCCGGGCGGTCCTGATCAACGACGCCGGGCGCGTCAAGGTCGGCGACTGGGGACTGTCGGTCATCCGCGTGAGCCTCCCGTCCTACCACGGCCGGCAGGGGGTCGAGAGCGCGTTCTGGGCGCCCGAGGTGCTGAAACAGGCCTCCGCCGCGAACTCCTCCTCTGACATCTATTCCCTCGGGGCGATCTTCTACGAGCTGATCACGGGCAGCGCGCCCCAGCGGCCCCTCAAGGCGCCGAGCCTGCTCGGCTTCTCGAAGGAGGTGGACGCGGTCATCGCCCGCTGCCTCTCGGCGGACCCGCGGCAGCGCTACAAGACCGCGGCCGAGGTCAAGGACGCCATCGCCGGCCTGGCCAAGACCATCGCCCCACCCCCCCCCGAAAAGGCCGCCGGGGTCGTGGACGACCAGCTCGGCATCGACATCGAGATTGATCTCACGGACATGGGCGTGGCCGAGCCCGGGGCAAAGTTCAAGGAACCGGTGCCCACCTTCAGCGCCGAGAAGAGCGGGTTGCCACCGCCACCGAAGCACCAGGGAGGCCTTCTGGCAGCCCCGGGCCTGCCCGCACCGCCCTCGGCCAGGCTCGGTACGGCCGGCGAGTCCGGCCTGCCCGCGCTGCCGATCACCGACTCCCGCGCCTCGGTGATCGACATGGGGGCCGTGCTCTCCAGCATCGGCAAGTCCGAGGCCGCGCGCTGGATGGTACAGAAGGACAAGTTCGATCACGGCCCGTTCACCGACCGCGAGCTGATCCAGATGATCATCCGCGGCGAGGTGCTGGCCAAGCACCCGCTGCTCAACATGGACACCGGGGTCCGCAAGAAGATCAAGGCCTGGGGGGACTTCGACGAGTTCCTCGAGCGCTACCGCATCGAGAAGAAGAAGCGCGAGGAGGCCGCGGCGCTGGTGCGCACGGAGCGCGCCGAGAAGCGGGGCACGGCCTTCAAGCTGGTGATAGCAGCGAGCGCCCTGGGTGTGATCGGTCTGGCGCTCGGCGCCTGGTGGCTCTCCCGGCAGTTCCGCGAAGAGAAGACGTTCGACAAGGAAGAACTGCTCGCCGCGCTGGACAGCGGCGAGATCAAGCTCAAGACCGGCGCCGGACTCCTCGACAAGCGAAAAGCCGGGGGCGGCAAGGGCGGCCGGCGGGGCGGCGGCAAGGGCGGCGGCGGCGGCCAGTTCGCGGACGGCATGTCCTACGAAGATGCGATGAACATGGCGATGGATCTCGGCAGCGCCACGGGCGGGGGTGGCCAGAAGCAGCTCACCGCCGCGGACATCGAGAACATCATGAACAAGAACGTGCGGCGATTCCTGCCCTGCATGGCGGGTCAGACCACCAAGCGGGTCGACATGAACATCGCGGTGGCGGGGGACGGCCGCGTGATCGGCGTGTCCGTGCAGCAGGGCAGCCCCGAGCTCAAGAAGTGCGTGACCTCCAAGGTGAAATCGATCCGGTTCCCCCAGTCCCAGGCCCCGCGCACGGCCACCTCCTGGTACTTCGAGATCTACTGAAGCAGGCGGCTGATGGGACGGATCCCCGCCACGACGACCGCGCTGCCGGCGTTCCTGACGGTGGCGTTCGCGCTGCTGCCGGCGTGCGGGTCCGGGTCACGGAAGCCCGCACCGGATCCGGAGGAGTGCACCCAGCCCGGCGTCGAGCGGCTGCTCGGCTCGTCCCTGCTGCCCGACCCGGACGAACGCCGCCTGCGGCGCGAGCACGCCCTGGCCGGGGAGTTGGACGCCACTCTGCGCGAGCTGCCCGTGGTGCACGCGGCCAGGGTCCACGTGTCGCTGGCGAAACCCGGGGGCTTCGGCCTCGAGCCGAAGGCTCCGGGCAGCGCGATCGTCGTGCTGCGGGCTGATCCCGCCACGGTTCCGGATGTCGGCACTGTCGCCCGGCTGGCCGCAGGAGCTGTTCCCGGCCTGCCCGCGGAGAACGTCGACGTCCAGGTCCACGCCGAGCCCGCCGCGTGCCCGGACCTGGTCTCCATCGGCCCGGTGCGCGTGACCCGCGAGACAGCGGCCCTGGTCCGCTTCGGGATAGCGGCGCTGCTCGTCGTCTGTCTGGGCCTGGCCGCGGGGATGCTCCTCGTCGGCCTGCGCCTGCGCCGGCTGCGGTCCGGCCCGCCATCACCGTAGGAGCCCATTTCCGCACGGCGCCGGGCCGTGGTAGCATCTGATGGGCACGGAGGCTGGAAGTGCGAGATCCCGACGACATCGCGGCCCGGTCCGAGCGGCGCAGGCTGACCGCGTCGGTGGCGCGGTTCGCCTCCCTCGAGGAGGAGAACGAGGCCGAGCGCCGGCGCCGGGCGCGGTTGACCACCGAGCAGCGCCTGGCCGAGGCGGCGGCGATCAGGGAGCGCGCGTGCGGTCAGGACTGGGCGACGAGACCCATCGAAAAGGTCTGGAGCCTCGAGCTCGTCGACTGGCTGTAGGCGTGCTGATCACCGAAGACATGAAGGATCTGCTGGTGCTCTTCGAGCGGCACGGGGTCGCCTACGCGGTGGTCGGAGGGGTCGCGGTCAACTACTACGGATACCCGCGGCTCACCCAGGACATCGACGTCCTGGTGGAGGGAAGCGCCGGCAACGCCGCGCGCGTCGTGGCGGCCCTTGCCGATTTCGGCTTCGGCGGTGTCGGGCTCGAGCCGGGGTTCTTCACCAGGCCCGGCGTCGCCCTCCACCTGGGGGTCGAGCCCAACCGCATCGACATCCTGACGAGCCTCCCGGGCACGCCCACGGCGGAGATCATCGCCGCGAGCCGGACCGTCGCGATCGGCGGAATCGCGTTGCAGCTCATCGCCAAGGCGGACCTGATCCGCTGCAAGCGCGCATCGAAACGCCTCAAGGACCAGGCCGACGCCGAGGAGCTGGCGGGACTGGACGGGGACTAGGGGCGAAAGACCCTCACCCGAACAGGGCGAGCTGGTGCGGGGGGCGGCGGCCGTCGAGCAGGACGTAGGGCGCGGCGGCGCGACAGGACGCGCCGGCGGCGGCGAGGGCCTCGAGAGAGCGAACGGGGCGCGCGCGCCTCGAAGATGCGATACGCTCGGCCGCCACCGGACCGATGCCCGGCACGCGCATCAGCTCCTCGGGGGGCGCGGTGTTGACCTCGACGGGGAAGCGCTCGGGGTGGCGCTCGGCCCAGACCGCCTTGGGGTCCTTCCCGGCGGGCAGCCGGCCGGCCCCGTCGAAGTGCAGCTCGTCGATGCCAAAGCCGTACTTTCGAAGCAGGAAGTCCATCTGGTACAGCCGGTGCTCGCGCAGGAGCGGCGCGGGAGGCCGCTCGGAAAGCGGCGTGCCCGGCACGGGCTGGAACGCCGAGTAGTAGACGCGGGACAGCTTCAGCCGGCCGTAGAGGGCACTGGCGGTGCGACCGATCTCCAGGTCGGTCTCGTCCGCGGCGCCCACCACGAGCTGCGTCGTCTGCCCGGAGCGGGCGAAACGGCCGTCCGCCTCTGCCCTGGCGATCTGCTTCATCGGGGCGAGGATCTCGTCCTCGAAGCCCTTGGACGGCGCGATGCTCTCGAGTCGCCTGGCGGTGGGCGCCTCGAGGTTCACCGAGACCCGCGTGGCGAGGCACATCGCTCGCTCGACCTGGTCGGGTGCGGCCCCGGGCAGTACCTTGAGGTGCAAATAGCCCCGGAAGCGGTGGCGCCCGCGCAGGAGCTCGGCGGTGGCGAGCAGGCGATCCATGGTCGCCACCGGGCCCCCGCGGATGGCCGACGACAGGAACAGGCCCATCACGCGCCGCTGCCGGTACAAGTCGTCGAAGACCCGGGCCAACTCGCCCGGCGAGAACGAAACCGCGCCCGCGCCCGCGCCGCCGTGGCGCTCGGAGCAGTAGAGGCACCCGCGCTCGCAGCCGGACTGCTGGAGCACCTTGAGCATCGGCGCCTTGCCGCCGGTGGGCAGCGCCGCGGGGTAGATCCACAGATCGCCGGGCCCTCGAACCCGAGGCGCCGACGGCCCGCAGGCGCAAGAGAGGTCGAACCGCGCCGCGCCGCCGAGCAGCTCGAGCTTCTCCTGCGTCGACGGGGCGATGCGTACCAGCGGCGGCATTCTCGGACGATACCAGACATCTGTACGGCAGTCAAAAACAGGCGTTCTCACCCAAGAAGGCGGTGCATGTTCTTCTTGTAGGCCTCGACGCCGGGCTGGTCGAAGGGGTTGACGCCCAGGGCGTAGGCCGACACGCCGCAGGTGTACTCGAAAAAGTACAGCAGCGCGCCCAGGCGGGCGGCGTCCAGCCGGTCGATCTCGATCCGGCAGCAGGGCACGCCGCCGTCCCGGTGGGCCTCGAGGGTCGCGGCCAGGGCGATGCGGTTCACCTCGTGCACGGCGCGCCCCGCCAGGTGGCCGAGCCCGTCCCGATCGCCGTCCATGGCCGGGATCGCGAGGTGTCGTCCAGAGACGACGTCCAGGGCGGTCTCGGCCGCGACGCGCGGCCCGTCCTGCATCCACTGGCCCAGGGAGTGCAGGTCCGTGGTCAGCGAGAGCGCCGCCGGGAACAGCCCCTGCCCGCCCTTGCCCTCGGACTCGCCGAAGAGCTGCTTCCACCACTCGGCCAGGCAGGACAGGTGCGGCGCGGTTGTGGACAGCACCTCGATCCGCCTGCCCGAGCGGAAGGCCGCGAGCCGGAACGCGGCGTAGGCCAGTGCCGGGTTGGTTTCGACGCCGTCCGCCTCGGGGGCCCTCAGGCGCTCCATCATCCCCCGCGCGCCGGCCAGCAGCGCCCGGACGTCGATGCCAGCGGCGGCGACGGGCAGCAGCCCCACCGCTGTCAGCACGCTGAAACGCCCGCCCACGTCGTCCGGGACCTCGAACGAGGGCAGCCCGTGGGCCGTCGCCAGCTCGCGCAGGGCACCCCGGGTCCGATCCGTGGTGGCCACCACGCGCCGGGCGAGATCGTCGGGAAAGCGCCGTCCGAGGTCCTCCCACAAGAAGCGGAAGGCGCAGCCCGGCTCGGTTGTGGTGCCGCTCTTGGAGATCACGTTGACCGCGTAGTCCGCGCCGGACAGCCGCTCGAGCAGCGCGCCGTGGTAGCCGGCGTCGAGGTTATGCCCGGCGAATAGCACCTTCGGAGCGGGATCGAAGGGGGATCCCAGGGCATCGATCACGGCGCGGGCCCCGAGATACGACCCGCCGATGCCGACCACGACCACCACCTCCCGCTCCCTCAGCCCGGCGGCCGCCTCCTCGATCACCGCAAGACCGGCCTTCATCCGGATGGGCAGGTCGAGCCAGCCCGTCATCCCGGCGCCGGGACCACTTCCGTCCTCGAGGGTCCGGCGGGCGAGGCGCACGTCTTCCGCGGTCGCGCCGTGGTCGAGCCCGGCGGCGAGGTCGAGATCGATCCGGATGACGGGATCCTGTTCCATGAGCTGCTCCTCGTTGCCCGCGAGCCGTCAGCCGCGCGGGTGATGGGTGCGGTGGATCTCGATGATCCGCGACGTCGAGACGTGAGTGTAGATTTGGGTCGTGGAAATGTCCACGTGCCCCAGCATCGCCTGCACCGAGCGCAGATCCGCGCCCCGCTCCAGCAGGTGGGTGGCGAAGGAGTGGCGCAGCTTGTGGGGGCTGAGCGGTTTCTCGATGCCCGCGCGCCGGGCGTGCTTGCGGACGATCAACCAGAACGCCTGCCTCGTCATCGGCGCGCGCCGCTCCGAGAGGAAGATCGCAGGCTCACCGGGGCCGGCCCAGCGCGGCCGCACCTCGGCCAGGTAGCGCTCGAGGATCGGCACCATCCACTCCCCGAGGGGGATCAGGCGCCGCTTGTCGCCCTTTCCCCGGGGCGAGAGGAAGCCCGCAGTGAGATCGAGGTCGTGGAGACGCAGCGACACGAGCTCGGAGACCCTCAGGCCGGCCGCGTACATCGTGTGCAGCATCGTGGCGTCGCGCATCCCCAGCGGCGTCCGCACGTCCGGCGCGACCAGCAGACGCTCGACCTCCTCGACCGTCAGCACGACCGGCAGCGTGCGGTGGATGCGCGGCGACTCGAGATCCTCGGTGGGATCCGCCGCCATCAGCCCGGCGGAGCGCAGGTGACGGAACATGCCCCGCAGGGCGGACAGGGCCCGCGCCTGGCTGCGGCGGCCCAGGCCGGTGCGGGAGAGGTGCGCAAGGTAGCCGGCCATGAAGTCGGTGTCGAAGCCCTCCGGACCGATCCCGCGGTCCGCCGCGAACCGGTCGAAGACCGCGATGTCGTGGGCGTAGGCCTCGACCGTCCGCGCGCCGAGACCCCGTTCCACTTTGAGATGGATCAGGTACAAGTCTATGAGCGCCGCGAGGTTCGTCACGGGCGGATGCTAGCACCGCCCGGGTCGGGCCGGAAATTTCAGGAGGAAACATGGAACGGATCCCCGGTAGAAGAGTTTCCGCCCCCTGGCCGCGGGCCGGCATCCAGATCTACACCGGCGACGGCAAGGGCAAGACCTGTGCCGCCTTCGGCCTGATGCTTCGCGCCACAGGCCACGGGCTGCGGGTGTTCATCGGCCAGTTCATGAAGCGCTATCCCTACGGTGAGCTGGCCGCGGCCGGGTCGCTCGGAAACCTGGTCTCGGTCGAGCAGCTCGGCAGCGAGGAGTGCCTGCCCCTGCGGTCCGAGCCCGCGGAGATCGACGTGGAGCTGGCTCGGGCGGGCCTTCGCCGCTGCAGGGCCGTGATGCTGTCCGGTGACTTTTCGATCGTGATCCTCGACGAGGTCTGCGTCGCGGTGCGCTTCGGCCTGCTCTCCGAGACCGAGGTGCTGGCACTCCTGGACGAGCGCCCGCCTGGCGTCGAGCTCGTGCTCACCGGACGCTACGCCACTCCCGCCCTCATCGCGCGGGCCGACCTGGTGACCGAGATGCGTGAGATCAAGCACCCCTATGCCGAAGGCTGGCCGGCACGGGACGGGATCGAACGCTAGCGGGGGACGGGCGCTACTTCTTCGTGCCGGAGACGAAGTCCTTGAGGTCCTGGGCGGGGCGGAAGCCGACCGTGGTCTGGGCCTTGATCTTGATGGCCTCGCCGGTCTGCGGGTTGCGGCCCGTTCGCGCGGCGCGCTTCTTCTTGGTGAACGTGCCGAATCCCGGGAACGAGAAGCGGTCGTCCTTCTTCACGGCGACCTTCACCTGCTCGAAGGTCTCCTCGACGATGGCCTGCACGGCCTTCTTCGAAACGTCCTCGGGCACGCACTTGGAAGTCTTCACGGCATCGATCAGTTCGGCTTTTGTCATGTTCATTCCCCTTTGTTGCTGGCCTGCCTCGGCAGCACCAGGCCAGGGAGCGAATTCAATCTCTCCCCTTTGCTTGTGATACCTAGTAGGATTGTTCTCGGCGGAAACCTGTCAAGAGGTAATCGCTGGAGGCGTGTTTTTTTCGCACCGCGACAACCCGGCCCGGCCTCGCGCTGGAACCGGGTCAAGAGGAAGGAGCCCTGGTGATGAACCGTTTCGAGTTCCCGGGAGATCCAAGCCGTTGCTGGCTCGCAGCGCTGGCTGTGGCCGTCTCGCTTTTCGGATGCTCGGCTGCCGACGGCGGCCGCGACACCGGCGAGAACGACGGCACGGACTCCGCGAGCTCGACCGGGACCGGGACCGGCGGCAACGACGAGTGCGAGGGCGTTGACTTCCCCGTCGCCGGCAGGCCGCCGTCCTGCCTGATCGTGCTCGACCGCTCGTACAGCATGCAGGCCATGAACTCGTGGGTGAACGTTGTGACGGCGATCACCACGGTCACCGCGCAGCTCGACTGGCAGGTGCGGTTCGGGTTGCTGATCTTCCCCGACGGACAGCAGATGTGCGCCCTGACGTCTCCGTTGCCCGAGGTGCCTGTGGGAGACGCAAACGCCGCCGAGATCGCGACCGTGCTCGGGGAGTCCGCGCCAAACGGCGGCGGGACGCCCACTGCCCGGGCCCTGCTCTTCGGCTTCCAGCACCTGCTCACCCTGGACGACGACTCGGACCGGTTCGTGATCCTGGCGACGGACGGCGCACCCAACTGCTCCGACGATCTCAGTCTGACCTGTGACAGTGGCTGCATCTCCTCCGTGCCGGGAGACTGCGATCTCGACGAGATCTGTCTCGACGACCAGGCGGTCTACGCCCATGTCGGGGAGTACTACCAGAACTGGAACATCCCCACCTACGTGGTGGGCATGGGCGGCGTCATAAAAGAGTGGGACGACGTGATGTCCACCATCGCGCTCCACGGCGGCACCGAGGACTACTACCCGGCGCTCGATCCCGGCTCGCTGGCGGATGCCCTGCAGGAGATCGCCGCCGAGAACACGGGGTGCACCTTCGATGTCGACTGGGGCTCCCTCGGGCCCGGGACCTCTAGCGATCCGGGGCTGGTCAACGTCGAGGCGGACGGCGAGGAGATCCTGTTCAGCGCCGACTGCGACGCCCCCCAGGGCTGGCACTGGCTGGACGAGGACACCATCGAACTCTGCCCGGGGCTGTGCCACGACTACAGGTGGGGAGTCGTCCACGTGATCCGCGCGACCTTCGGCTGCGAGTCGGTCGTGGAGTAGCCGGCCGATCACGAACCGCGCAATGAGGCGAAGAACTCCCGCAGCAGGGCTGCGCACTCGTCCGCCAGAACGCCGGGCATGACCTCGCAGCGGTGGTTGAGCCGCGGATCCTCGAGCAGGCGGTACAGGGTGCGCGCGGCGCCGGCCTTGGGGTCGTCGGCGCCGTAGACCACGCGGGAGATGCGGCTGTTCACGATCGCCCCGGCGCACATCGGACAGGGCTCCAGCGTGACGTAGAGCGTCGTGTCCTCGAGCCGCCACGAGCCGATGGCCCGCGCCGCTTCGGCAATGGCGCAAATCTCCGCGTGGGCGAGCGGATCCTGGTCGACCTCGCGGCGGTTGCGTCCCCGCCCGATCACGACCCCGGCGAGGGCGATCACGCAACCCACCGGAACCTCGCCCTCCGCCCCGGCTGCCCGGGCCTCGTCCATGGCCAGACGCATGAACGTCTCGTGAAAGCCCTGATCGGTGTTCTCCATCGCTCCGTTCCTTCTTCCCCATCCCGGCTCTGCTGGCAACAGCCGTTTCCGCCAGAAAACCACTGGACAAATACCCGAAAGTTCTGTCAATATTTTCTCATTCATGTCGCTGATGGGATCGCCACCGGAAAGGAGCGAGCAACGATGAAGGGATGCCCTTGTGTTTTCGCAGATGTCGTCGTGAGCCTGGTGGCAGCGCTAGCGATCTCGGGATGTGGGGAGAAGCCCGCGGCCGAGTCAGTGGCACCAGCCGAGGAATCCGGGAAGCAGACGGCGACGGAAGCCGCCGCAGAAGCGGCGGCGGCCGAGCGCGTGGCGAAGATCGCCGACATCGAGAAACGCTTCGCGACCAGCCTGCACAAGACAGGCCGTGGAATGATTCACTGGTACAACACCGGCTCGAAGGCCATAGTGGGTCACCCCTACGAGAAGCTGGACTGCTCCGGCTGCCACGTGAGCGGCTGCGACGCCTGCCACACCGATGTCGGCAAGTACGAGGCCGAGGTGCCCAAGGAAACGTGCGTCAAGTGCCACGCGCGCTATGGCGCGACCGCGGCCTGGGACAAGGATCACCATGTGGAGGACGTGCACGGCAAGATGTCGTGCGCCAAGTGCCACGGAGACAGCGACGTCCACGGAACCGAGAAGGAATGGACCAGCCAGCGCGATCCGGATGCGGTGGTCGCGAACTGTCTCGATTGCCACAAGGAGGGCAAGAACGGCGCCAGGAAGTTCGACGAGTCCATCGACGCGCACGGAGCCCACGAAAACCTGGACTGTCTGGCCTGTCACGTCACGGCCACCACGTCCTGCCTCAATTGCCACGTGGACGAGGTGGTGGCCGCAGGCAGCCGAAAAGGGTTCTTCTTCAAGACCAAGCAGTGGCTCGGCCTGATCAACTACAAGGGCAAGGTGACCTCGGCCAACATCATGACCCTGGTCTCCAATGGCAAGGGCTACATCACCTACGCTCCCTATTTCACGCACTCCATCGCCAGAAAGGGCCGTGCATGTGGCGACTGCCACGGCAGCGAGGCCGCGGTGAATCTGGCCCAGGGCAAGCCCGCCTGCGTGGCCCAGCTCGAGGACGGCGGGATCGTGCAGTGTTCCGGCGTCCTGCCCATCACGGAAAAGGGGATCAAGATCGACTTCGCCGACCACAAGGACGGCAAGTGGGTGAAGCTCGCTGGCAAGGACGCGCCGGTAGTCACCTTCAGCTGCTACGGGGAGCCGCTGAGCGAGGAACAGATCAAGAAGCTCGCCGAGAAAGTCGACTGAAGCCGCATTTCGACCTTCCCCCTTCCGGTGCCGGGGTCTAGGATGGCGCCGATGATCAGGACCAACGTCATCCTGCCGGCCGCGTTGCTCGTCCTCGCAGCCTGCGACGGCAAGCCCGCTGCAAAGCCGGCGGCCGTCGCCGGGACACCCCCGGCCGCGCCCGGAAACCGTCCACCTGCCGGCGATGCCGACGAAGCGGGACCGCAGGACCAGAGGCTCCCGGAGCCACCCCCCGATCACCAGCCCACGGGCACCGCCGACAGAGCGTTGCTCGCCGAGCTCTATCTCGCCTTCGCGACGGAGCCCGCCGGCTTCGCCGACAAGGTCGCCGCTCTCACCCCAACCCAGCGGCGACAAGCCTACGGGTTCCTTTTCTGCGCCGCTCCGCGGATGCTGGCCGCTGGCCAGGAAGCGGAACGCACGGGCGCGCCGGTGAGCGTGGAGCTGCCGCCCGAAGCGGACGAGCTGATCGAGTACCAGGGACCCCGCGACCGAGCCAGGCTCACCCTGCTGCGCCAGCTCGCGGGCGAGTTCATCATCGTCGGGCGCAGCATCCAGTCCATCGACAGGGGCGAGAGACGGATTGTCGATGGGGTGATCGCCCGCCAGGCGAAGAACCTCGAGATGATGCGCGCCACCGCGGGTCCCGGCCATGCCGGGAAGTGGAGCGAGCGCATCCGGCGCGTGTTCCCGCCGCTGTTCGCCGCGCTGCTGCCCGAGTGCTGAACTGGCCCGGAAAAAAAGGCGATCAGTCGTCGAAGTTGCCGGCCGGACCCTTGTCCTGGCCGATGGTCTTCGCCCGCGCGTGGATCTTCTCGACCGTCCACTCCTCGGGCTTCTCAACGCGCTCGGCCTTGGGCCCGAGGTCGTGGGAGCCGGCCTTCAGGATCGCCTCGATGCCCAGGTCCGCCGTGCCCGTGGCGTAGAACACGTTCGTCAGCAGCTCGTGGACGAAGTCCTCGACGGCCTGGATCGAGCGCTCGCGGATCTCGGCCGGCTGGCGCATGACCTTGTTCTCGAAGGGCAGGTTGATCTTCTTGTAGTCGCCGGCCTTCCAGCTCTTCTCGGTGCCGTAGGCGACCATCTCGGCCCACAGCTCCTCGGCCACGCCGGCGCCCGGCACCTTGACCAATTGCTTCCCGGCGTCGAGCTCGGCGTTGCCGTAGTCGTTGACCTTGACGCCCCAGCTGATCATCTGCAGCGCGGTCGCCACGTTGGCCTTGGTGGTGTGCGTCTCCTTGGCGATGCGGCGCAGCCGCTCGCTGGAGTTGCCCGAGGTGCCGTGCTGCGCGCCCGAGAGGCGGTAGGGCTCGAGGGCCTGGTGGATCGAGGCCGTGAGCTCGACCTGGATCCCGGCCTCGCTGGCCTCGATGCCGTGGCTCGTGCCGTTGTTGAGGGCGATCCAGTCGGGGAAGATCCCGTGGGCGTTCAGCCCGCGGACCAGGAACAGCGCCTCCTCGGCGGTGGACAGCCCCTCCTTGCCCTTGATCTCGCCGACCTCGGTCTCGAGCCCGGCCCATGCCGGGATGTACTTGCTGAGGTCCATGGCGGCCAGCAGGTTCTCGTCGTCGGGCAGGTGCGAGGCGTCGATGGCGATGGAGGTCAGCCCGGCCTCGAACATCGACGGGATCTCGGTGCGGGCGGCCTCGACGTCCTTGGGGCCCTTGATCCCGTAGTGGTCGGCGTGGACCGCCACGGGCACCGTGATGCCCAGCTCGTTCATCACGGCGTCGACGTAGGTCGCCATGTTCCAGTAGTTCACCGCGCAGTAGGCGCCGGCGCCGCCCTCGGACTTGGCGATCTCGATGATGATCGCGGCCCGGGCGCGCTGGGCCGCCCGCAGGGCGCCGTGGATCACCAGCTTGTTGCGGGCGTTGGCCGCGATGGTCATGGCCTGGCCCTTGGCCCGCAGGGCGCGATCCACCACCTTGCCGCTGACGAGCAGCGCCTTCGAGTTGGGGAACAGCTTGCGCACGTTCGGCGGACGTCCGACCTCGAGCGCACGGTTGAAGTCCTTCGCGTCGATGCCCATGTTCCTGCTCCTTGGCTGGCGGTGCCGGCCCGTTCGCCGGCCCGCACTGTCGGGGTTAGTCGCCCGCCGGGCGGGTGTCAAGGACGGCGGATGCCCAGCGTGCTACCGTGTGCCCGGACGGCTTCGAGAGGCGAAGCCGTGCTGGTTCGTGCACAGTCTGCGCCGTTCATCCCCACCCCGACTTTCGCGTGTCGCGGTCAACCGGTCAGAGGATAGG
>CAYZAI010000037.1:0-19752 GCA_964476305.1 uncultured Myxococcales bacterium
CGCGGTATGGGCAGCGGCCTGGACCGTAGCGCGCTGCTCGGCTGGGTGGAACATGTAGAACAGCAGGCTCGCCGGGGCGAGAAGAAGGGCCACCGGGAAGAGCGCGGAAAAACCGGACTCGAGCAGCGGGCCGAAGGAGACCGCCGCCGTGCAGGATGCGGACAGGAGAGCCGTGAGGAAACGGCCGTGCCGCAAGGGAGCGGCAAGGGTGATAGTGCCGAATTCGAAGCCCGAGAGAGCCGAGAGGAGAACCGCGGCCAGGGCGAACCAGAGCGGAGGAGCCCAAACGACCAGTGCCAGCACGAGCGGCAGCAACACGAGCGCCGAGATGATGCGCAGGAGCAGGTTGGGCATGATCAGCCGACCTTCCCGAAGCGGCGCTCGCGGCGGGAAAAGGCTGAAAGAGCCTCGTCGAGATGCTTCTCGTCGAAGTCGGGCCAATAGCAGTCGGTGAAGAAAAGCTCGGCATAGGCCAGGCTCCAGAGCAGGAAATTCGAGATGCGCTGCTCGCCGGAGGTGCGGATCAGCAGATCCACAGGACCGAGGAAGTCTGACCACAGGGTCTCGCCGAAGAACGCCTCATCGATGGAAGAGGGATCGATCTCGCCCCGGGCAGCGGCGAACGCAAGGGAACGGGCAGCGTTGACTATCTCCTCGCGACCACCGTAGGACAGGGCCAGACAGAGGGTCATGCCGGTGTTGCCAGCGGATTCTTCGACAAGTGACTGCAAAGCGTGTCGAGGCGCGTCAGGGAGATCGGAGATGTTGCCCACCGTGACCAGGCGGACGCCGTTGTCGAGGATCCGGCGTCGCTCGATCTTCACGTATTCGGCCAGAAGCAGCATCAGGGCCTGAACTTCGGGGCCAGGCCTGAGCCAGTTCTGCGAAGAGAAGGCAAAGAGCGTCAGCACCTCTATGCTTCGTTCGCGGCAGGCAGTCACCACACGTTGAACGGCCTTGGCGCCCTCGCGATGACCGATGACCCGGGGCAAGCCACGGCGGTTGGCCCAGCGGCCATTGCCATCCATGATGATGGCGACGTGGCGTGGAGAAGAAGAGGGGGGACGAGAATTGGACATGTCAAAAAGAAGATAGCATGGACGTGTTTCTCGCTCAAGGCGCTTCAAAACAGAATGAAACGAGAGAGAAGGGGGGGGGTGAGCGACAGGGGCTTTACGGAGTCGGGCGATGCGTACATATTGTCGCGAAGAGGATGGAGGTGGCATGGCCGAAGACTTTTACAGCGTCCTGGGCGTAGACAGAGACGCCGCGGCGGGAGAGATAAAGAAAGCCTACCGGAACCTCGCGAGGAAGCACCATCCCGACAGGAATCAGGGCAAGAAGGACGCGGAGGAGAGGTTCAAGAAGATCTCGGCAGCCTATGCCGTGCTCGGAGACGAAAAGAAACGAGGACTCTACGACCGCTACGGCGTGGACGGGCTCCGGGACGGATTCGATCCGGAGATGTGGGAGAGGTACGGAAAGACGGCAGGTGGACGAGGACGAAGCGGGAGTTCACCAGGAGAGGACTTCGATTTCGGCGGGTTCTCGGGATTCGGATCCATGGAGGACATTTTCGAAAGCCTGTTCGGAAAAGGGACGAGCGGGGGAAGGAGAAGAAGGGCACGGGTGGCATGGGAGGACATCCCGCAGCCAGGGGCTCAGGTCAGATCCGTGCTCGAGGTGGATCTGATGGACGCCGTGCTCGGTAGGGAGTTGGACATTGCGGTTGGGGTAGGCAGCGAGACCAGGAGACTGAAAGTCAAGGTCCCGGCCGGCGTAGAGGAAGGACAGATGATCCGGCTCGGTGGACAGGGGGCCAAGGGAAGGGGTGGAGCGGCAAGGGGGGATCTGCTGCTGGAGGTGCGGTTGAAAGGGGACCCGGTTTACGAAAGAAACGGAAACGACCTGGAAAGAAGAATGATGGTGACGATGGGGGAGGCGTACCGCGGAGGTGAGATAGAGGTGGAGACGCCGTGGGGAAAGGGTCGGCTGCGGATTCCAGCGGGGACTCAGGGAGGAACGAGGTTCCGGCTGAAGGGCCAGGGGATCAGAAAAAAAGGAGCAAAAGGAGACATGCTGGTTCGGATGGACATCCGTGTGCCGACAGGACGGGACGAGGAGACAGAGGCGGCTGTGAGCGCGTTAGAATCGCAATACGAAAAATAAAAGGAACCGAGATGTTTCACGAGAAACAGAGCTTTCCCACATCCCGGGGTAGTGTTCCACGTGAAACACTCGGCCGTTTTTCCCTCGTTTTCTTGGATGGTTGCGAAAACCAGATCCCATCCTGGGTAGAGTTTCAACAGGTTTTCCACAGCGGGTCGCGTCGTCCCACGGTTCGGCCCGACGATGCGAGATCGGGATGATGCCGAGCAACGTCCTTCTTCCGTTTGACTCCAAGGGGGGTCGGGACCGTACCGCGGTGGTGCTTCTGTCCGGGGGCATGGATTCCGCGGTGGTGCTCGCCCTGGTCCGCCGGGACGGGTGGCGCGCTCAGGCCCTGACCATGAGATACGGTCAGCGTCACCTGTTGGAAGTGGAGGCGGCCCGGCGCGTGGCGAAGGCCATGGGTGTCGAACGCCACCTCGTGTTGGATCTTGACCTGGCCTCCATCGGAGGCTCGGCCCTCACCGCGGACATTGCCGTGCCCAAACGGCCTCGCCTCCCGGGAGAGGATCCGATTCCTCCCACCTACGTGCCGGCGCGCAACACCATCTTTCTCTCGCTGGCGCTGGCCTGGGCCGAGGTCCTGGGTGCCCGGGATCTCTTCATCGGCGTTTCGGCCGTGGACAGTGCGGGCTACCCGGATTGTCGCCGCGAGTTCGTGCGATCCTTCGAGGATGTGGCCAACGCCGGCACTCGTGCCGTCGCCGGGGGGGAGCGCTACCGTATCCACGCTCCGCTCATCGACAGGGACAAGGCTGCCACCGTACGCCTCGGCCTCGATCTCGGTGTGGATTTCTCGCTCACGCGCAGTTGCTATGACCCGTCTCCAGACGGAGCTCCGTGTGGCGAGTGCGACTCCTGCCGGCTGCGTGCCCGGGGATTCACGGCCGCGGGTGCGCTCGATCCGGCATTCGCGGGGCCGAAATGACCGACGCCACGGTGCGGGTTTTTTCCTTGTTCTCCTCCATCCAGGGCGAGTCTACTCGCCAGGGGTTGCCCTGTGTCTTCGTGCGTCTGGCGGGTTGCCCTCTTCGCTGTTCCTACTGCGACACGCGAACCGCTTGTGAGAGTCCGGGAGAGCCCATGTCCCTTGGCGAGGTCGTCGCCGCTGTCCGCGCATTCGGTCCCAACCTCGTCGAGGTCACCGGCGGCGAGCCCCTGGCCCAGTCAGGGACCCTCCCGCTGCTGACGAATCTGGCCGAGGCGGGATTCGAAGTGTTGCTCGAGACGTCCGGTGCGCTGCCGATCCGGGATGTCGACCAGCGGGTCCACGTGGTGCTCGACTTGAAAACGCCTGGGAGTGGAATGAGCGAACGGATGGACGTCGCCAACTTCTGTGGCCTGGACCCCGTACGCCACGAAATCAAAATCGTGGTCACCAGCCGGGAGGATTTTGAATGGGCCTTGCGGTTCCTCCGGGAGCTGGGTATCGAAGGTCGCATCGAGACGCTGTTCTCGCCTGTCCTTCCCCTGGTGAACCCGCCCGATCTGGCGTCGTGGATTCTGGAGACGAGATGCCGCGGGCGCCTGCAATTGCAGCTGCATCGCATCATCTGGCCCACCGCAGAGGAAGAAAGATGAACGACGAGGTGATTCGGCCCCGACTGTTTTCCCTTGGCCATGGGGACCTTTCCCTGGAGCGGTTCCTGTCCCTGCTCTCGGACTCCTCGATTTCCGTCGTTGCGGATGTCCGTTCCAACCCGGCCTCGGTCCGTTTCCCTTGGTTCGAAAGGGCCGCCCTGGCCAGGGAATTGGAGTCACGAGGCTTGTCGTACCGCTGGTTTCGTGAGTTGGGGGGGCGCCGCTCCAGGGATCCGGACGAGTCTGAACATCCGGCACTTGGTCTTGGTTGGCAACGGACTTACGCTGCGGCCATGAACCGTCCGGAGTTCCACCGTGCCTGTGCCGATCTCATCGGTCTGTCGGCCAGCGCTTTCCTGGTCCTGCTGTGTGCCGAGCGCAATCCGGAGAGATGCCATCGGGTTCTGCTTGCCGACAAGTTGACTGTCATGGGTGCTCGTGTCGTGCACATCCTAGACGCGCACGAAGCTGTGGATCATTCTCTCCATCCCGATCTCCAAGTCTGTCCCGGCAGAGACGACCCGAATTCCCGGCTGGTCTATTCCGGTCGACAGCTCACGATTCTCTGAGTATCGATAATGATACAAACGCCTAGGGAAGCAGCGTCACAACCAGTTCGCGATCCTGGCGCGGGCCGTCGAAATCGCAGAAAAACACGTTTTGCCACGTCGAGAGAAGTATTTTTCCATTTTCTAGCGGTATGGTGGCAGAGGGGCCTATGATGCCTGCCTTGATGTGGGCGTCCGCGTTGCCATCCACCCGGTCGTGGAGCCACCGTCCCTTCGGTACCATTGCCCTCAGACATTCGCAGATATCCTCGCGGATGTTGGGGTCCCAGTTCTCCTGGATCATCACTGCCGAGGTGGCGCCGCGGGCGTAGAGCGACATCAAAGCGGCCCCGGGGTTTTCCGCTGCGATGACCTTCAGACGGTCCGTGACGTCGATGAGTTCCTCGCGCTGGCCGCTGGAAACGACGATGGTCTGCCTGTCCATGCTCTCCCTCTTCCCGAACCCCGTTGACAGCTCCAGCCAACCGGGGACAGATGTCCTGACCTGTTTTTGAGCATACCGGGTCAGGAAGGGCAAGCCATGGACGCATTACGAAAAGAAACGGAAAAGGGCTTCGCCGGCCTCGAGGTCGCCGAAGACATCCGTCGCACCGCCCTCGCCAACCTGGACGGGTGGCTCGAGGACGAGCGGCTCGCGGCCTACCGCCCGTACATCGAACACCTAGCCGCTTCGGCCCGTTTCGATCTGCTGCTCGATTCCTTCTGGCGGATGATCCCCTTCGGGACTGGCGGCCGCCGCGGACCCGTGGGCGCGGGTCCCAACCGGATCAACCCCCACACGCTTGCGCTCTCGGTCCAGGGCCACTGCGACTATCTGAGGGAGGTCGCTGGCCTGGTCGGGGAGCTGTCCGTGGTGGTAGCCCACGACGTCCGCGTCTTCACCGATCTCAGGGGTCACTACGCCGGCGTCGACGGGGTTCTCCTGGGTCTCACCTCCCGGGACATGGCCAGGCGTTGCGCAGAGACGTATGCCGGAAACGGTATCACGGCTTTCGTCGTCGGGCCCCTCGCCGCCGAGGGCGCTGCTCCGGCCTGCACGGACCGTTTCCTCTCAACGCCGGAGCTTTCTTTCCTGATCCGCGAACTCGGCGCGGCAGGTGGCCTCAACGTTTCTGCCTCCCACAACCACCCGGACGACAACGGCGGCAAGTTCTACAACCGCCACGGCGGCCAGGAGGTGCCCCCGGACGACGAACGGCTGCTGGCGATGGTCGAGCGCGTGCGCGAGGTCCGCTCCATCCCCTATCTCGAGGCCCGTGAGTCCGGGTTGATCCGATTCGTGACACCCGAGCTCCACGACCGGTACCTCGCGGTCAATGTCGCGCTCTCGCTCACGGCGTCACGCACGGCCAATGTCGCGTTCACGCCGCTTTGCGGCACGGGCAGCGGCACCGTGCTCGAAGCCCTCGAACGCCTCGGCTATCGGGTACACACCGTGCCCGAGCAGACCGTCTTCGATGGCTCCTTCGCCACGGTGCCCTACCGCATTGGCAACCCCGAGGTGCCGGACTCCATGGGGCGGCTGGCCGAGGTCGCGAGCGGGCACGGCTGCCACGTCGGTTTCGCCACGGACCCGGACGCGGACCGCCTGGGCATGGTCGTGCCGGATCCCGGCGGCGGCATGCGATTCGTGAACGGCAACGAGATCGGCGCTCTGCTGCTCCAGTCGATCCTCTCGGCCCGACGGAGGGCGGGAACGCTGCCCGAGCGGCCGATCTTCATCAATACTCTCGTCACCACGAGCCTGCAGCGGGTCATCGCCCGGCGCCACGACTGCCAGGTGGTGGGTGACCTGATGGTTGGCTTCAAGTACATGGGCGACGTTCTTCGCCACCTCGAAGGCGACGGCCGTTTCCCGCCGACCGGGGAGGAGACGGGTCGGGACTCCGTGACCGGTGCTCTCGATGATTTCATTTTCACGACAGAGGAGAGCCACGGCTACCTGCTGACACACCGTGTTCGCGACAAGGACGCCTGCGGCGCCGCGGTGCAGCTCGCGGGCCTGGCCTCGGATCTCGCCGACACGGGGCGCACGTTCATCGGCCTGCTGCGGGACATCTGGCGCGTCTACGGCTACCACCGCAACGTACAGCGCTCCCTGGTGATGGAGGGGATCACGGGTCTCGAACGCATCCGCCGCATCCAGAAGGTGCTGCGCGAGGATCCTCCGCGGGAGATCGCCGGCCTCGCCGTGACCCGCTTCGTGGACAACCAGATCGCCGGCGGCCCGCTGCGCTCGTCGACGGACGCGGCCAACCGCGACGTGCTCCTGTTCCACCTCGGCGACGACCCCGAGCGGGCGCTGCGGCTGATCATCAGGCCCTCGGGCACCGAGCCCAAGACCAAGATCTACGTGGAGGTCCCCTCGTCCCGCTGCCTCGGAGGCATCCTCGACGACGCAACTCCAGCCATGCTCGACAGCGTGCCCGATGACGAGCTGGATGCGATCGTCGAGGAATGCGATCGCCACGCGACCGGCATTGTCAACGCGTTCATACGCCATTGCCTGGGACCCTCCGTGCTCGGCGACGCGTTCCCCGGGATTCCGGACGAGGCGCTTCTGGTCTCGGACCTGGTCCCCGTGGAGCACCGGATTCGGCTCGTGACCGAGTTGCTGCCGGCCCTGGTGGATCGCCTCGCGGCCGGGACCACCGCGGACGAGGCCGGAGCGTGGCTCGATTCGGAGCTGAAGCCGTTCGGGGAAGGTCCGAGGGGCCTGGTGCGAGCTGCGGCTCATGCCTGGCTCGGCCGCCGATCGAAAGAGGGCGATCCCCGAGCCGAGGCCCTCGCCTCCGCCCGCTCGCTGCTTGGCTGAGCCTCGTTCAGATGGCGAAGACGAGATCCACGGCGGTGGTCTGGCCCGCGACAACCTCGATTGAAATCGCGCCCCATTCGTTCTCGTCACCGGTGGCGTTGACCGCGTCGAGGCCGTCCACCGGCGCCAGGCCGTCCTCCGGGTCCATGTCCACGTACGCCATAAGGCACCACTCGCCCGGCTCGACTTCCGGGATGACGGCTTCGACGTCGCCGCTTGCGGGATCGAACTCGCCCTCTTGGAAATAGTCCGGGGGCATGTTGAACGGACAGGCGAACAGCGAGACCCGGAAGCCGGTGCCTTCGGGCGCGTCGCCGTCCCAGTCGCCCGCGACCTCGACAGTCCCGACGGTATCGTCGGTGCCACCGTCGTCGTCGTTCCCGTCGTCATCGTTCCCGCCTCCACAGCCGGCGGACAGGACCAGCAGCAGCGCGAGCGCGCCTTTCGCAATGTGCCAGTGAATCATTCCCGCTCCTCGGCGGCGGCCCGGCGACGCCGCATCATCTCCTCCATGAACCCCGGCGGTGTGAACACGAACGCCGGCCCCACGAGGAAGTAGGTGTTGGTGACCGTGATCTTCTGCGTGTGCTCGAAATAGACCGCGAGGCCCAGGTGCTCGTTGAACAGCATCGCGCCGATCAGCCGCACGGTCCACAAGTCGTGGTCGACATTGTAGTAGACCTTGGCCCGCAACTGCAAGAAGTAGTGAAAATCAAAGAAGAAATCAGATCCCACGAGGTTCGAGGTGTAGTGCTTCTCGGTGGTCTTGTCGAAAGCACGGATGTCTATCACGTCCACCGGCCCGTCGCCGACGATCTCGTCAGAATCGACATCGATCTCCCAGAGCTCGACGCTGCCGCCGCCTGAGCGCGCCCGGGTGCGAACGTGCTCGTACATGAAGCTGTAGAACGGCTGAACGTACCAATGCTGGAGCGGCAGCTTGAACTTGACGCCGATCTTGGGGAAGGGCGCGGCCACGCGGTTCTCGACGGAGATCCACTCCATCCTGGCGAACCCGCGCAAGGTCAGCCCGCCGAGGTCGTCGTCGCGCACGTCCTCGAAATCGTGGAAGCGGGCGTCGGTGGCCACCCCGGCGAACCCGAGACCGAGGTAGGGCTCGACGAAGGTCCCGGTGGGGATCGAACCCGAGAGATAGGTGATGTTGCCGAGCAGGCTGGCGCGGTTGACCTCGGGGAAGCCGAAGAACACGCTGGTCAGCGAGATCCGCTTGTAGAATCCCATCAGCGTGACGCCCCCGCCCCACCCGTCGTCGGTCATCTTGTAGTTGTCAAAGACGAGTTCGTCATTCTCGTCGCGGCCGACCGGGATCGGGAAGGTCGTGGTATTGCGCAACCAGCCCGCGGTCGGCGTGACCAGGACCAGCCAGTCCGGGCCTTGGGCCTCCGAGGCGATGGCACGCAACGCGGCGACGGTGAGTGCCACGGCGACGGCGATCGCCAGCGGACCGCGGGAAGGCGGCCGCGTCATGGGCGGACAACCGCGACACCAGGGGGTGGTGTCAGCACGAAGCGCCGGTGGCCGATGCCGGGGTTGATCGAAAAATCCTCGAACGTCAGCCGGCAGGAAACCCCGCCCGGCTGCGCGACCACCACGCGGCGCAGGCCCGGGCAGGACGGTTCCAGAACGAACGCCACCCGCTCCGCCATGGCCTCGCCGCCCTCCGGCACGAGGGCGATCACTCCAAGGCCGCCGCCGGGCTTCGGCTGACGTGCGCCTCCGATGAAGCGGACCGAGAAGCCGGGCAACGCGGTCGTGTCCAAGACAAAGGCAAAGGCTCGGGGCAGGAGGCTCTCCCGTACCGGTTGTTCGACGAAAAGCCGGGTCGCGGGATCCCACGAGCGGACGAACCGGCCATCCGACGCCACGGCCCGCCCCGGTGGCGAGTCGTAGTCGAGTCGCATTCGCCCGCCTCGACGCATCTCCAGCCTGCCGGTCTCGGGAGAGCCTCGGACGCCCAGCGGGTGGTCCAGATCCTGGGTGAAGCGCGCGGACAGCGAGTGGACTCTCGCGAGGCACGCGCGAAAGGGGTCCACCCAGGCGGCGATCGGATCCGGGTCCGGACCGCCCTCGGCGCTCGTGACCAGACCGGTGAAAACGGCCAGCCCCGCGGCCGCAGCAGCCAGAGCGAAGCGGGAAGCGGTCATGGGGAGGAGACGGCGCGTTGCGCCACGGCGAGCAGGGTTTCCAGGGACGGGTCCCCGCCGGCGTCCTCGAGAATGCGAGCAGCCAGGTCGACCACGCCGGGCCGTGAAGTCTCGACGTGGGGCAGGACTCCCTCGGAAAGTGAGACGCCCCCTGGACCGCGCAGGCGCATGGACGTCAGCTGGATCGCCGAGCCGTCCGGAAAGGGGCGCAGGGTCTCCCGGGTATCGAGGCCCGCGGTCCGCCGACCGACGAGGATCGCCCGAGCGGGCACGCGCAGAGACGAGGCCAGGACCTCGGCGAGGCCGGCGGTGCCCGGGCCGACGACCACGGCCACCGGGAGGTCGGTACGCTCACCGGACGTGACAGAGACCGTGACCCATGTCCGGCTGCCGAGAGCTTCCCGCATCTCCCGGGATCCCAAGGGACCGGCGCCGAGCAACAGGTCGGCCAGGGCGACCATCTCGTCCTCGTCGCCGCCGCTGGCGCTCCGCAGGTCGAGAACAATCCCGGCGGGAGGGCAGGGCCCCGCGATCTCGCGCCGGACCCGATCCGCGAGGCCGCCGCCGAGTGTGTTGACACGCAGGAAGAGGATCCGCTCGCGACGTGAGGCGGCAAAGGGCTCGAAAGTCCACGGGCGGTAGCGGATTTCGAGGCTCGACGTCCCGTCGCCGTGCCGGATCTTCAAGCGCAAGGTTTCGCCGTCCGCACCCCAGATCGCGGCCAGGGCCGCGGCCCTGAGATAGCCGGTCACGCCCTCGCCATTGACCTCGACGATGCGTGCGCCGCTCGTCAGACCGGCCGCGGCCGCGGGCGATCCGTCGTGCACCGCAGTGGCCACGAGGCCGTCCCGATCCGGGACCACGGTGAGACCGAAGCCGGCGAAGTCACCGGGGATCGCCGCGATCTTGCGGTAGATCGAGGGAAGCACGTAGAAGCTCGACGGATCTCCGAGCGCCTCGACCATCGCGTCCATGACGAAACGCTGAAACGCGATCTTGTCGAAATCGTCCCCTTGCCGCAGCGCTTCGGCGACCAGCGCGGATTCGATCACCTCGCGCCAGACCCGGTTGGCCTCGGGACCGGTCAGGCCCGGCCTGGGCGGTTCCACTCCCGGGCGCAGGCATCCCGGCTGTGAGAGGTCCGCGCCGCAGACTCGCAGAGCCCCGGCCCTGAGCAGCACGTGGTCCTGCGGTGGGTCGAGGGCCGCGGACCTCATGAAGCCGAGAGTCTGTTCCACGAGGGGCATCGTGGCGTCGACGCCGTCCGCCGGAGCCGAGTCCGGGGCGCACAGGGCGAGCGCGGCGAGAATCACCGCCCCGGCGCGGGCGACCGAAGGGCACGCGGGAAGGCACTTCATGCGCCGAAGTGCGTAGCACGGGGCAGGGGCCCGTTCAAGACCAGAGGCCTGTCACAGCCCCTTGGCCCGGCCCTCGAATCGGACGATGGGGACTCGAATACCCAAGCCGCGCTCGGCACCAGGAGGTGCTGGCCAACCGGGCCGAGATCCGCTGTCCCCAGAATAACCCGCGAAAACGCGGGTTATTCCCCTCGGGTGCCGGAACCGGCACCCGGCCCATGCGCATGACCGGAGTCTCGACGGGTTCCTGGCAGACAAATTGCTACTTTATCGAAAATGGTGCGGAAAAGAACCACGGGACCGAGGGTTCCGCGGCAGGACGGCCATGTTGACAAGGAAAACGAATTGATGTTGGATGCCGCTTGCCGATCCAGGGAAAAACGAGTTGAACGCGCGAGACAGACAAACATTCCTGAAAAACGAACTCGAAGTCGAGTTGATTCTTTGCCACGGGAGTATCCCGGGCAAGCCAAGGAAGGACGGTCGAAGATGAGAAAATGGCGTTTCGGTTTTGCGATGCTGGCCGGACTGCTGGTTGCGGTCGTGCTGGCGGGCTGCGCGGAGGAGCGGGCCCCCATCGACCGCGTTCAGCCCAATGCCATCAAGAAGTCCATGCTGAACGGCGAGTGGTTCTTCCACCAGAAGGTGGTCGACGTGCCCGGCGGAATGCTGCAGGGCTTCATCATCCCCTCGGTGGTGGGCTGGTATTCCGACCCGCTGCGGGTGCGCTTCGACATCCAGGAGGACTTCCTGTACGTACGGCGCGTCAACGAGCTGGTCGAAGACGCCGAGGCCTACGCGTCCGAGTGGGACGAGGACTGGTCCACCAACACCATCATCGCGACGTACCGGATTGAGAAGCACTTCGATATCCAGCGAGACTACAACCCGGTCACCGGCGAGTCCATGAATGTCGTTTCCGAGAACGCCATGGATCGCCCATGGTGGGAGCGCGAGTACATGCGCGTCGAGTGGTCGACGAACTTCACTCCCGGATTCACGTTCGATGTCGAGTTCGTCACACAGTGGCCCACTCCGTTCTTCGTCCAGGACGAGTGCACACCTGACCTCGAATTCGCAGCCGATCCCGAGGACCGCTGCGTGCCGAGCTCCAAGGCCCCGTTCTTCGACATCGTCTGGAATGATGACGGCTCCGGCCTGAAGCAGGGATACTTCGACGTGACCACGGCGTTCGTGGCCGCGCCCGAGACCGCCTGGCTCGAGGGCTACGGCGAGATCCCGGGCTGCTGGCTCTTCGGCAACGAGGCCATGGAGTGCTCGTCGACGATGTACTATGTCCGCAATTCGTTCTGGCTGAACGACCGCAACACCCGAGACTTCGAGCCCATGCCCGCCTCGGGCGCGATCTCGGACCAGTTCGGGTTCTTCATGTCCGAGTATCTGCAGTACGACCCGGCGGAAGCCATCGTCGAGTCCTCGCGCAAGATGTTCGTCCAGCGCCACAACATCTGGGAGCAGTCCCACAGCTGGGACCGCCTCGATCCCGAGACCAGCGAGCCCATGGGCATCGACTGGTCGATGTCCGAGCATGCGCTGTTCAACCGGGACGAGGACAACAATGTCCTCGACACCCCGACCCTGTGCCGGACCTCGGCCGACTGCTGCCGGGACTACGATCCCGCGGACACCACCTCCGAGGCCGGTTGCAACAGCATCTGCGACATCTACACAGAGCTGCGCCCGGTGGACCGCGTGGCCTACGAAGAGAAGTTCGCCTGCAAGTTCCGCGTGCTCCCGCAGGATCTCGTGGACGAGTGCGCGCCGACCCACTACTGCACCCTGCCCTACAACGAGCGGCGCGTGCGGCCGATGGTGTACTACAACAACGCCGAGTGGCCCGAGGAGCTGGTGCGCAACCCCTCCGAGCCGAAGCTGGCCGAGCCCACGCCGGACACTCCCGGCATCTGGAGCTACGAGGTCGATCACCAGCCTGACCAGGCCTCCCTGGACGCGTGGAAGTGGGCCATGGCCGACGAGTCCGTGAACGAGACCCGCTCGGCCATGGAGAAGATCGGCGACCGCTGGAACGCACCCCACACGCGCACCATCAACATCCTCAAGCGCAAGGCCGCCGGGCAGTACAACGCCGAGACCGACGCCAACATGCCGGCGATCACCGACGACATGCGACGCAAGGAGGGCGGCCAGGGCGCCTTCGCGAAGATCGCCCCGATCCCGGCCGAGAACGGCGACATGCGGGGCTTCGACCACAACTGGTACGACGCGGACCGGCCGCCCTTCGCCATGTGCCGATTCAACCCGGTGCTCGGACCGGACTACGATCCCAACGGCGTCGAGCCCGACGTCTGCTGGGAGCGCATCCAGGAGTTGAGCCACTGCGTGTTCAACCCGGAGAACCCCGGTATCAACCCCAAGACCGGCCGGATCTGGACCGAGGCCGCCGAATGGCCGATCTGCACGCTGCGCGAGGCCTCACCCCGCCTCGGTGACGTCCGCTACAGCTTCGCCTACTGGGTCGAGAAGTGGTACGAGGGCTTCCGCCTCCTGGGCCTGGGCCCGGGTCACTCCGACACGATCACCGGCGAGACGCTCTGCGGCGTGGGGCACATCTACATGCACAACGACATGGCCGCCCGCCGCATCGTGGACAGCACGATGCTGATCACCGGCGACCTCAGCACCAAGGAGTACATCGACGGCTACAACCTGCTCGACTGGAAGAACAAGTACACCGGCTCGGGCACCAACGCCATCCTGGCCAACACCGCGGGCGGTGGGGCCTTGGCTGGAGGGGCCGGGGGGTACTCGGCCTCGGACATCGCCAGCCAGGGCGGCTGGATGCAGGCGAGCCTCGCCAAGTCGCGCAAGTTCAACGTGAGCCTCGACGACATCGCCGCCGCCGCCGGCGACGACCACATGCCCTCCCACGAGCAGAACAGCAAGCCCTCCGACGCCCTGGTCTTCCCGTTCACCGCGGACGACCTGATGCGGGCCGCGGCGGACAGCTACGACGCCACCGGAGGGTACCTCAGCGACGACATCATTTCCTCCATCGCGGACCACCCCGAGGGCGGGGCCATCGAGGAAGCGCTCCTCGCCGCCACCCCGGGACAGACCCGGACCCTGCTGGCGGCCATCGGCTTGAACCCCACCCTCGCCGAGAACAACGCCCTCTCCGAGGACGCCAAGGACATGGCCCTGGTCACCCGCCGGGATCCCTTCCGGCTGATCAAGGCCCAGCAGTCGATGCAGGAGTGGCTCGAGGACAAGTACAAGGCGGACTTCGCGGCTGTCGGGACCGACGATGCGGCCAACGCCCTGGCCTTCGAGGTTCAGAGGCTTCGCAGCGAGGGCCGCCTGCCCCAGCCCGGTGACTCCGGCTACACCGCCGACGGGTTCGCCAACATCCTGTGGCGCCTCGCCCGCAAGAAGCTGATCACCGCCGTGGTCCCGCACGAGCTGGGGCACAGCATGGGCCTGCGCCACAACTTCGCCGGCTCCCAGGACTACATCAACTACTTCGAGGACTACTGGAAGATCCGCACCAACGGTTGCGCCGACTCCAGCACCGACTGGATGGCGCCCAAGTACGACGAAGTCCCGGATGAGATGCCCTGGAACGAGGAGACCGGCTGCGGCAATGCCAGCGGCCGGGTGGGCCCGCGCTTCGTCGACTGGAAGGACGGCGGCGACCCGATCTCCAAGTACGAGATCTTCAAGAAGCTCTATCACTACGCCTATTCCTCGGTGATGGACTACTCGGCCAGCTACCACATCGACGAGGCCGGCGTGGGCCGCTACGACTGGGCCGCCATGCTCTACGGCTACGGCCACCACTTCGAGGTCTACAAGGAGTACCCGACCGCGGGCCTCGGCTCGGCCAACTGGAAGAACCACGCCACGTTCCGGCCCGGGTACGTCACGGCCATCGGCGACAGCGACACCATCATCGAGAACGCGCCGTACCCGGCCATCGCCCCCGACGCCCTCGTGCCCAACGAGGACGGCCAGATCCCGGTCGTCATCGGCAAGACCGGGCAGCGCCTGTGCGTGGACCAGGGCAGCATCACGACCACCTCCATCGACCTGGAGGCCTGCAACCCGGGCGAGCCGCCGTGCATCGTCGACTCCTGGAACACGGACGGCACGTGGGAGTGCTCGGCCACGGGCCTGGACGTCGGCGACAAGTTCTCGGTCTGGGGCTGGCCCACTCGTATCAACACCGAGGAGATCAACGGCTACACCATCAAGCAAATGCTGAATGACTACCAGCAGTCCGGCGGAAATCCGCTGGTGTTCTTCTACACGGCGTTCTACTCGCCACACTACACCCAGTGGTACCAGAACTGGCCCGACCTGGGCTTCAACCTCCAGTCCAACCGCGAGGTCCGCGACATCCGCGAGTTCGACTGGCGCGTGCGCTCGCAGGGCAACTCGTGGGAGCCGGGCTTCAACCTCAAGGACCCGTCCGACACGATGATCCGCGCGCCCTACGCCTACTGCACGGACAACGGCGCCGACATCTCCAACGACTGCCGTCGCCGCGACCTGGGCGCCGACGACTGGGAGCGGATGCACTACCACATCGCCGACTGGGACCAGTGGTACATCACCCGCTCGTTCATCCGAAACCGCGTGGGCTACAGGCCCGAGAACTACGCGGCCGGATACTACGAGCGGCTCTACCGCACGCCCAAGAACTTCAACGACATCTACACCCTGTACCAGGAGATCGTGGCCCCGCTCTACACCGATCCGCGGCAGATCGACGCGATGCAGACAGACCCGTTCAACTCCTGGGGCGGCTACACCATGGCCCTGCACGACGGGTTCAACATGCTGTGGCAGACCATCGCCGCGCCGGACGCCATGTCGCCCTACCAGGTGGGAGAGCGGCCCCAGAACGGCGAGTTCGCCCTGGATGCCGACCTCGTGATGGGCGTGAACGGCACGTTCGGGTTCGACATCGGCAACGGCGGACGCGTGTTCGAGACGCGCTACGGCAACTACAACTACGACAACAACTGCGGCAACAGCTTCTGGCGCTGCCTGTGGAACGTCGGCTACTACTACGACAAGGTCATGGCGATCCAGGGCCTGTCCGAGTCGGCCACGTACTTCGTCGGCCGCGACACGGCCCACGACGTGCGCCTGTACCGCGTCAGCTTCTTCGACAACTTCAACTGGCAGATCAAGCGGTACTTCTCGGCCCTGATGGGCGAGAACTGGGGCGCGTGGGCGCCGATGGTGGCCATGAGCCGGATGTCCAGCGACACAGAGCTCCTGTCCCCGACGCTGCCGATCCTGCCCACGGGCTACAAGCAGCCCAAGGTCTACTGGCGCGACTGGGCCAACCCCACAATGGACATCACCAACCCCTGGGTGTTCCTGAACAACACCGACTGGGGAACGGCCTCGGGCAACTTCGACCCGAAGGAGTTCATCACGCAGAACTTCGGCTACGAGTTCACGCCCATCGAGCCGGTGGCGAGCTTCACGGTCCAGGTCTACGCCTCGCTGCTGAGCATGGCGCGGTTCCAGCACAACTACGACTTCTCGTTCTACAACACCTCACGGATGTGGCAGACCCAGGGCGGCGCCATCGAGACCTACGGCAACGCCGTGCAGTACTTCGACCAGGAGAACCAGATGGTCTACTCCGGCATCGCCGAGTACGGGGTCAACGAGGTCTACCACCCCTACGTGACCGAGGAGGAGACCGGAATAGGCGTGGCCGCGGCCATGATCGGCTACGCCAACGCCATGAAGAGCCGCTCCACCGAGTGCGATGCCGACGACACCACGCCGTGGCTCGAGGACAACTGTTGCGACAACCCCTACGATCCCATCGACGCGGATCCCGAGAACGACTGCCCGGCAGTCATCGGCTACCCGGTGGGGAACACCTACACCCCGGAGGAACTGGCCGCCATCCTCGCGGAGATCGAGAACAACATGGCCAAGGTCACGGGCTACCTCAAGCAGTACAAGGGCCTGCTCGACTTCCAGGTGCGGCTGACCAGCATCTTCGATCTCTACCTGGGCATGACCGGACCGGTCTACGACCCGGGTGACACCCCCGGCGAGTAGCTCCCTCCCGCGCCGGGGAGGACCATCCGGCCTCCCCGGCTTTCCCCCCCCAAAGAGCGCAACCGGTAAAAAATATCGCCTCGAAGCGGCGTCGCCACCGTCGAACCGCGCTGGATTCGAAGGCCGGTTCGTGCTAGAGATTCCAGTCATGGATCAGCATTCCGGCGAGCCATTCGGCAAGGACGACGGCGGGCGGCACCCCGCGGCGCTGGCCGCGCTTTTTGCCGGCGACGACGAGGCCATGAACGCCGTGGCGTCCATCAACGCCGCGCTCGAGGACGCGGCCGTCGAGGCCGACGCCTTGTTCGACAGCCGAGGGGGCGTCGTCGAGAGCGCGGACCTCGATCGGGTCTACACTCGGTTCGGCCTGCGCAACACCAACGGGTGGCGCCAGGAGAGGCCCCTGCTGGCCAGCGGTTGCGAGGTGCTCTGGCCGCTCCCGGCGGGCGCCCCGGCCGGGGACGCCGAGCAGCTGCTGGTGTCCCACGGAGCCAAGGCGGTGCGCGTGATCGACGGCTCGAACGACGGCTGGAAGGCCGCGCCCCATCCGCTGGCCATCCCCTTCGTCGACGAAGAGTCCGGCGAGGTGTTCTTCGACGTCGTCAAGGTCGAGGACGCGCCGCCCCGCGACCGCTCCGCAGCCCGCAAGCGCACCATCCACTGAGGGGAACGGAACCCAAGAGACCTTGGCGATCGCCTGGTAGCCCCGTATGCGGCGAGCCGTTCTTCAGCCGCGGACCTCGGGGTTGACGCAATTGGGCGGGAACTCGCCGCGCAGGCCGGCCAGGAGGTTCTCGGCCGCCATCCGCGCCATGCGATCCCGCGTCGCCACGCTGGCGCTGCCCAAATGCGGAACGATCAGGCAGTTGGGTTGGGCGTACAGCGGGTGCCCGGCAGGCAGGGGCTCGGGATCCGTGACGTCGAGGGCCGCGTAGCCCGGGCGGCCCTCGCGCAGGGCCGCCAGCAACGCATCGTGATCCACCATCGGCCCGCGGGCTGTGTTGATCAGCACCGCGCCGGGCTTCATCCGGCGAAGCGCCGCGGCATCCAGCAGACCGCGGGTCTCGGGTGTCAGCGGCGCGTGGAGGCTCAAGTAGTCGGACTCGCCAAGCAGCGTGTCGAGGTCCGCGGGTTCGGCGCCTTCGGCCTCGGCCGCGGGGACTGTCGGATCGCAGTAGAGAACGCGCATGCCAAAACCCCGGGCCCGGCGCGCCATGGCGCGGCCGATGCGGCCGAAACCATGGAGCCCCAAGGTGGCTCCGTGCACATCGCAGCCGAGAAGCAGCTTCGGACCCCAGGTCTTCCACTTGCCGGCCCGGGCAAAGTCCGCACCCTCGACGATGCGCCGCGCCGCGCTCATCAGCAGCGACCACGCCAAGTCAGCTGTGGTCTCGGTCAGCACGCCCGGTGTGTTCCCCACGGGGATGCCCCGGGCCGTGGCCGCGGCCACGTCGATGTTGTCGAAGCCCACGGCGTAGGTGCTGATGACGCGAAGATCCGCACCGGCGGCGATGACCGCCGCGTCCACGGGGTCCGAGAGCAGGCACAAGAGCCCCCGGGCGCCAGGGACGCTGGCGACCAGCTCGTCCCGCGTCGGGGGCAGGTCACCCTCGCGGACGTCGATCTCGCAGGCCTCGATGAGCATCTCGAGGCCGGCCTCGGGAATGCGGCGGGTGACCAGGACGCGCGGTTTCATGGATCCTCCTCGGTTTCAAAGCCCGTGAAGGGCGAAGGGGACGGCGGCGGCGCGGCACCGTAGATCAGGTCGTCGGCACGAAGCAGCATGCGGTTCATTACGGCGGTCGAGCGTACGACCCGCCGCACCAACCGGTGCAACGGCGTGTCCGGCTTGGCAAAGGGGCAGGTCCGGACGCAGACGCCGCAGTCCGTGCCCTGGGTCCGCCAGAAGTGGTAACAGCGCTCCGCGACCAGGGGCCACTTGAGCGCGCCGCGCACCGGCTCGGGGTCCCCCGCGGGGATGGCGGCCGCCGGACAGTTGGCCGCGCACTTGCCGCAGACCCGGCAGAACGCCGCGATTCCGAAGTCGCGCGCCCCGTCGGGGATGAGCTCCGCGTCCACGGTGACCGCGCCCAGGCGCACGCCCGGTCCCAGCGTCCGGTGGACGAGGATGCCGTTGCGGCCCACCTCGCCCAATCCCGCCGCCTCGGCCAAGGGCGGGCAGACCACCAGGTAGTTGGAGTCCACATGGGCCCGGGCCGGGACGCCCAGACGCTCGAACGCCCGGGCCAGACCGAAGCACGTTGCGGCCGCCTGCTGGTAGACCCGGGCGGTCTCAGCGGTGGAGGACATCAGCGGGCTGGTGGATACGAGGGCCTGGCACATGGGGAAGACCAGAACGACGGCGAAGCGATGGGCCAGATCGACGGGATCGCCGAAGCGGCTCAGGGGCCGGCCCCGGTGGGTGTAGACGAACGCCGGATCCAGCGAGGTGATGCCCACGTCGTCTGCGCCCAGGAACAGCGAGGCCTCCCTGGCGAAGCGGGTCAGGGCCTCGGGCGCGGGTTGCGCAGTCGTTCGCTCTCGGGGCGCTTCGTCCGGCGAGCCCAGGCCATCGGGCACGGCCGGAGCGGAGGCGGCCTCCACAGCGGCCGCGACGAGGTCCGAGGCGTCGAACATCGCCTCGACAAGCGCGCCCTCGGCTGCCCGGTACCTGCGGGTGCCCGGTGACGCCAGGGGAGGCAGGGCCCGGGTGCGGTCGTCGGAGGCCCTGTTCCCGGGGTGCGCGTCGTAGTAGGCGTCGTACTCCGGCGAGCCGGGGCGAAGCCTTGTGCGGGCGAAGACCGAGTCTCGCTCGTCGAACGGCACCAGGGGGCCAGGGTGTGGCGCGCGTTGGCTCACGCTTCCTCTGCCGACGCTAGCCACGAGCGCCGGAACTCCGAGAGCCGGCCCGCGGCCACGGCCTCGCGGATCCCGGCCATCAGCGCACCGAAGTGATGGAGGTTGTGCACGGTGAGCAGGCGCGCGGCGAGCATCTCGCCGGCCAGGAAGAGGTGCCTGAGGTA
>CAYZAI010000038.1:0-19733 GCA_964476305.1 uncultured Myxococcales bacterium
GGAGTGCGGCGGTTACAAGGTCCACGCCGACAAGCTGAAGCGGCTGGGCGTGCCGATCTGGACCTCCCATACCGTGATCAGGGCCGAAGGTGGCGAGCACCTCGAGCGCGTGACCATCGGCGCCGTCGATGCGCGGTTCGAGCCCGTGGCCGCCACGGAACAGACCTTCGAGGCCGACACCCTGCTGATCGCCGTGGGACTGAGCCCGGTGGACGAGATCCTGGCCAAGGCCCGCCAGTACGGGCTCAAGGTCTGGGCCGCGGGGGACTCCGAGGAGGTGGCCGAGGCCTCGGCCGCCATCTTCTCGGGCCGCATCGCGGGCCGGAGGCTCGCCCGGGAGCTCGGTGTCCTGGTGGGCATCCCCGAGCACTGGGAGAGCCTGGCCGTCACCCTGCGGAGCCGGCCCGGTCGCACCGCGTCGTGGAGCCCGCCGCCGGATCGGGGCGAGCGCGTGTTCCCGGTGATCCGCTGCGTGCAGGAGATCCCGTGCAACCCGTGCTCGGCCTCGTGCCCCGAGCAGCTGATCTCCATGGAGGGCATCATGGGCCTGCCCGAGTACTCGGGCGGTTGCCTGGGCTGCGCGAGCTGCGTGACGGTCTGCCCGGGGCTGGCCATCGTCCTGGTGAACGAGGACTGGGATCCGGCCCGCGAGACCACCCTGATCACGCTGCCCTTCGAGTTCCCCGCGACCCGCGTGCCCCTCGGTCGCGAGGTCGTCACGACCGACATGGACGGTGCACCGGTGGGCACGGGCCGGGTGGTCGCCCTGCGCGAGCGGCCGGACCAGGACCGGCGGCTGCTTCTGCAGGTCGAAGTGCCTTTCGACGAGCGGCTGAGGGTGGCGGGCTTTGCCGTGCGCGAGCTGTCGTTGCCCGTGGACGCGGTACTGCCCGGCGACGACGAGGATCCGATCGTCTGCCGGTGCGAGCGCGTCCGCAAGAGCGAGATCGTCCGCGAGATCCGGGCCGGGGTGCGCGACCTGAACCAGCTCAAGGCCCTGGCGCGGCCGTCGATGGGCGGCTGCGGGGGCAAGACCTGCACCGAGCTGGTCCGGCGGATCTTCCGGGAGGAGGGCGTGGATCTCGGCGAGGTGACGCCCGGGACAGTGAGGCCGCTGACCGCCGAGGTGCCGCTCGGCACCTTCACCCGGGGAGGCGGCGATGACTGAGCGGCGGACCTTCGACGCCATCGTGGTGGGCGGCGGCAGCGTGGGAGTGCCCTCGGCCTACAACCTGGCCCTGCGCGGCCTGGAGGTGCTGGTGCTCGAGCGCCGCCCCGCCGTGGGGCAGGGCGACAACAAGGCCGCCATCGGCGGGATCCGCGCCACCCACTCAGACCCGGCGAAGATCGTGCTCTGCTCCCGCTCCCTGGCCCAGATGTCGACGTGGAAGGAGACCCACGGCACGGACGTGGGCTGGAAGCCCGGCGGCTACGCCTTCCCGGTCTACGACGAGGCCCTGGAGCGCACCCTGACCGGACTGTTCCCGATCCAGCGGCGGTTCGATCTGGATATCGATTGGATCGATGCGGAGGCCATGGCCGGGCTCGTGCCGGGCATCAACCCCGAGGGCCTGCGCGGCGGCACGTACTCGCCGAACGACGGACAGCTCTCGCCTCTCAAGGTTCCGGTAGCGTTCCAGCGCGCGGCACAAGGCCTCGGCGCGAGGTTCGCGTTCAACGAGAAGGTGATCGCCTACGAAACAGGCAGCGGCCGGATCCGCGGCGTGCGAACCGACAAGGGCCGCTACGAGGCGCCGATCGTGGTCGTCGCCACGGGCGCGGACGCGGCCGGGGACGGCGGGCTCCTCGGCATCGATATCCCGGTCGCGCCCGACTCCCACGAGGCGGGCATCACGGCACCCATGGCGCCGTTCCTGAAGCCCCTGGTGGTGGACATGCGGCCCGGGCCCGAGGGGAAGACCGCGAACTTCTACTTCGGCCAGAACGACGAGGGCCAGATCATTTTCTGTTACACGCCGAAAGAGCTGTTCGTCGGCGACGTGCGCGAGAGCCTCTCGGAGTTCCTGCCGATCCTCGCGGCGCGGATGACCTCGCTGCTGCCGCGGATGCGCCACGCCCTGGTACGCCGGGTCTGGCGCGGCTGCTACCCCATGACCCCGGACGGCGTGCCCATCGTGGACGCGGTGCCCGAGGTGGCCGGCATGGTCCTGGCCGTGGGCATGTGCGGCCAGGGCTTCATGCTCGGCCCGGGGGTCGGGCAGGAGGTCGCCGCCCTGGCCGTGGACGGGCGCACCTCGTTGCCCGACGAGGCCCATGAGAAGATCCGCTGGGGACGGAACTTCAAGGCGGCGGGGACAGAAGCTCTGAAATAAAAAAAAACACACTTCCGATCGGTAAAAAACTGCTACCATTTGCAGTCACCAAACGATGAGGGCTTTCCCGGGAGGGGAAGGGAGCCTTTTTCCAGGGGAATGTAGTCAATGAAACACGGTCAACTGGCATTGCTGGTCTGGTTTCTGAACGCGGCCGCGGCCTGCTCGCTGATCGTGCCCGAGGCGAGCGACGATGACGGTTCGGGCACGGATGCGGACACGGACACGGACACGGACGCGGATAGCGACGGGGACTCGGACGCGGACAGCGACGCGGACGCGGACACCGACACGGACGCGGACGCGGACACCGACACGGACGCGGACACCGACGCCGACACGGACGCGGATACCGACGCGGACACCGACGCGGACACCGACGCGGACACCGACGCGGACACCGACGCGGACTCGGACGCGGACACCGACGCGGATGCCGACGCCGATACCGACGCCGATGCCGACGCCGATGCCGACGCCGATACCGACGCCGATGCCGACGCGGACACGGACGCCGACGCTGACGCCGACGCGGATGCCGACGCGGATACGGACGCTGACACGGATGTGATACGCACGGCGTTCGGGGTGGTGTCCGGCGGCGGCCGGGTGGGGTCCACGAGCTACCGGATGACCGTCACCATCGGGGACGTGCCCGCGACGATGGTGGGGACGCAGAGCACGTCGTACCGGATGCGGCTGGGGATCGGGCCGCAGATCGATCAGTAAAGAACCTCGAAGGAGAGAAGATTATGAGAACCATCAGCGCAATCGCAACGGCCCTCGTCATCACGCTGGCCTTCGCCGGCAGTCCGGCCGCGTCCGTGCCGGACCTGATCCCGGTGCAGGGCATCCTGACGGACAGCGTGGGCAACGTGATCGACGGGAGCGCGAACGTCCGCTTCGCGATCTACGACGCGGCCACGGATGGCACGCAGCTGTGGGCCGAGATCTACAACGGGGTGAACCAGGTGCACTTCGACCAGGGGTTCTTCACGGTGTACCTGGGAACGATCAACAGCCTGTACTTCGAGGATCTTCTGGCCACGGAGGAGCTGTGGCTGGGAGTGACGGTGGCGCTGGACGAGGAGATGGCGCGGGTGCGCCTGGCGGCAGTGCCGTTCGCGCAGGAGGCGCGGTTCTGCCAGCAGGTGGGGACGATGGTCCAGGACGACATCCAGGAGACCCTGGACTTCACGTGCGGGGGCTCGCAGTTCCTTCGTGGCTGGGATCCGGTGAACGGCCCGATCTGCGAGACGGACCTGCAGGCGGACCTGGGGGACGCGGGACTGACGGGGCTGGTGGATGTGCACGCGGGCACGGGCCTGATGAAGGACGCCACCACGCCCAGCGAGCCGACCCTGTCGGTGGCGTTCGGGACGACATCGGGGACGGTGGCGGCTGGGGACCACGCCCACGCGGGATACCAGCCGCTGCTGAACGGGACGACGATGTGCCCGGCGGGGTCGTTCGTGTCGAACATCAACCCGGCCACGGGGGTGGTGACGTGCGCGGCGGAGAGCGCGGGGGCTTTGTACACGGCGGGGTACGGTCTGAACCTGGCGGGGGAGGAGTTCGAAGTGGACACGGATCTGATCCAGGTGCGGCTGTCGGCGTCGTGCGGGGTGGGTCAGTTCGTGGAGAGCATCGATCCCACGACAGGAATAGTGATCTGCGCCACGCCCGCGGGCGCGAGCTACACGGCGGGAGAGGGCATCATCATCAGCGGCGAGAACGAGCTGTTGGTGAACTTCGAGACGGCGCAGCGGCGGGTGAGCATCGGCGGTGACACGATGAACGGGACGTGCCCGGTGGGGCAGGTGGTGAAGGCCATCGATCCGGCTACGGGTGCCATCACGTGCGCGGTGGACCAGACCACGGGCTCTGGCGGCGGCGAGATCGTGTCGGTGACCGGGGTGGCGCCGATCGTGAGCACGGACGACGGGATGGGCCACGTGCAGATCGAGGTGACCACCGGGACCACGGCCGGGACGGTGGCGGCCGGGGATCACACCCACGCCGAGTTCGCGGACTTCGCGGATTTCGACGAAACGATCTCGGCGATCACCTGCGCCGCGGGGCAGGTCGTGAAGTACAACGACCTCACGACGGCATGGGAGTGCGGCGACGACCTCGACGAGAACACGACGTACACCGGGAGCCTGGGCGTGACGCTGACGGGCACGAACTTCACGGCGGACACGAGCTACGTGCAGCGGCGGGTGGGGTCGGGCTGCGCGGCGGGCCAGGCGATCCGGGCCATCGACGCCACGGGGGCGGTGACGTGCGAGGCGTTCCCGGCGTACACGGCGGGGACGGGATTGACGCTGACGGGCACGCTGTTCGAGGTGGACACCTCGGTGATCCAGGCGCGGGTGATGGGGACGTGCGCGGCGGGGTCGAGCATCCGGTCCATCGCCGGAGACGGCTCGGTGACATGCCAGAATGACACGACCTACTCGGCGGGGACGGGGCTCCAGCTCACCGGGACGACGTTCGCGGCGAGCATCGGAACGGCGGCGGGGACCGTGGCGGCCGGGGATCACGACCACGCGGGAACGTACATGCCGGCGGCGACGTGCTCCGAGGGGTACGTGATGAAGTACCTCTCGGGGGTGTGGGCGTGCGCGGCGGACGAGGACTCGGACACGACGTACGCGGCGGGGACGGGGCTCCAGCTCACCGGGACGACGTTCAGCGCGGACGTGAACTACCTGCAGCGGCGGGTGCTGGCGACGTGCGCGGCGGGCCAGAGCATCCGGGTGATAAACGCGGACGGCACGGTGGCCTGCGAGGTGGACGACGACACGGCGTACACGGCGGGGACGGGCCTGACGCTGGCGGGGACGCAGTTCGAGGCGAACACGACGGTGCTGCAGAGCCGGGTGACCGGGACCTGCGCGGCGGGGAGCTACGTGCGGGTGGTCAACGCGGACGGCACGGTGACGTGCCAGGCGGACGCGGACACGAACACGACATACACGGCGGGGAGCGGGCTGAGCCTGACGGGGACGACGTTCGCGGCGGTGTACGCGGGGACGGGGAGCGCGAACAGCGCGGCGCGGAGCGACCACGACCACACGGGGACGTACATGCCGGCCACGACGTGCACCGACGGCTACGTGGTCAAGTACATCTCTGGCGCGTGGACCTGCGCGGCGGACGAGGACAGCGACACGACGTACACGGCGGGCACGGGCCTGAGCCTGGCGGGCACGCAGTTCGCGGTGGACACCACGGCGATCCAGAACCGGGTCACGGCGACATGCGCGGCGGGCCAGAGCATCCGGGTGATAAACGCGGACGGCACGGTGGCCTGCGAGGTGGACGACGACGCCAACACGACCTACACGGCGGGTACGGGCCTGACGCTGACGGGCACCACGTTCAGCGCGAACACCTCCGTGCTGCAGAACCGGGTTTCCGGGACGTGCGGGGCGGGGCAGAGCATCCAGACCATTGGCGCGGACGGGACGGTGACGTGCCACGCGGACGTGGACACCAACACGACGTACTCCGCCGGCAGCGGCCTCGCGCTCACCGGCACGACCTTCGCCGTGGGCTGGGGCGGAACGGGCACCGCAAGCACGGCCAGCCGCAGCGACCACACCCACTCGGCCTACACGTACACGGCCGGCACGGGTCTTTCGCTGGCGGGGACGGCATTCAGCGCGGACATGAGCTACCTGCAGCGGCGTGCGAACATCGGTGGCGACTACGACAACGGGACGTGCCCGGTGGGACAGGTGGTCCAATCCTTCAACCCGGCGACTGGGGCGATCACGTGCGTGGTGGACCAGACGATGGGCTCGGGCACCGGCGAGATCGTGTCCGTGACGGGCGTCGCCCCCATCAGCACGACGGACGACGGCGACGGCCATGTCCAGGTCGAGATCGCGATGGGCACGGATCCCGGCGAGGCGGCGTGGGGCGACCACACGCACGCGGAGTTCGCGGATTTCGCGGACTACGACGAGACGATCTCGGCCATCACGTGCACCGATGGGCAGGTGGTGAAGTTCAACGACGGCACGTCGACCTGGGAATGCGCCGACGATGTCGATACCAACACCACGTACGCGGCGGGTACGGGCCTGACCCTGACGGGGACGACGTTCGCGGCCAACATCGGCACCCTGGGGACGCAGGTGGCGGCGGGCGACCACACGCACGCGAACTACGCGTACACCGCGGGCACCGGGCTCAGTCTGGCCGGCACGACGTTCAGCGCGGACACGGACTACCTCCAGCGGCGGGTGTCGGGCGCCTGCGCGCCGGGTTCCAGCGTCCAGAGCGTGGCCGCGGACGGCAGCGTGGCCTGCGAGACGGACGACGACACGACGTACACGGCGAGCACGGGCCTGACCCTGACCGGCACGGCGTTCAGCGCGGACGCGGCGTACCTGCAGCGACGTGTGGGGTCGACGTGCGCGGCGGGGGCGAGCATCCGCGCCATCGCGGCGGACGGGACGGTGACGTGCGAGACGGACGACAACACGGCGTACTCGGCGGGCAACGGGCTGGTGCTCGCGGGCACGACGTTCAGCGCGAGCTACGGCGGGACCGGGACGGCGCTGACCCTGGCGCGGAGCGACCACGACCACGGGGGCGTGTACATGCCGTTCCAGACGTGCACGGTGGGCAACGTGCTGAAGTACATCGCGGGATCGTGGACGTGCGAGGCGGACGACAACACGACGTACACGGCCGGGACAGGGCTGACGCTGACCGGGACGCAGTTCGCGGCGAACACGTCGGTGCTGCAGGCGCGGGTGGGGTCCACGTGCGCGGCGGGATCGAGCATCCGGGCGATCGCAGCGGACGGGACGGTGACCTGCGAGGTGGACGACGACACGAACACGACATACACGGCGGGCACGGGGCTGACCCTGACGGGCACGACGTTCGCCACGGACAGCGCGGTGGTGCAGAACCGGGTGTCGGGGACGTGCGCGGCGGGGCAGAGCATCCGGGCCATCAGCGAGGCGGGCGGCGTGACGTGCGAGGCCGACGACAACACGACGTACACGGCCACGTCGGGCTCGGGCCTAACGCTGACCGGTACGGCCTTCTCGACGGACACGTCGGTGCTGCAGAAGCGGGTGACGGGGACGTGCGCGTCGGGTGCGAGCATCCGGACCATCGACGCGAACGGCGCGGTGGTCTGCGAGGCGGACGACAACACGACCTACGCGGCGGGCAACGGCCTATCGCTCTCGGGGACGACCTTCAACGCGAGCTACGCCGGCACGGGCTCGGCGTACACCCTGGCCCGCTCCGATCACAACCACGACACCTCGTACTCGAGCCTGTCTCACAACCACGACACGGCGTACATCAAGCGCACCGGCGACTCGGTGAACCACACGGGAACCTATTCTTTCAACTACACGGGCTCCAGCTCTCAACCGTACTATTTCCAGAACAACTCCACGTACACAGGCACCACCTACGGAATGTATGTAGACAACTACAATCCGCCTTCCTCCGCCTATGGTTTTTACGGAAGGGCCTATGACTACACCGGCTCCACCGGTCCGACCACCACGGGAACCCTCTATGGGGTTTACGCTCGCGGGTACAGCACGAATACCAACCGAACGGGGGCTGTTTACGGAATGTACGGCTACGCCTACAGCGCCGCGAGTTCCGGTCGCGTCGCCGGCGTTTACGGGTACGGCGGCGGCGGCGGCGAAAGCTGGGCGGGTTATTTCAACGGTGACGTGATGATCATCGGCACGCTCGTAATCGCGGGCACCAGCGGCGGCAACGTTCCCCACGGTTGCACTTATGTGAAGAGCACGGCAAACAGCGTGAGCGTGGGCGCGACGTGCCCATCCGGCAAGTACATCATGAGCGGCGGGTGTTCCGGAGCGGGAGGAATCAATATCAGTGTCGGCGTGGGCGGCGGCCAGATCCCGATCACCGGCGAGGACCATACCGACGCCAACATGTGGCTTTGCAATTTCGGGGCGGCGTCCACCTCCAACACCGCCTCCGCCTTGTGTTGCTACTACTAGCACGAGCAGTGTCGAGGATTCTCGTTCTTCACTCTCTGTCCAGGATGCTTCGATGAACTCCCGCTTGTTCCGGTCTCCCCGCTTCTGGATCCTGGCGCTGATCGCGGTAGCCGCGATCGGGCTCGCTGCGTACGCCTTCGTCAGCGACCCTTCGGCCGACGCTCCGCCGCGACGGCTTCCGACGCCGGGGGTGGACGGACGGATCCCACCGCCCCCCGAGGGGATGCCGCTTCCCGGGCCCGAGGCCAAGGCCGCCGAGGCGCTCGACGGGCTCGTCATGCGGGGAGCCCGCTACCTCGATGAAAAGAGTTTCAACCTGGCCGCCGAGGCCTTCGGGCAGGCCCTGGAGGGAAGCCGCGCCGCCGGCGATCGCGGGCGGCTGGTGCGCGCCGCCCTGGGACGAGCCGAGGCCCTGGCCCGCCAGGGCAACGAGGCCGAGGCGCTGAAAGCCGCAACCGCCGTGCGAAAGGAACTCCCGACCGGGCCGCCGCCCACGGAGGAAGACCTGCGCCTGGCCGCCCTCGAGGCCGCGCTGCTCGGTTCCCTCGGCCGGCCGCTGGAGGCCGCGCCCGTGGCCCGGGAGGCCCTGAACGACGCGGATCGGCACCATCCCGGCGACGGAGCCCTGAGGGATCTGCTGGTCTCGGCCCTGGCCGATGCCCTGGTCGCGACCGGCGGCGTCGCGGAAGCGGTGAAACTGATCGACGAGCACTTGTCCAAGCCCGAAATCGCCGCCATGCTCGCACCCGGGAAGCGCGCCGGTTGGATGGACCGGGCCGGCCGGCTGTACGGCGTCCTCGGGGAGTTCGCACTCTCCGTGGAGCGCCTGGAGTCGAGCCTCGACGCCCGGGTCGCGGCCGGCGGGGACGATCCCGTCCCCGCGGCGGTGACTCGGATCAGCCTGGCGGCCTCGCTGTTCGACGTCGGGCAGCCGGACCGGGCCCGGGCCGAGGCGACCAAGGCCCACGAGGTGCTGTCCGAAAAACTTCCGCCCGACGATCCCGATCGCCTTCGCCTCGCGGAAATCGCGGCCCGGATCGGCGTGGAGCTGACCGGGCCCTAGGCCGAAGCGGCGCGCTCGAGCCTGCCGAGCACCGAGAAGATGAAGACCGCGGCCAGCAGGCAGCAGACCACCAGCACCAGGAACGACTGCCACATGGCCAGGCTCCCCCAGACGAGGCCGAAGACCCCGGCCAGCAGGTTGCCGACGGCCGTGGCCGCGAACCAGCCGCCCTGCATCAGGCCCTTGAACTTGGGCGGCGCCACCTTGGACACGAACGAGATGCCCATGGGCGAGAGGAACAGCTCGGCGATGGTCAGCGTGAAGTAGCTGCCCACCAGCCAGTAGGGCGAGATCAGCGTGTCCGACACCCCGCCGCCGAGCTCGGCCGGGGACTTGAGGCCCAGAGAAGCCACCATCAGGACCGCGAAGCCCAGGCCCGCCAGCACCATGCCGATGCCTATCTTGCGCGGCGCCGAGGGCTCCTTGCCCTTGCCCCGCAGCCACGTGAAAAGGCCGATGATGATCGGAGTCAGGAACACGATGAAGATCGGGTTGAAGTGCTGGAAGATCTGCGGCGTGATGGGCATCGTGTCCGCGAAGCCCGAGACCACCCACCAGGTGATGCCGGCACCGGCTACCGCCAGGGCCGCGCCGATCCCGCGCACGACGCCGCTCGAGCCCCGGCGCACCAGCAGCACCAGGCCGCCCACGGCCGCCAGCAGCGGCAGGAACGAGCGCAGGTCGAACCACGTGTAGTGCAGGCGGCTCACGGTATCGACCGTGTAGTCGCGGGCGAAGATCGTCATCGTGAAGCCGTTCTGGTGGAACGCGGCCCAGAAGAAGATCACGACGAAGAACACCAGGAACAGCGCCACCAGCCGCTCGCGGGTCTGGGCCGGGGTCAGCGGAGCGACCTGGTCCTTGAGCTCGCTCCGGGCTGCTTTCTGTTTCTCGCTGACGTCCGCGCTGCGGTAGAGCCGGCGCAGGGCGATGAAGATCACCATCGAGATCACCATGCTGGCGGCGGCCACGGCGAAGGCGCCGTTGTACGCGCGGCCGATGGCGTCGATGTACTGCTCCGAGAAGGCCGTCAGCGTGGTGAAGGAGTCGCCGATCTGGGCCTGGGCCAGGGCGGTCAGCTCGGAGGTGTCGGACAGCTCTCCGCCCAGGAACTTGTGGGCCAGATCCGGGATCCTGCGGTCGTAGGTCAGGCCGAAGTGGCGAAGGATGACGGCGCTGATGCCGTCGGCCGCGGACGGCGCGAAGAACGCGCCGATGTTGATGCCCATGTAGAAGACGTTGAACGCGTTGTCGCGGTTCTTCGCGTAACGAGGGTCGTCGTACATGTTGCCGACCAGGGCCTGGAGGTTGCCCTTGAACAGCCCGGTGCCCAGGGAGATCACGCCCAGGGCCATGACGACGAAGGCGATGCCCGTGCCCGGCCACGCCAGCAGGACGTAGCCCGCGAGCATCACCACCAGACCCACCAGGATCGTCCGGCCGTAGCCGAGGGCGAAATCGGCGAGGAACCCGCCGAGCAGCGGGAAGAAGTACACGCCGAAGAGGAACAGGCCGTAGATCCAGCCCGCGTCCTCTGCCGAGTAGCCGAACTTGGCCTGGAGGTAGAGCGTGAAGATCGCCAGCATCGTGTAGTAGCCGAAGCGCTCGCCCATGTTGGTGAAGAACGCCACGAACAGTCCCGGGGGATGGCCCTTGAGCATGGAATCTCCCTTTCAGCGCCGCCACAGGGCGGGGGTAAACACGATCAGCACCGAGTAGATCTCGAGGCGCCCGGCGATCATCGTGAACACGCACATCAGCTTGAGCGGGTCGGCGAACAGGTTGTAGCTGCCCGCGGGCCCGACCTCGCCCAGGCCCGGGCCGATGTTTCCGAGCGTCGCCCCGGCCGCCGTGAGCGACGTCACGAGGTCGTGGCCGCCGAAGCCGAAGGCCGCGGCGGAGAGGAAGAAGATCAGGAAGTAGAGCAGCAGGAACCCGGCCACCGAGTGCAGCACGTCGTCGCCGACGACCCGACCTCCGAGCTTGGTCTGGATCACGGCGTGGGGGTGGACCAGCCGCCGGATCTCGCGGGTCGCCAACCGGAACATCAGCAGCACCCGCAGGCACTTGATCCCGCCGCCCGTGGACCCGGCGGAGCCGCCGACGAAGAACAGCAGGAAGATCGGGATCTGCGCCGCCACGCCCCAGACCGCGAAGTCGCGGCTCGAGAACCCGGTGGTGGTGAGGATCGACACGGCCTGGAACACGCCCGCCCGCAGGCCGTCGTGGGTGCCGAAGTCCCCGGAGAGCCACAGGCTGGCGGCGATGCCCGCGGCGAACACCACGGCGACCGCCGCGTACAGCCGGAACTCGGGGTCGAAGAGGTGTTCCGGCCGGCGACGGTGGAGTGCCGCCAGGTGAAGCGAGAAGCTCGAGCCGGCCAGGAGCATGAACAGGACGACGATCCATTCCGCGGCCGGGCTCCCCAGGCCCTCGATGGAGGTGGCCAGCGGGGAGAACCCGCCCGTGGCCATGGTGGCGAAGGCGTGGCAGATCGCCAGGTACGGCCCGTGACCCGCGGCCCACAGCGCCACGAACTCGGCCACGGTCAGACCGGCGTAGACCTTCCACAGCAGCCGGGCGGTCTCCGCGACCCGCGGAGCCATCTTGTCCTTGATCGGACCGGGCACCTCGGCCCGAAACAGCTGCATCCCGCCCACGCCGAGCAGCGGGAGGATCGCCACGCCGAGCACGATGATGCCCATGCCGCCCAGGAAGTGCGTCAGCGCGCGCCAGAACAGGATCCCGTGGGGCAGGCCGCCCCGCCGCCCGCCGGGATCCCGCCACAGGCCGGCCTCGAGGATCGTCGCGCCGGTGGTGGTGAAGCCCGAGGTGGACTCGAACAGCGCATTGACCGGCGAGCAGTACTCGCGGCCGAGGCCGGTCCCGGACCGGCAGTCCGGTGGCGAGATCGTGGGTCCGAAGGCCGAGGCGCCCTGCGCGGTCGCGTCGGCGTCGGCCAGGGCCGGCGCGTCGGCGAACAAGAGCGGCGGCAGGTGGGCGAAGAGGAAGTACGGCAGCGCACCGAACAGACACGACCCGAACCACCCGAGAGTGACCACGGCGAAGGCGCCCCGGTGGGAGAGCTCCCGCGGCTCGCTCCCGAGCCGGGCACCGAGGAACAGGGCGAGTCCGGTCGCGACGGTGATGCCGGCCGCGGCCAGCAGGGCCAGCAGGTCCTCCTCGCGGTAGGCGAGGGATACCGCCGCGGCGAGCAGCATCGCCGCGCCGACGAAGACCAGCAGGAGCCCCACCACCCCGACCACGGGCCGCGTGCGCATCGGAACGGACTAGTGCGCGCCGGGACCGCTGTCAATCCCGCCGGGGGCGGGCCGGGTGGCACACCGGCTTTTCCCTTCGCCGCCGAGCGACTAGAATCCCGTCGTGACCCGCGACCGGAAAGACGCTGCCCTCGTTCGGGTGCTGGCGCGCTGGCGCGGGGGCGACCTGCCCGGCGAGCTCTGCGCGGACCTGACCTCGCTGCCGCGGGCCGGCAGCGGCGTGGCCTTCCCGGATACCGTGGGCGCGCCCCTGCGCGCCGCCCTGGCGGAGATCGGTGTCTCGCGGCCCTGGTCCCACCAGGCCGAGGCCTGGGATCTGCTGGACCGGCGTATCGACACCGTGATCGCCACGCCGACCGCTTCGGGCAAGACCCTGTGCTACAACGTGCCGGTGCTGGAGCGGTTGCGACGCGATCCCGCGGCCCGGGTGCTCTACCTCTTCCCCACCAAGGCCCTGGCCCGGGACCAGGAGTCGGCCGTGGCCGATCTGGCGCACCGCGCCGGCATCGACGCCGGGCCCGTGGTCTACGACGGCGACACGCCGACGAGCCGGCGCCGCAGCGCCCGCGAGCGGGCCCGGGTGATGATCACCAACCCGGACATGCTGCACACGGGCATCCTGCCCCATCACCCCTCCTGGGCCGCGTTCCTCTCGGGCCTGTCCCACGTCGTGATCGACGAGCTGCACCAGTACCGGGGCGTGTTCGGCTCCCACGTGGCCAACGTGCTGCGCCGCCTCGTGCGCGTGGCCGCGTTCCACGGCTCCCGCCCCGTCTTCGCCGCCTGCTCGGCCACCATCGCCAACCCCCAAGAGCTGGCCGGGCGCCTGGTGGGCCGGCCCTTTGCCGTGGTCGAGGAGAGCGGCGCGCCGTCCGGGCCCCGGACCTTCGCCGTGGTCAACCCGAGGCTCGTGGATCCCGCCCGCAACCTGCGCCTCTCGGCCCTGCGCGTGGCGAGTCGCCTGGCCGGGGATCTCGTCGAGGCCGGCGTGACGACCCTGGTGTTCTGCCAGACCCGCCGCGGCGTGGAGCTGGCCCTGCGCTATCTGCGCGGCCGCGTCCGGTTGGCCGGCGGCGATCCAGAACGGGTGCGCGGCTACCGCGGCGGCTACCTGCCCCTGCTGCGCCGCGAGATCGAGGACGACCTGCGCTCCGGCCGCCTCGACGCGGTGGTGGCCACCAACGCCCTGGAGCTGGGCATCGACGTGGGCGAGCTGGACGCCGTGGTGCTGGCCGGCTACCCAGGGACCATCGCCTCGCTTCGGCAGCGGGCGGGCCGCGCCGGGCGGCGTCAGGCCCCGTCCCTGGCCGTGCTGGTGGCGCGCAGCGCGCCCGTGGATCAATTCCTCGCGCGCCGACCCGAGTACCTGTTGGAGACGAGTCCGGAGCGGGCCCTGGTGGAGCCGGACAACGTCGGGATCCTGCTCGACCACCTGGCTTGCGCCGCGTTCGAGTTGCCCTTCGCCGCGGGTGAGGGGTTCGGCACGCTGGGACCGGACGAGACGGCCGCGGCCCTGGACTGCCTGGTGCAAGGCGGCACCCTCGAGCGCTCGGGCGGGAGGGTGCACTGGATCGACTCGTCGTACCCGGCGGCCCGGGTGGGCCTGCGGGGCGCGGGCGCCGATCGCGTGATCGTGCTCGACGCGACGACCGGCGAGGCCCTGGCCGAGGTCGATCCCGCCGCGGCCCGGCGAGAGCTCCACCCCGAGGCGATCTACCAGCACGAGGGCAGGACCTGGTTCGTCGAGGACCTGGATCTCGAGGCCCGGGAGGCCCGCGTGCGGCCCGCCCGGGCGGATCACACCACCGTGCCGGTGACCGTCACGACCCTGGAGCTGTTGGAGCTGCGCGAGCGCCGCGAGACGGGGCGGGCCCGGATCGGTTTCGGCGACGTTCGGGTGAGTGAGGCGGTGACCGCGTACAAGAGGATTCGTTTCCGCACGGGCGAGAACCTCGGGTACGGGTCGGTGGACCTGCCACCCGTCGAGAAGGAGACCGAGGCGGTCTGGATCGCCTGCGGCGCCGAGGAGCTTGTCGAGGCGTCCGGCATCGATCCCCCCGCCGCGAGGGCGGGTCTCGAGGGCCTGGCGGCGGCTCTTCAGCAGGTTGCCTCCCTGCGTCTGATGTGCGATCCCCGGGACCTGGGCGCGGCCATCCAGGAGGAGCCGGTGATCGAAGAAGCGCAGATCGGGGACGGGCCCGCGGCTCCGCTGCCGGCTATCCACCTGTACGACAGCCAGGCCGGCGGCGTGGGGCTCGCGGATCGCATCTTCCGCGAGGCCGAAGGCCTGCTCGAGGACGCGGCGCGGCTGATCGCGGGGTGCCCGTGCCGCGCGGGCTGCCCGTCGTGCATCGGCCCGGGTCCCGAGGAGCCGGCGACGGGACCGTCCGCCAAGGCCATCGCAGGCATGCTGGCGGCGTGGCTCCTGGACCGGGAGGCAGGGGCGTGAGCCTGAGATCGAAACTCGAGCGGAGGAAGGGGAAGGGGGAGCCAGGTGATGCCATCGCCCCCCTTCCTCGCAGGAAGGGGGAGTGGGGGGTAGGGATTGAAGAGGAGGATGGCGATCTTCCGGTGAGGGCCTCGAGCCGCGAAGAGCTGCTCGAGGGGCTGCGCCGCGAGATGGAGCGCATCCAGGCGCGCCACGCGTCGAAGCCGAAGCCAGCCGCCGCGCGACCGCCCGCGGACGCCGGTGATTTGTCGCTGCCCGGCGAGGAGGCCTGGACCTCCGCCGGACCCGTGCTCGTGCACCGTCGGACCTACGACCCGGACCACTGCCACGGCCGCGAGCCCGTGTCCGGGTTCCTCGCTCCGGGTCCGGGCCTCGCCGCGCTGGGGCGGGCGCCCGTCATCGAGTCCCTGCCGCGGACAGGTGCGCTGTTCATGGACACCGAGACCACGGGCCTGTCCGGTGGCGCGGGAACGCTGCCGTTCCTGGTGGGGTTGGGGCGGGTTTCGCCATCGGGCTGCTTCGATCTCACTCAGATCCTGGCGCGGGAGCCCTGCGAGGAGCCGGCCCTGCTCGAGGTCCTGGTTGCCGAGCTCGCGGGCGCCGACTACTGGGTCACGTTCAACGGCCGGGCCTTCGACCTGCCGCTGCTCAACACGCGCTTCGTGATCAACCGGATGCAGAATCCGGCCGCGGCCTGGCCCCACCTGGATCTCCTCCACGCGGCCAGGCGGGTCTTCGGCCGGCGCCTGCGCGATCGGAGCCTGACCAGCCTCGAGGACGCGGTGCTCGGTTTCCGTCGCGAGGGGGACATCCCCGGCGGGCTGATCCCCGGCGTGTACGCCGACTTCCTGCGGGGCGGGCCCGTGGCGCCGATGGTCGCGGTGATCGAGCACAACGCCAACGATCTGGTGGCCCTGGCCGCCCTGGGGGGTGTGCTGGAGCGGATGTACGGCGATCCGGCGGCGGTGGCCCACGCGGACGACCACCTGGGCCTGGCGCGCTGTGCCATCGATGCCGGCGAGCGTGCCGTCGCCGAGGAGCACCTGGGCCGGGCAGGCGATGCCGTGGGCGAGGGCGCCAGGCGCGTGGCACTGCACCTGCTGGCCCGGGCCGCTGCCCGCCGGGGCGAGGGCGACCGGGCCCGGGATCTGTGGCTCGAGCTCCTGGCCGACGATCCGGCGGATGCCTTCGCCCACCTGGCCCTGTCCAAGCATTTCGAACACCGCGAGAAGGATTTCGCCCGGGCGGCGGAGCACGCCCGGCTGGCGGTCGAGGCCGAGGGGGACGAGGCGGCCGGGTGGCGCCTGTCGCGGATCTCTCGCAAGAAGGAGCGGCAGGATGCCTAGATCTTCGCTCGCGCTCGTTTCGACTCTCACCCTCGCGGCTTGTGCCGCGCCCGCCCCTCCCGGGATGCCTGCCCCGCCGTCGCCGGAACGCGTGACGCCCGGGATCGAGCCCGCATCTGCGACCGGGCCCGTCGCGCCGGCGATGGGCGCCGAGGATGCGGGTCCCGCCGTCGAGCCGGAGGCGCATGCACCGGCCCTGGCCACCGCCGCCGAGCCGCGGGTGATCCGTTTTCCGTGGAGGCCGCCGCGGGGTCCGGCCTCGGCCTACGTCATGGATGCACCAGAGGACCAGCACCGGCTCGTGATCCTGCCCGGGATCGAGCCGGGGGCGGAGGTGCCGGTGGTCGTGGGCTTTCACGGGCAGCCGGCCCGGGGCCGCGATCCGCGGGACTATGGGTTTCCGGACGCCGTCGAGAAGCTTGCGGCGGGCTGGGTGCGGGACGGCCGCCTGCGTCCCTTCGCGCTGGTGCTGCCCGTGTTTCGGTTCGTCGGGAGCAACTGGCCCGGGTTCGATCCCAAGGCCTTCAAGACCGAGGTCGAGAGGCTGCTCGAGGCGGAGGGGCTCAGGGCCGGTGACTGGTTCGCGTTCGGTCACTCCGGGGCCGCGGGCTGCGGCGGGGATGGGCTGAACTCGGTCTTCCGCATGGCGCCGGCCGCGGTGGGGTTCTTCGACACCTGCCTCGGACCGGGCTTCGTCAAGGTGATCGCCGAGCTGGAGCGGAGGAAGACGCCGACCCTGGTGGTGCACTCCGTGGAGACCGCCGGGTTCAGCCCGCGCCAGCGGCCGGAGTACCAGTCGGGCTTCGACTTCGGCCTGGCCTACGGGCCCGCGGGCCTTGCGCCCGTCACGTGTCCGGAAAAGTACCCCGGGGCGCGCCTCCGGCCGCAGAGGTGGAAGTGCGCCGCGAGCCCGGGGAAGTCGGTGCGAGCGTTCGTCGTCGACACGGGCGAGGGCGCCGAGGCCCACCAGGCCGCGGTCGAACCGGCGCTGCTGTTCTTCCTGGAGGAGTACGCCGCCCTCGCTCATCCCCGGTAGTTCCGGAGCGTTCCGCGCGCCTCGTCCCTGTCCGCCTGCCTGGGACCGCGTTTTCAGGGAAACTTTTCCGGCAAACGGCCGATAGAGGGAAGGTGCGCTTAAAGATTCCCGGAATCGCGTTCCTCGCGCTGGTCCTGGCGGGCCTCCCGGTCCAGGGGCAGCAGCCCGCCGGCCCGTTCGAGGCCATTGCCTGCGCGCCTCGGGGCGCGGACGTCGCGGCGGCCCTGGCCGGGGGATTCGTACACGTCACCCGGGACAGCGGCGCGACCTGGGCCGGGGTTTTCCTCGACGCTTCCTTTGTCGACGAGGGCGACGACGAGGACACGGAATCCGCACAGCCCGAGTGGCCAGGGCCCCCGATTGAGGATGACCTCGAGGACTTCGAGGAGGGAATCGACGAGCTCGAGCCGGAATGGCTCGACGGCCCGGAGAGGGAGCAGGCCTCGGGCGAGGCCGGCGCGGTTCGGGCCATGCTCGCCGTGGCGGACGACGGGCGCTGGGCCGTGGCGCGCGGCGAGACGCTTCTCGTCGGCGACGGGGTCGACCGGCGGGAGATCGGGTTGCCGCCCGCGGTGCGCGGCCTGCGCTTCGACGGGGCGGGCAACCTCTGGATCGCGGCCGAAAGGCGGCTTCTGCGCATCGACCGGAACCTTTCGGTGCGGGAGGTGCAGGCCCGCCCGAGCGGCGCGCCCGTTCGGGGGCCAGGAGGAGGCGTACTGGTTCCCGTGGCGGATGGGCTGCTTCTTTGCTGCGCCGCGCCGGGTGGCGTGAAGGTAAAGACGTCGGCTCGGCTGTCTGCCGCGGCCGAGCGAGCGGTCGCCTGGAATCCGACGCGGCCCTCCGGGGCGCTCGTCGCCTCTCGCGGCCGCCTGGAGCGGGTCCCGTTCGGCGACGATGGAGCCGAGGACGAGGGCTTTGCCTTCCCGGACGCGGATCGGTTGCTCCAGGATAGCGACGGAGCCCTGCTGCTGCGTCGACGGGACGGCTCCTGGCAACGCCGCCACGGCACGGGCTGGCGGTCCGCGGAAATCCTGGACGCCGACGTGGACGCCGCTGGTCGGTTCTGGATCGCCGCGGACCGCGGGATCTCCGCTCCGGCGCGGCGGCAGACGGACACCGGGGTACGGCCTTCGTTCGAGGCAGCGGGCTTCTTGGAGCCCGTGGACGACGTCGGGCCGCCGCCGTGCGAGCGGGCCTTGGCGTTTCCCGTGCCGCGGGTCGATCTGTTCTTCGGGATCGGCCACGGCTCGACGCGGACCACGACGCTGCCCGAGGACGCGGATCATCTCGCGCGCCGCTCGTGGATCCGCGGTGGCCTGCGGCTCACGGGAAGCTTCGGCCGGGGTGCCGGGACCGATTGCCTGCCCCGGACCGAGGCCTGGGCCGGCCGGCAGGAGCAGCGCCGGCGCCGCCTGTCCGCCCTGGGCCGAGCCCACGCCCTGGCCGTCGCCCGGCTCGCCGCAGCGGACTCGGCGGACGAGGCGGCCCGGGCACGGTTCGAAGCCGAGCGGCTGGCCGAGCTGATCCGCCTGATGACCGGCGGCTTCACCGAGGAGGGACGACCATGATGAACGCAAGGACCACCTGTCTCGTCGCGCTGTTCGCGGGCTTGTCCGCCCCGGCTCTCGCGGAGGATCACGATGAGCCCGCGGGCCCGCCGGAGCCGGAGGCACGAAGCGATGGCGACCCGGCGCGCGTCGACGGGATCGCGGCTGCAGCCGATGGCGATGTCGCGGACCCAGGCGCCGCGATCGAGCGCGCCATCGAAGAATTGAGGGACGAACCGGGTCTGGCCGAGCTGCAGCGCGCGGCCCTGAGGCTCGCCGACGCCGACCCCGGGCGCGCGAAGAACTGGATGCGGTCTGCGAACCTCGCCCCGCTCCTGCCACGGATCAAGGCGACCGTGGACTACGACCTCGAGCGCGACGAGAACCTCGACCGCGACCAGGAGGATCCGGACCAGTGGGGCGCGGACACGGATCGCGATCTGGAGCTGCAACTCTCGGCGCAGTGGGAGCTCGGCGAGCTGGTCTTCAACCCGGACGAGGTGCGGGTCTACGCCGCCCTGGCCAGCCGGGCCCAGCGCCGCGAGAGCCTGCTCGCCACCCTGGTGGGCCACTACTTCGAGCGGCGCCGGCTCCAGGTGGCCGAGATCCTCGATCCCGCCTCCGGGCCGGCCGAAGCCGCCGAGCGACAACTGCGCAT
>CAYZAI010000039.1:0-19240 GCA_964476305.1 uncultured Myxococcales bacterium
GGGGATGCGCCTCTTCTCACGCTGAAAAAAGAAAAAGGAAGTTGACTCCGAAGAAAATAAGGTGTCAGTGTGGTACCTAAAAAGACTGTACAGGTGTTCATATGGGGCGCGACGTTGGCCGCAAAACTTGGAAGACCATCGTTGCGGTTGGGCCAGGATGGGCATTGGCTCTCGCGATCGTTTTGCTCCAGAGAGGGGACGCATCTACCTGCCTCTATTTCCTCGTCACAGCCGTTGCCCTGCTTTTACAAATCGTTCTAGTCCTCTTGCCAATCCAAGATGCTAGGAAGTGTTGTACTACTACCCTCCTTCACGCTCTACACGTACGGCTAACGGATGACGGGGAAGGTCGGTTTGGGTTTGGAAGAGATGCTCTCAAGAAAGACGACGACGCTCGTCTCACAGTCTTTGTTTCTTGCAGATTCCGAAAACGACTGAGGCAACTCGCTCGGTACTACCATGGAGATACCAAGGTCTCCAGTACGACGCTCCGTCATGGCGTAGGTCCGGGCGGGGTGGCTTTTAACGTGGCCGAGACGATTATCATTCCAGATGTCACACAAGATGGCGCAGACACGAAGGGGTCTTGGCGCGAAACCATGAAGTACTGGAGCATGACCGAAGATGAGATAGAGAAGTTGCATGTGAAGGATCGGATGGGGTACGCGTGTGTCGCTGCCTGTGAAGGAGTGGGGAAGGCTGTCGCAGTGGTTTGCCTTGACACTAGGACTAAAAACAGTATCAAGCCGCAGCATGTGGAAATGATCAAAAAGTTCACCCCCGCGCTTGTCGGCGCTGTGCTCCCGAAGGGGAGGGGAGGATCGGATGACGACTGAGGAGAGGGAAAAATACGAGAAGGAGTGGACGGACGCCGGGTATACCAAGGAGGTACGCCACGGGACGGTTGTCTTTGTCGGTCCTCCCGTACGCCTCGACGAGGAGCGAAAAGAAGCGAAATCGACAACCACACCTAAGAGCCAGCTCTTCTAGGCGTCCTTCTTTCTGCCGGTAGTGACCCAGTTGTGTCTCTTTGAGTACGACGCGGAAAATGAGGGCTAGCGGGCGATGCTGGCCACTGACGCCGGCTCGGCGGGGGCGTCAAGCGAGATGCCGATCCGGTCGATCGCGGCAACGTCATCATCGGCGCCGAAGTGAGCATAGACCTTCGAGATAAGCGACACGTCCGCGTGACCGAGCCAGCGCGCGAGTTGAACGGGACTCGCACCGCCGAGCAGGGCTTGGCTTGTGTAGAAGTGCCGGGTCATATGGCCGAAGCGGTGCATCTCGGGACGAACGGCGTCAACCGCTTTCGCAGTCGCGCGAACGCGCTTTGACCATTCGTAATTCTCGGTATGGACTCGCCCGCAGTCATCGGGGAAGACCGGATCGTGTTCCTTCGAAAACGGACTCGCGGCTTTCCACTCGCGAAGCCGCGCGGCAAGCCCGGCGGTCAGGGGCACAACGCGATCCTTGCCGCTCTTCGTGCCCCGCCGATCGTAAGAGCGGGAGACCAAGATCAACCGCCGTTCCCAATCGATGCCGGACCAAAGCAACCCGAGAAGCTCGCCCTTGCGAAGCCCGGTTTCGAACGCGACCCGCAGCATGACCGCGAACACTTCCGGCCCCGCCCGCTCGGCGTGTTCGATCATCGCCAGCGCTTCGGTGCGGGTCCAGACCTCGCTTCGCGAAACGGGGTTGATCATCCCGTTGCCCCCGCACAACCCGGGCGCCTTGAAGGTTTCCAACCCTGCGGCGGGGTTCTCTGAGATTGGGATAGCGGGGTGCTTCGCGGCCCTTCGGCCAAGCTTCGTCGAGTTCTTCCCGGGTCGGTTCTTTCACGGCGCCCCCTGCCCCTTGCTCGCCGAGCGGTCGAAGGGCGGGGCGGGGTCGCAACACCGAAGGGGCATCGGGCGCGACCCACGGCCGGCAGCTACCCCGACCGCTTGCCCTGCTTCTACATCTTCGGGCGCCGAGAGCGATTCGTCAACGAACCCGAAATGAAAAACTAGTTTTCAAGGTAGGCTTTCAGGGGGTCATCGTTGACCTCGATAGGGGGATTGTCTGCCTTCTTGCCCCCCCATCTCCTTTTCATTGGCTTCTTCGTGGGTTTCTCTTCTTTGGCCTTCCAGTCGTCTGGAACATCGGAGTAGATGATCGGCATTCCGGGGGTGGGTTCCGAACCGCTTTTCATTCTCACCGCACGTTCTAGCGCCCAGTCCGAGTCTACTTCCTGGGCGTCCCTGCCTGTTGCGTGGCCTGTATACCTCTTGCCATAGATGTCGGTGCCACCGTACATCCGCAGACGGTAGCCCTTGCCGCCGGGAAGGCGTTCCCAAGTCTCTACCTCGATCAACCCCACCTTGACGGGTCTTCCGTCCGTCCACATCCTCGGAAGCCCTGCCGTGTTTTGGTGGTAGGCAACGAGGGCGTCCACTAGCGCCGTGTCATCCGCTTGGTCATCCGCTACCAGCACGGCGAGATCCCAGTCGAGAGAAACGAAGGCGGCGGGGTCTACGTTGGCGATCACCCGATGAAGAAGGAACGTGTACTTCCGCCCTGCGAATCCCATCTCTGAACCGACTCTGTGAACTAGCCCTCCCTGTTCGGCTAGGGGGGGTGCCGAAGACGAGCGTGGGGCAGTGGGTACTTCGTTATCCTTCCCACCAAAGACGCCAGCGACGAGACCGACCGTAGCGAACAGACCGGGGACCAAAGTGAGGAAGAGACCGACGGCGGCGGCGCCCTTCTTTCGTCCGATCGCCAAACCGACAATCGAGAATCCCAGTCCTAGCACCGCGAAGACGATGGCCAACGGCCAGAACAGAAAGAAGAAGATGATCATCGCGATCGCCATACCGAGAGAAGCCCCCCCTAGACCGTTCCCCACATCCTCGGCTTTCGAGAGCGGCTTCACAGACTCGCCCTTGACGATCGGGTTGCCGCAGTTCGGGCAGGACTTCGCAAGGGGCGAGACTTGCCCCCCGCAAGCGGCACATGTGATTGTGTTGGTCATGTTTCCCCCCTTCACGACCCAGGAAGCGGTGAAAGCCTTCCCCGCAAGAAGCACCTACGGAAAAACAGGTTCAGCCTAGCAGAGCAGGGATAGCGCCTCAAGGGTTCACCCTGCTAGCAGACGCGGTTGCCCGTGGGTTCTGTGGAGTGCTTGAAAAAGCTGACGCCTAGAGATCACCGTGCGCCGACGAGGGCACCTTGATGTTTTTCCCAGCGGTTGTTAAACTTCGTATAACGAAAGAGGTGCTCCATGTCGCGAAAAAAAACGGACACGCTGATCGGGTTGCTGCTCTTCGCCGGTTTCTGCGGTTTTCTTATTGCTGCGGCGAGGCGGGCGGGGTCTTCGGGCGCGTCGGTAATCGTCGTCGATTGACGCCCCCCCTCCCCGCTTGGACCTAGGGGGAAACGGCAGCTCGGTGGGTTCCGCCGTGGGTTCCGGGGGGTGCTCGGCGGGAAGGAAACCGCGCGGCACAAGGGCCGGAGTGCTGTTCCCCCGGTTACTGGAAGTAGGTGTCGGCCCTTTCTTCCCCCCTCCCGCGTCGGGAGGGGGTCAGGAGGGGGTGGGTCGGCAGGGGGAGCGGAAAGGGAGAGCGTGGGGGATCTCAGACCGGGGGCTCGTACTCGCCCTCGCAGACGCCGACCTCGAGGATCAGGTAGAGCAGCACGTACTCCTGGGGCCGGATCTGGGCCGAGGACGACGACTCCACGACCTGGTAGGCCGAGAAGAAGACCTTGCCGCAGCCGAAGTTGTAGGTCACGGTCATCGGGCACTTGTTCCCCGGACCCTGGCAGGCCCAGCCCATGTTGGGCGTGTTGTCCCAGACCCAGACCTTGGGCACCACCCAGCCATCGTCCTCGGGCAGGCCCATGCCGTTGTCCACGTTTTCGGTCTTCTCGGCGTAGACCCACGCGCCGGTGACCCAGAACGCGTCCGGGTTCTCGGCGGGCGAGACCACGGACAACCAGTCGCGCATCTGCTGGTCGGTGATGGTGGTGTCCGTGTTGTACGAGGATACGGTCGCCGCGCCCATGCTGGCGTCGTTGCCCGGGAACTCGATCATCGCCGGGAAGGGCTGCTCGATCCAGTCATAGGCGTAGCACGACCCGTACATCTTGCCGCCGGCGGACACGTACTCGCGGATCAGCTGCTTCTTGGCATCGTCCGAGAGCACCGAGTACTCGAGGTGGCTCGACGTGCAGGGCATGAAGATCATGTGGTACTGGGCCATGGTGCCCGCGCTGGTGTAGATGCCCGCGGAGTCGGGGTAGCCGGCCTGGTTCATGTCGTCGTTGTAGATGTCGAAGTTCTCGGTGCCGAACACGATGTGGCCGTCCCCGCCGAGCTGGGCGATGCCGAGCTTCGACAGCAGATCCTGGGGCCGGTCCCACGAGTTCAGCGCCACGGCGTAGGACGCGATCGTGTCCGCGCCGTCCGCGGTGTTCGCCTGGGGCAGGGCCGTGTCCTGGAGCGGCACGTCCTGGACCTCGCCCTCGCCGATGGTGATCTCCCGGATCCGGCGGAAGAAGCCCTTGCGCGTCACCAGCCGCCAGGTGCCGGCCGCAACGTTGCTCAAGGTGAACGTGCCGTCCGAGTTGGTCAGGGTCCACTTCTTGCCGGTCATGTCATCGCAGTCGTAGCAGAAGATCTGGTTCGGGATGACGTTGTCGGCGCCTATCTGCTCGACGGTCTGGCCGGTCAGGTAGACCAGCGCCCCGGGGATGGGGAAGACCATCGACGGCGCCATCACCGTGCCGTGGATCGTTCCCGAGCCGTTGGGCACGTCGGTGTCCCCGTCCGCGTCCGCGTCGATGTCGGAATCCGCGTCCGCATCGGAGTCGGCGTCCGTGGACGGGGTGCCGTCGTCGTCCGAGCCGTTGGCCCCATCGGCGCTCTCGCACCCGAGGCACGACACCGCGAGGGCCGCCACCAGCATGGCAAACAGGATGAATTTGTTCATTTTTTCCTCCATTCCTCCTGCATTTTAGTGTGAATAGGGAAAAAAAGTTACGAAAAAATGGCAATCCGGCCCGAAAGCGCCCTGGAGACGGGTTGGCGGTGTCTCGACGCGATGGCGGAAGGAGGGGGGGAGGGGCGCTACTGCGGCAAGGCGGGGGGAGGCTGCTGCGCGGCCTGGTCCATGGCCTGCTGGAGGCCCTGCTGCATCATCTGCTGCATCGCCGGGTCATTGAGGCCCTGCTGCAGGCCGCCGGCCATTTCACCGGCCATGCCTACAGCGGCGCCGGCCATAATGGTCATGACGATACCAATTATTGCGCCGAGGCCGCCCAGGATGATCCCGGTGATGGCCATGCCCTTGCTCTTCTTCAGGCCCATGAAGCCGAAGACCACCGCCAGCAGCGGGATGACGCCGCCGATCAGGATGCCCCAGATATAGATGGCGCCAGTCGAAACCTCCAAGTTGCCGCTCATGATCTGGTCTGCCGAGGGCGCGGCTGCGATACCACCAATCAATGGCCCGAGCCAGCAGAAGACGACCAGGGACAGGATGCCAAGAATGAGTGCCAGGATGTGCATTTTGCTCCTCCTACGTCTGGGGCGGCTAGCTCGCCGCCCGCGTCGGGTTCGCCCGCCTGGGCCGCAACCCTTGTTGTCAGCCCTCCCGGGCCAGTTCTTCCGTCCTCGAACACCTCTGCCGCGCGGCTCCCGTTTCCCCGGGCGCCGCCTCCGCGCGGCCTCTCGTCTGTCAACCGAACCGATGAGGCAGTAGACGCGGATGATAGCGGCAACTTCAAAAAAAACAACACTGATTTCCGCCCCGCGGAAGCCGGATGACAAAGGCACGGAATTCGGGCAGTTGTACGGAAACGCGCCCGTCCCGGCGCGGGCCGTCGTGGCGAGGAGGGCACATGTCGTTTCTCAGCAAGCTGATGGGCGGGACCTTCGCCGAAAACCGCGTCGAGGGGGATCGACTGCGCGCGGCGGGGAGCCTGGGCGAGGCCCGACTCGCCTACGAGCGCGCCCTGCGCAAGGCCAGGGACGTGCCCGAGGCGGAGCTGGCGGCCGTGCGCGAGGCCGTGGCCGCCTGCCGGCTGGAGCTGGCCCGGGCGCGCCTCGCCGAGGCGGATCAGCTGGCCGACGCGGGTGACGTCGACGAGGCCCGGGTGATCCTCGCCGATCTCGGGGATGTATGCGACGCCCAGGAGATCCTCGAAGCCGTGGCCGAGCGACGCCAGCGCTACGAGGCGGAATCGGCCCGGCGCATGGCGGACGACGCCGAGGAGCTGACCGAGGAGGAGCTGCTGGCCGTGATCGCCGGCACCTGGACCGAGGCCCAGGCCGACGAGTACGCCGGGCTGCCCGAGGAGTTCGTCCAGGCGCTGGTCGTGGCCCACGACGGGGATCACGCCCGGGCGGCGGAGATGCTCCGCGCCGTGCTGGAATCCGCCGATCTCGAGACGGAGCCGCGCCACGCCTGGTTCGAGCTCGGCCGGGAGCTCGCCGCCGCCGGGGACGACGCGGCCGCGGTGGCCGCCCTGGAACGGATGCTGGGCGAGGGCGACGGCCCGGTGGACGAGGAGATCGACGGCGAGGTGGCCGTGGCCGCGCTGACCCAGCTCGCCCAGTGCCTGGCCCGCCTGGATCGGCGGGACGAGGCCGTGGCGGTCCTGGAGCGCGCGACCCGGACCGACCCCGAGAGCCACATGCCGCTGCTCAACCTGGGCGTCTTCCTGCGCTCCGGTCCCGGCGAGCGGGCGCCTTCGGACCTGGAGCGGGCCGTGGATGTGCTGGAGCGCGCGGCGAAGCTCATGGGGCAGATGCAGCCGGACTTCCGCGTGGTGCGCGAGCTGGGGCTCACCCTGCTCGAACTCGAACGCGAGGAGGAAGCCGAGAGGACCCTCTACGCCGTGATCGAGCACGAGGCCTCCCGCGGCACCCACGACCAGTTCGATCCGCTGGCCGCGGTGCCCCTGGCGAGGCTCTACGAGAAGCGGGGCAAGCTCGAGCTGGCCGCGGACATCTGGCGACACCTGGCCGTGGGCCACGACGTGCGCAACCACTTCGCCTACAACCGCGAGGCGGCCCGGCTGCTCCTGGCGGGCGGTGGCGACCGTGTCCTGGCCGGGCGGTACCTGGCCCGGGCCGAGGAGCTGGCCCGCACCGACGACGAGCGGGAGCTCGTGACACGGGTGCGCGGGGATGTCGACTAGGGCAGGAGCCATCCCGGTCCTGCTGGCGGCGCTGCTCGCGAGCTGCCCCGCCGTGGCCGGGGGGGAGCCGCCGGTGGACGGCGCGAGGCAGTGGCCGATCCGTGGCGCGACCCTGGCCCCCATCGAGGACGGGCGCCTCGGCCCGGTGGGTTACGGCACGGAGCGCTGCGAGGTGGCCCTCGAGGAGCTCGCCGCCCTGCCCGCGGGGTGGGTCGCGCTCACGCCCTTCGGCCGGATGGACGACCTCGATTCCACCGACATCCTCCACGATTTCGAGATCCCGGTGGAGGAGAACGAGGAGCGGATCCGGCGCACGGCCCGCGCGGCCCGGGCACTGGGAATGCGGGTGGCGCTGATCCCCCACCTGTACGTGATGTCCGGCGGGTGGCGGGGCCGCATCGACCCGGGTGGCGAGGACGGCTGGCGGGAGTGGTTCGACGCCTACGAGGGGTTCGTGCTGCGCTTCGCGAGGCTCGCCGCCGAGATCGAGGCCGACCTGTTCTCCGTGGGCGTGGAGTTCGCCAGCTCGACCAACGATCGGTCGGAGCGCTGGCGGGAGCTGATCGCGGAGGTGCGCGCGGTCTTTCCCGGGCACCTGACGTACTCGGCCAACTGGGACGAGGTCGAATGGGTGCCGTTCTGGGACGCCCTGGACGTCATCGGCGTCAACGCGTTCTGGCCCCTGGCCTCGCACCCCGGGGAGCGCCACGAGGAGATGCTGGCCCGCGCACGGGGCGTGGCCCGGGAGCTCAGCGGCCTGGCCTTCCGCTTCGACCGGCCGGTGGTCTTCACCGAGTTCGGGGTCAAGAGCGCGACGGACTCGGCCCTGGCCCCGTGGGAGTGGCCCGAGCACTGCGACGGGCTGACCTACGACGAGGACTACCAGGCCGAGGCCTTCGACGCGGTGCTGGAGGCCTTCACGGAACGGCCGTGGTTCGGCGGGCTGTTCGTCTGGAAGTACTTCGCCGATCCCTGGGACGAGACCCAGGAGCCCCTGGCCGGGTTCGGCGTGCGCGGCAAGGCCGCCGAGGAGGTCCTGGCCCGCTGGTACCGAGCCGACTGGGACTGGGACGGCCCGACCCTCGACCTCCCGCCTCGGTAATCCGAAGGAGCGGGTGTTTTTTTCATCCGCCTCGACGCCGGACTGTTACCATGTCCGTGCGGAACGATTGCGAAAACCCGCCGGAACGCCGCGGTCACGAAAGGAGTGGACCATGCTGAAGATGCCGAAGAACCTTCTGTTCTCGCTGATCGTGGTGGGCCTGCTGACCGGCGGCGGCGCGGCATGCAACCACGCCAGGCCGGCCAGCGGTGACGACGACACCGCCACGGACGCCGACACCGATGCCGACACCGATGCCGACACCGATGCCGACACCGATGCCGACACCGACACCGGCACGGGCGAGGATCCCTGCGAGGGCATGCCCGTCGAGGAGATCTACGACGTGCCCTCGCCCCCGGACGGCGTGGCTCCGGATCCCGAGGCGCTGTGCGCCGTGGCCGCGCCGATCGCGGTGAGCAACAAAGCGGCCGGCGTCGCACTCGTGGCGGACTCGTGGGAGCTGGACACGGCGCCCGGGACCGTCACCCTGGCCGAGGATCTCGTGGGCCGGGTCGTGGGCCTGCCCGCGTTCGAGGTCACCGAGGCCCTGCCGCCCGAGCTGACCACCGAGTTCGCGAACGTCGCGCCCGCGGGTGACGGCTTCTCGTTCGACGTCGCTTTCGGCGGGGACGTCTGGCTCTACCCCGGCGAGATCGAGATCGCGATCAAGGTCACCATCGAGGTGGAGTGCGACGACTCGAGCGACGAGACCAAGATGGTGGAGTCCACCACCTACCTGCACCTCTGCGCCGGCGCGGACCACCCGGTCTGGGTCGCCTCGGGGGGCGAGTGCACGGTCTGCTCCGAGGTCTGCGAGAAGATCGCCTGCCCGCTGCCCGCCTCCCGGGACGAGGGGCCCGCGGCCCTGGCCGGCAGCCCCAGGGCCGAGATCGTGCCCGTGGCGGTCCACGGCCGCTCCGTGGTGCTGTTCGTCGAGCACAAGGGCACCGAGGGCCGCCCGTCGTACAGCTGGAAGGTCTCCGGCGGCGAGATCACGGGCGCGGACGAGGCCGGCATCATCTGGCAGGTGCCCCGGGAGCCCGGGCCGCACCTGGTCCAGGTCGCGGTGCGCGACGACACCTCGGCCACGGTGGCGGTGCTGCGCTGGCGCCACCGGGGGTAGCGAGGTGAAGCCGCTGACCGCGGTCCTGGTTGGCCCGAGCCTCCAGGGCAACCTGGCCCTCGAATATCTGGGCGCGTCGGTGGAGGCCGCGGGCCACCGCGCCAGGCTCGTCGCCTTCGAGTCCCGGGCCGACGCCCCGGCCTGCGCGCGGGCCATCGTCGATCTGGCCCCGGACCTGGTGGGCCTGAGCATCTCCTTCCAGTGCTCCATCGAGGACCACCTGGAGCTGGCACGAACGCTGCGGAGCGAGGGCTACCGGGGCCACCTGACCTGCGGCGGACACGTGCCCACCTTCTGCTGGGCCGAGATGCTGCGGGAGGCGCCCGAGCTCGACACCGTGGTCCGCCACGAGGGGGAGCGCGCGCTGGTCGAGGTCCTGGACGCCCTGGCCCGGGAGGAAGAGCCGCGGGGGATCCCCGGCCTGGTCTGGCGCGAGGGCGGCGGTGTCGCGGCGGGCCCGGCGCGGCCGCTGCTGCAGGACCTGGACTCGCTGCCCAGGCCGCTTCGGCGCCAGAGCCCCTTCGTGGTGGGCGGCGCGCCCATGGCCGTGATGCTGACCTCCCGGGGCTGCATCGGCGAGTGCGCCTACTGCTGCCTGCGGGCCTTCGGCCGGGACGCGGGGGGGCGGCGCTTCCGTATGCGCGGCGTGGACGCCATCGCCGACGAGATCGCCTCGGCCCACCACGAGCTCGGAGTGCGGGTGCTGATCCTCCAGGACGATCTCTTCATCCTGCCCAGCGAGCGCAAGTCCGTCGAACGGATGGAGGCCATCACCCGCGCCCTGGAGACCCACGATGTCGGAAGGCTGGCCTTCTGGATCAAGGGCCGGCCCGAGACGCTCACCCCGGCCGTGGTCGAGGCGGCCGCGGCGATGGGCGCGATCCACGTCTTCCTCGGGGTCGAGAACGCAGCGAAGGAGCGCCTGCGCTACCTCGGCCGCACTCATACCCGGGCCGACAACGAGCGCGCCATCTCCAACATCCGCGCCGCGGGCATGCGCAGCTCGTTCAACATCATGCTCTTCGATCCGGACTGCACCCTCGAGGAGATCCGCGAGAACATCGACTTCGGCGAGCAGTTCCTCGACCTGACCTGGAACGTCTGCCGCACCGAGATCTACCCGGGCACGTCCCTGCTCGAACGGCTGCGCGGCGAGGGCCGGCTGCAGGGGGACTGGCGCGCCTATGGTTACCGCATGCGCGATCCCCGGGCCGAGATGATGTTCCGCGTGCTCAGGGTCTGCTTCGACCAGCGGGCCTTCACGGGCGAGAGCCTGCTCAACCGGCTGATCAACCTCTCGTTCACCCGTCACGTCCACGAGGCCCTGCTGCCCGGGCCGGCCACCGGCGCCACCAGCCGCAAGGTGGATCTGCTGCTCGCCGAGGTCTATCGCGACACCGTTGACGAGTTGCGCAGGATCGCGGACTTCGCCGCGCAGGACGGCTGCGACGACGTCGATCGCAGCCGCGACTTCGCCATCGAGACCGCGATGGGGATCAACGAGCGCGACAACCTCTGGAACGCCCGGGTCGACGAGATCGCGGGCCTGCTCGACGCCCGGGGCGCGAGGATCCGGGCCGGCCTCGAGCCGGGCTGAAAAAAAGCCGGACAGGGACAGCGGAAAAGCGGATAATGGTGTGCTTTTTGAGGCGAAGCTTTCAGGAAGGACGAACACGGAGGTCATTATGAAAAGAGCACTCTGGATACTCCTGGCGATGCTGGCCGCCGGCTGTGGCGGTGATGCCCCGGCGACGTTCGGCGGCACAGACGCCGACACGGATGCCGACTCAGACGCCGACACCGACGCCGACTCAGACGCCGACACGGACGCCGACACCGACGCCGACACGGATGCCGATGCCGACGCCGATGCCGATACCGACGCCGATACCGACGCCGATACCGACGCCGACACCGATGCCGACACCGACGCCGACACGGATGCCGACACGGACGCGGACACCGACGCGGACACCGACGCGGACTCGGATGCCGATTCCGACGCCGATTCCGACGCCGATTCCGACGCCGACACCGACTCAGACACCGATGCCGACGCGGATACGGATGCCGATGTGTGCGCCGGAATCGAGTCCGTCACCTTCGACTGGGATCCGGCCGTCATCGTCACGCCGATGGCGTCCGCGGTATCGGGAATCATCACCGGAATGACCTACATCTACACGACGACGGCCGACCAGGGCACCGCGACCGCGACGTTCGTGCTGCCCTGCTCCGACACCTGGTACATGTGGGGTCGCGCCTATCTTCCGAACATGATCGGCTCGGCTCCCAACACCTTCAACATTGCCGTGGACGGTGCGGCCGAGGCCGAATGGGATCTGGGCACCACGGAGGGCAGCTGGCAGTGGCGCCAGGCCCTGGGCGGCACGGACTGGTCCGAGGATCTCGGCTCTGGCACGCATACGCTGCTGGTGCGCGGCGGCGAGGTCAGCTACGGCCAGCACCCCAGTCTGGGCACCATCGTCATCACCAACGACCCGGGCTACACGCCCTGATCGACGTCCCGTCCGACCTTCTCCGGAACTTGCCCGGACCCGGGATGTCCGTACCTTCGCAGACCAGGGAGGTCGCCATGGATACCGTCCTGCTCGCCAGCCTGGGCTCGCCGGGCGACATCAACCCCTTCATCGCCCTCGGCCTCGCTCTGAAAGAGGTCGGGGCGACTCCCCTGTTCCTGGCCAACCCCCATGACATCCCATCGATCGAGCGGCACGGGATTGGCACCATCCCGGTGGGAGAGCCCTGGGACCTGATGTCGCTCGTGGCGGGCGATCCGAAGTACGTCCTCTCACCCCAGGCGGGCCTGCACACGACCCGGGACGTCTTCATCCCGTACTCACGCAGGCTGTATCCCGCCGCGGCGAAGGCCATCGAGGCTCACCGGCCCGCGGCAGTGGTGTCCCACGCCTTCTGCTTCGGCAGCACCTGGGCCGCCCGCTCTGCCGGGATTCCCGCGGTGGTCGCCCACCTGGCGCCGATCTCTCTCATGTCGAAGGAGGTCTTCGCCGTCTACCCGTTCTTCCGGCGCCTTCTGTTCGCGCTCGCCGTGCCCCTGGGGAAGAAGCAGTTCGGTCGCCTGGCCAGGCCCCTGTGCACCGAGCTTGGCATCCCGTGGGACGACCGCATCATCGAGCGAACCATGACCGAACCCGATCTCCTGCTCGGCCTGTGGTCCAGGCTCTTCGCGGATCTCCCATCCTTCTCGTCCGGAAGCGGCCGGGTCGCGTGCGGCTTCCCGGCTCCGGCGCTCGCGGAACCCGCGCTCGACGTCGCCCTCGAGGAATTCCTGACGACCGGGGATCCACCGGTGGCCGTGACCCTGGGTACCAACGCCTTCGCCTTCGCCGGGAGCTTCTTCGACCACGCGCTCGCCGCCTGCCGGAAGCTCGGCCTGCGGGCCCTCGTCGTCAGCAAGAAGGGCGCGCTGGGGCTCGACCTCGCCGACGACGCTTTCGTCGCAGGCTGGGCCGACTACGGGCTGCTCTTCCCGAGGTGCAGGGCGATCGTCCACCACGGCGGCGCGGGGGTCACGTCCCAGGCGCTTGGGGCTGGCGTGCCGTCCGTCGTCGTCCCCTTCGGCCACGACCAGGAGGACAACGGGATGCGGGTGGAGCGGCTGGGTGCCGGCAGGCTCGTGCCGCGTTCGAAGACCGGCCGAAGGCTCTCGGCCGCCCTCTCGGAGATCCTGGCCCCGGCCGCGGTCGAGCGGGCCGCCCGGGTGGGCGAGGCGCTGCGGCAGGAGGAGGACGGTGCGGCCTTCGCCGCCGGGTTCCTCTCGAAGTGGCTGGCGAAGCGCCCTTGAGCCGTTTGCGCGTTGACACCCGGACCGGCCCTCGCTACCAAGATGGGGCAACGTCGATCTTCCCCGGCCCGGGGACCGGACCGAAGGAGAGCGCCCTCTCATGGTCGAAAAACAGATCCTCATCGCCCAACTCGCGCGGCCTCTCGAGACCACGGATCTGCCGGGCCTCGAGGCGGTGCACCGGGGCAAGGTCCGCGACTCGTACCTGCGCGGCGGGCGGCGCCTGATCGTCACCACGGACCGCATCTCGGCCTTCGACCGCGTGCTGGGCACACTGCCCTTCAAGGGTCAGGTGCTCACCCGCGTGGCCACCTTCTGGTTCGAGCGCACCGCGGACATCGTCCCCAACCACCTGGTGGGCTGCCCGGACCCGCAGGTGATGGAGGTGCTGGACTGCGCGCCCCTGCCGGTCGAGATGGTCGTCCGCGCCTACGTCACCGGCTCCACGTCCACGTCGATCTGGACCCACTACCAGAAGGGCGTGCGCGTCTTCTGCGGCAACCCCATTCCCGACGGCCTGCGCCGGCACGAGCGCCTGCCGAGGCCCATCCTGACACCGTCCACCAAGGCCGAGGACGGCGAGCACGACGTGTCGGTCTCCCGCGACGAGATCCTCGCCATGGGGCGGATCAGCCCCGAGGACTTCGACCGGATGGCCGAGATGAGCCTCGCGCTGTTCGACTTCGGCCAGCGCCACTGCGCTGAGCAGGGCCTGATCCTGGTGGACACCAAGTACGAGTTCGGCAGGGCGAAGGACGGCCGGATCGTCGTCATCGACGAGGTCCACACGCCGGACTCGTCGCGCTTCTGGCTGGCCGATACCTACTCCCAACGCTTCGAGGCCGGGCTCGATCCCGAGGGGCTCGACAAGGAATACATGCGGGTCTGGCTCAGGCAAGAGCGGGGCTTCACCGGCGACGGCCCGATCCCGGGGATCCCGGACGAGGTGAGCGTCGAGGCCGCGGCGCGCTACATCCGGGCCTGCGAGCAGGTGACCGGTCAACCGTTCGAACCGGACACCGAGGAGCCGGGCTCGCGCATCGCGCGCAACCTGGGTTTGTAGGCCATGAACGACGTCACGTCTGCGGACTGGGCCCCGGGCTTGCGCCACCTGTTCGAACCGCGAGCGATCCGGGAGCGGGTCGAGGAGCTGGGCCATCGGATCGCGGCGGACTACCTGGGCCGCGAGCTCACGGCCCTGGTCGTGCTGAAGGGCTCCTTCGTCTTCGCCGCGGATCTGCTGCGGAGCATCGGCCTTCCTCTGGCGGCGGTGGAGTTCATCGGCCTGCGCTCCTACGGCTCGCGGACGAGCACCTCGGGCGTCGTCGAGATCACCCTCGATGCCAAGTACCCGCTGGTGGACAAGCACGTGCTGATCATCGAGGATATCGTGGACACCGGGCTCACCCTCTCGTTTCTGCGGGAAAACCTGTCCACCCGGCTGCCCGCGTCGATCCGCCTCGCGGCGCTGCTGCACAAGCCGGCCCGTACGGTCAAGCCCGTGCCCATCGACTACCTGGGCTTCACCATCCCCGACGAGTTCGTCGTCGGCTACGGCCTCGACCACGACGGCCGGTACCGCAACCTGCCCGGCATCGCCCTGCTCGATGATCCGGCCCAGCTTCGGCTGTTCGAACCGGACGGCCAGGAGAGCGTGTGACCATGGAAACGAGCGAGAAGATCCAGATCTGCAAGGTGGTCGCCCAGGCAATCCTGGCCGACGGCCAGCTCACCGATTCCGAGCACGAGCTGCTGTCGAAACTGATGGACCGCTACGAGCTCGACGCGGAGCAACGCAGGGACGTGATGGCCCGCAACATCGGCGACGATCCGGTCGCGCTGACCGAGGGGATTTCTGGGTTCGAGACGAAGAACGAGCTGCTGGTAGAGCTGGCAATGGCCGTGGCCGCGGACGGCCGGCTCTCGCCGGCGGAACGCGGTCTGCTCTCGAGCGTGGCGTCCGCGGTCGGCGTCGGCGAGGACGAGCTGGACATGCTGGTGACCACGGCTCTCGCCTGAGCGGACGGCGGGAACCGTCCGTCCCGGCGGGCAGGTTGGGCGATGAGCGTTGAGATAGTCGTCTACTACTACGCCGATCCCGCGTTCCACGGGGATCTTCGGCCCGCTCTCGACGACCTCAGGCGGCGCGGGCACCGGGTCGTGAAGGGCGACAACGCCGACGAGCTCCTGTTCCTGCTGCAGGTGGGGCGCCCGGTGGCCGTGATCTACACCCTGGCCACGGCGAATTCGGCGGCGACCACCGCCTACCAGCTGATCTCGCGCCGGACGCTCGATCTGCTGGTGCCCCTGATCCTCGTCGGGCCGGAAGACCCTCGGGACGGCGTGAGCCTGCTCTACCCGGAGGGCCGGAACATCTCCCGCCACCACGTGCCCTTCCACGCCCTGGCCTCGCTGATCGAGCGCTTCGCCGAGACGCCCCCGGGTACGCCCTCGCGGCCCCCGGAAATGTTGCAGAACAAGACCCTCGGCCGCGGGCGGACGGTGCTCAACTGGCAGGCGGCCGCAGCCGATGCCCGCCGCGCGGAACTCCCCGATACCTCGGACATCCACGGCGCGCCGCAGGGCTCCGTGCTTCCTTCGAGGCCAGCGCCGCTGCCGCCCCAGCCGCCGCCCGACAACAAGACCATACGGATGCTCGCCCCGGGGGCAGCCGCGCCCGGAGGCTCGACCCCCAGCCAGCCACCGGCCCCGGCGCCGGTCCATGTGCCTTCCGGCAAGCGCACCCTGATCGCCGGCTCGGTCCCGCCCCCCCGGCCGGAGGACGCGCCCAGCCCGGGACCTCCACCTGCCGAAGCCACTCCGCCCGAGGCGGATGCCGTCCCGAGCGCGGCCGGCGCAACCCACGCGGGAGATGGCCGCGGTCCAGCCTTGATCCTGGTGGTCGTGTTCGGGTTGCTGGCGATCCTCGGAGCCGTGGGGATCGCGATCTGGCTCGCGACGAGGCCCGGAGCTCCACCGCCACAGCCGATCCTCGCCGGTCCGCCCGCCGTCACCACCGCGCCCCGGGGTCAGGCGGCCTTCGCCTCGGAGCCGCGGGTCCTGCCCACCGTGGAAGAGGAGCCGGGGGGCGAGATCGAGCGGCCCGCTGGTGCCACCCCCGTCACCACCGCCCCGCCGCGCGCCGTTCCCACGGCCGCGCCCGCAACCGGGGCCGTGGAGCCCTTCCCGGCCCACTTCCGCGAGGACGCGGCGCTGTTCTGGTTCGACGACGATGTGGCACGGGACACCTTCCTGGCCCGGATCGGCGCGTGGGAACCCACCTCCACCCTTCGGCTCACGGGCCATGCGACCGAAGGCGAGGTCGCCGCGGGGCGGAGCTCCCTGGGCCTGAGCAGGGCCTGGGCCGTGCGCAAGTGGCTGATCCGGAAGGGCATCGAGGCCGAGCGGATCGAGACCGCGCGGGGCCGCAATGTCCCGGATCGCGGGCCCCGAGATGCGCGGGGGCTCGAGCTCAACAACTGGGTCGACATCTCGGTCGAATGATCGGGAAAGGCATGATGATGATGAAAAGACGATTCTCGGCGTTCCTCGCCACGGCAGCGGTCTTCGCCGCGTGGCAATCCGGCTGCGGCGGGGCACGGCCACTCATCCAGGCGGAGGAGATCCAGGTGAAAGCTCCCCAAAACCCACTGCTCTCGGAGTCCGACGGCCCGCTCGGTGTCCCACCCTTCGATCGGATCCGCGACGAGCACTACCTGCCCGCGTTCGAGGCCACGATGGAGGCCCACCGGGCCGAGGTCGAGGCCATCGCCACGGCCGGCGATCCCGCGACCTTCGCCAACACCGTCGCCGCCCTCGACACGTCCGGGCGTGCCCTCGACCGCGCGGCCCGGGTCTTCTTCGCCAAGCACTCGGCGGACACCAACGATGCGGTCCAGGCCGTGGCCCGGGAGATCGCGCCCAGGCTGTCGGCCCACGAGGACGCGATCCTGATGGACGAACGGCTGTTCGCCCGGATCCGGGCCGTCCATGACGGCCGCGCGGCCGCCGGGCTCGACGCGGAGCAGTTGCGGCTGGTCGAGGAGATCTACAAGGACTTCGTGCGCGGCGGCGCCGAGCTGGACGCCGCGGCCAAGGGGCGGCTGGCAGCGATCAACGAGCGTCTGGCCCTGCTCAGCGTCCAGTTCAAGGAGAACCTGCTGGCCGAGAACAACACCTTCAAGCTCGTGATCGAGCGGGCCGAGGACCTCTCCGGGCTGCCGGAGAGCTCCGTCGATGCGGCGGCGGCCGCGGCGAAAGAGGCCGGGCTCGAGGGCAAGTGGGTCTTCACGTTGCACAAGCCCAGCTGGATCCCGTTCCTCCAGTTCAGCGACCGGCGCGAGCTGCGCCAGGAGATGTTCGAGGCCTACGCGAGCCGCGGCAACAACGGCGACGAGCGGGACAACAAGGCGGTCCTGGCCGAGACCGTCTCCCTGCGCCTCGAGCGGGCGCGGCTGCTGGGCAGCCCGTCCCACGCCCACCACGTGCTCGCCGAGAACATGGCCAAGGAGCCCGCTCGGGTGCGCGAGCTTCTGGATCGGCTGTGGACACCGGCCGCGAAGGTCACCCGCGCCGAGGCCGACGCCCTGCTGGCGCTGATGAAGAGGGACAAGGTCGGAAGCGAGATACGTCCCTGGGACTGGTGGTACTATACCGAGAAGCTGCGCAAGCAGAAGTTCGATCTGACCGACGAGGAGCTGCGCCCGTACTTCGAGCTGTCGCGGGTCCAGCAGGGCGCCTTCGAGGTAGCGCGCCGGCTCTACGGGCTCGAGTTCACGTCACGGGACGACCTGCCAGTCTATCACCCCGAGGCCAGGGCCTTCGAGGTGCGGGAGGCGGACGGCCGCCCCCTCGGCGTGCTCTACGTCGACTACCACCCGCGGCCGGGCAAGAGCCAGGGTGCCTGGATGACGGCCTACCGCGGCCAGGAGCGGCGAGGCGGGGAGCGGATCGCGCCGGTGGTGGCCAACGTCTTCAACTTCCCGCGTCCCACGGACGACGCCCCGGCCCTGCTCGGCCTCGAGGATGTCGAGACCCTGTTCCACGAGTTCGGCCATGCCCTGCACGGGCTGCTCTCGGACGTGACCTACCCCGGGCTGGCGGGCACCAACGTGGCTCGCGACTTCGTCGAGCTGCCGTCCCAGATCATGGAGAACTGGGCCGTGGAGCCCGAGGTGCTGCGGCTCTACGCCCGGCACCACGAGAGCGGCGAGCCGATGCCCGAGGCGCTGATCGAGAAGATCCGGCGCTCGCAGCACTTCAACCAGGGCTTCGCCACCACCGAGTATCTCGCCGCGTCGTACCTCGACCTGGCCTGGCACGCGCTGGAGCGGGATCCGGGGAAAATCGACGTGGCCCGGTTCGAGGCCGACGCGCTGAAGGGGATCGGGCTGCTCCCCGAGGTCGCGCCGCGCTACCACAGCACCTACTTCGCCCACATCTTCGCCGGGGGCTACTCCGCCGGCTACTACAGCTACATCTGGGCCGCGGTGCTCGATGCGGACGCCTTCTCCGCGTTCCAGGAGCGAGGCGACCTGTTCCACCCGGCAACGGCCAAGGCCTTCCGCGACAACGTCCTGTCCCGGGGCAACACCGCTGACCCGATGGAGCTCTACGTCCGCTTCCGCGGCGCCGAGCCCTCCATCGAGCCCCTGCTGAAGAAGCGCGGCCTGATGCCCTGAGGCTCCGCGGCCCTGCGCAAGGGCGTCCACTCCCGCGACGAGAAACAGCGCGGTCTCTCCCCGGCCCGCCTCGAAAACGGGCGACGAGGCTGGCCGGATCCGGTATCCTGACGTCACGGGCCCGGAGCCCTGCCCCATGACGAGAGCCATCATCATTGCCAGCCTGCTCGCCGTGCCCATGGCCGTGGCCTCGGGCTGTGCGAAAGCCAGCTTCGACGGGGACGACGACGGAGCGACGGACGCGGACACCGACGCGGACACCGACGCGGACACCGACGCGGACACCGACGCGGACACCGACGCGGACACCGATGCCGACGCCG
>CAYZAI010000040.1:0-19170 GCA_964476305.1 uncultured Myxococcales bacterium
CCGCGCCCGCGCCCGTTTCGTCAATCGCAACCGGGGCTCGGGCACGCGGGTGTGGATCGACAGGGAGCTGGCGGCCCGGTCGCTCAAGCCGGCGGACGTCGTCGGCTATGACCACGAGGTCAGCGGCCATCTGGACGCGGCGCGCGAGGTCGTCGAGGGTCGAGCCGACGTCGCTGTGGCGCTGCGCGCCGCGGGCCAGCGGCTCGACCTCGAGACGATCCCGCTGTTCGACGAGCAATACGACCTCGTCACGCCGCGCGAGGTGTTCGAGACACCGCTGCTGCGTCCGCTCGTCGACCACATGGCCTCGAAACGCTTTCGGCGCGAGGTCGGGCGCCTGGGCGGCTATGACGCCGGTTCCACCGGCGTCGTGACCGCCCTGAGCGCCTAGCTGCCCCGCCGAACCACGACCCCAGGGAGGACGACACGATGCCGAAGCCACCGTCACCACCGACCCGCCGCGCACCGGCGCGGGCGCTCGCGATCCTCGTCGCGCTTGCTACCTTGGCGGTCGTCGCGCCCGCGGCGTTGGCCGCCGGCACCTTCACCGGCGGACCCATCGCCAACGACATGCCGCTGTTCATCGCCAACGATCACACCGTCACGGCGATGCGCTTCACCGCGTCCCCCAGCCTCGACCCGAGCACCCTCCAGCCGGACACGGTCTACTACGTCAAGGTGCGCTTCAGCCCTTCGACCTCGCCCCAGGGAAGCTCCAACCGCGCCTTCATCTGGAACGCGACCAGCCGTTCCGCCGGGGACGCGCGAGTCGAGTAGTACTCCTCGATCAGGTGCTTCTGGGTCCAGTGGGGAGCGAGGCGGATCATGTAGTGCTGGGCCAGCCAGAACTCGAAACCCAGAGCCACGACCAGCGTCAACGCGATGGCGGCCTTGCGGAATCGCTGGCTCAGCCAGCAGACCAGCAGCGCGCCGAACGCCACCGAGAAAACGAGCAGCGACCTGCCGAACTCGTACCCCGGGCCGGTGGGGTAGGGCCTCGAGTACTTGTAGACGAACAGCCCGGCGAGCTGGGCGTGGCCCTCGAGCACGCCGGTGCCCTTGGCAGGATCGACGACGAGATCCCGAGCGACGACCGCCAAGATGGCCACGGCGCAGAGCACAACCGGACCGAGCCGGCGCAGGCGCCCCTCCCAGATGTCGTCGACGAACAGGCCGATCAGGATCGCCGCCGCGGGCAATAGCGGGAAGACGTAGTGGTGGAACTTGGTCACCATCAGCGACAGCAGGGCCAGCGACAGCACGAACCAGGAGGCGCAGAAGGCCCGGATCAGGCGCTGGGCTCTCGCCTTCGGATCGATCGCCGTGGAAGCGGCGGCGCCTGCATTCCAGCGGACGAGGGCCAGGATCGCGAAGGGCAGCAGAGCGACCCAGGGGAACGCGGCGTAGCCCAGCTGCTGGACGTAGTAGTCGATGGTGCCGGTGTCACCGTGCACCCCCACCGAGAGCCGCTTGAGGTGGTCGTGGATGAAGAACCGATCGAAGAACTTCCGCCCGTGCCGGACGACCATCGCCACGTACCAGGGAGAGGCCACCAGCAGGAACAGCCCGGCCCCGCGGGCCACGTCGAGGCGCCGCAGCTTGTCTGCGTGCCAGGCGAGGAACCCGCGGATGCCGCTCCCCGCGATCCGTCGCCACGGGGCGAGGTGAATCCACAGCCCGGCCACGCCGAGGATCGGCATGACCAACCCCGGGAGGCCCTTGGCCATCACCGACAGCGCGAGCATCAGGTACATGCCTTGGAAGCACAGGCGCGAGACCCTCCGCTCGTGCCGAAGCGAGCGCAGCAGCAGCAACAAGCCCGCGAGGTACGCGAGCCCGAGGAGCACCCAGTCCAGCGAGAGGTCCACGTGACCGCCCAGCTTCAGACCCAGGACGCTGCCAAGGAAATCCGAGAGGTGCACGCCGGTCACCGAAACCGAGGAGGTGACGGCCTTCAGATCCCCGCGGGCCAGGGTCCCCTGGCGGAACATCGTGGAACGGGTGGCGACGAGGATCATCTGGGGCACCCCCACCACCGCCCAGCCCGCGATCACGGCGTGGAAACCGGTGAGGGGCAGGCAGCGCCCCCGACCCAGGGGCAGCCGCAGGAACGGGCGGATCTCGGCTGCGGGATCGCCCGTGATCCCGGCGAGGAACAGGACAACGGCCAGGGTCATCAGCCCGACGAACGGCAGGTCGGTGATCGCCTGCCGCGTCATGAAGGCCCACAGCGGCATGGTGAGCAGCACCAGCGCCGTGAACACCCCGGCACGTCGGGAGACACGGCGCGCCAGCAGCGCATAGACCCCGAGCACCACGGCGATGGCGAGGATCGCCACCGGGAATCGCAGGCCCCACTCTGCGTGGGTCGAGATGGAATCCGGCCGCACGTCCACGCCGAACAGGGCCATGCCCAGGTTCATCATCCAGAAGATCAGGATCGGCTTCGAGAAGAACCACTCGTTCTGCCACCACAGGCCGATCCAGTCGTCCTGCTCGAGCTGCCGCCTGGCGACCTCGCCGTAGTGGGTCTCCCAGCAGTCCCACAGGCCGTGGCTGCCCAGGGTGGCCATCACCAAGCCGGTGGACAGGCACAGCAGGAACAGCCCGGGATGGAGCCCGCCGGTGCTCCGTCGTCGAAGCAGCCTGGCCGCGACCACCGCCGCCACGGCCGCGCAGAGCAACGCCGGGCCTGACCACGGGGCCACGGCCGCCGGGGTGTCCAACACGGCCAGCCGGCACAGGCCTGCGACGAGCAGGCCCAGGCCGATCCACAACGTCCGGATCTCGAAGGCGCCGGCCAGGCGTGAGAGCAGTCCCGTGGCGGGTTCCGGTCCGCCGGCCGCTGGGGATGGGTCCGTCCGCGCGGGTACGAGATCGACCGCGAAGGCACCCAGTGCGTCGAGCAGGCCGGCGACGAAAAGTGCGATCAGCAAGGCGCCCACGGCCACGCCGGCGTTCATGGCCCGGGGAAAGAACGCCAGGAGCGAGAAGGCCAGTCCCGCGATGATCGCTATCGCCGCGCCTCGTGAACGATGAGTCATGTCCGGGCGGCCGCCTACCCGCCGGTCGCGGCGATCATGGAATCGGGCATCTGGGCCGCCACCACGCGACCCCGGGCGCAGACCTGGCCGCCGGCGCGAAGATCCACGTCCACGACGACCTTCCGACCCTTGATCTCGGCGACCCGGCCCCGCAGCTCGAGGGCGCCGCCCATGGGCGTGGGCTTCAGGTAGTCGACGTGGAGCGACGCCGTGACGTAGCGCAGCTCGGGCTCGCTGCCCATCTCGCGACCCTCGGCCCGATAGGCCGCACCCGCGGCCGTGCCCGTGCCGTGGCAGTCGATGAGCGAGGCGATCAGCCCGCCGTAGACGAAACCGGGCAGCGCGATGTGGTACGGCCTCGGCTCGAAACGACAGACACTTTCGTCGCCGTCCCACGAGCTCTTGATCTGAAGGCCGTGCTCGTTGAGGCGCCCACAGCCGTAGCAGTGGCTGTAGGCGTCGGAGTAGCAGTCCTGGAAGGCTTTCTCCGTCATGGGGATTCTCCGTCCGGTGGGTGCTGGCTACTCGACCACGACCGTGCCCGGGTCCACCTCGCCCATGAACAGGAAGCGGTCGAGGAGTACGGTGGAGTCGAAGACCCCGTCTCCGGTGTCGTGGATGTGGAAGATCACGTCGAACTCCTCGCCCGGTTCGATGTTCCAGCTGGTTGCCAGCCACCCCGTGGATGAACCCTTGTTGGGGCCGTCGAGCATCTGGCTGGCCGCGCACGAGAACCCGGTGCCCGCGATGTCCGTGGTCCAGGTGCCGTCGGGGCAGGCGTTGGGGAAGCCCGGGTACCAGCAGCACTCGGACAGGGCGGTGTTGATCGCGATGTAGCAGTAGGCCTGCCCGTCATCGCAGTAGTCCATGGTGGCCGCGTCGCAGATGAAGTCGGAATACGTCGCCGGGTCGCGGCAGGCCGTGAAGTTGATCACCGTGCGCTCGCCGCCGTTGGTGCTCGGCGCCTCGATGAAGATGTAGAACTTGTCGTTGAAAGTGGTGCCGATGTAGTCGTCGTATTCGCCGGAGAAAAAGACGTAGGCGATTTCGAAGCCATGGGCGCCCTCAGGGGCCTTGAGGCTGACCCGCCACTCGAAGGCGTTGTAGACGGTGTCCTCCGCGGCGCCGAAGGGGTCGGGGATGCCGTTGCCACCCTTGTCCACGCTCTTGTTGTTCGGCGAGATGGCGTTGCCCGACGAGACCAGGGCGTAGGAACCCTGGTAGAGCGGGGCCAGGTCGTTGGTCACGTCGCCGAAGTGGACCACCGCGTCGAAGGTCCCGTCCAGCGTCGAGTCCGTGGGCGAGGAATAGTCCTGCGAGAGGAAGACCTCGTCGTCGCACAGGTCGATGGCGCAGCGCATCGCAAGCGGGTTCGGTCCCAGCTGTCCCTCGCAGGCGGAGCAGTCGGGCTCGATGGGGCCCGTCTCCGTGTCGCTGTCGCTGTCGCTGTCACTGTCGGCATCGGCGTCCGCGTCGGCATCGGCATCGGCGTCGACATCGGCGTCGACATCGGCGTCCGTATCGGCGTCGGTGCCCGACTGGCCCTTCCCGATCTTCTCGTCCTCGCATGCCGCCAGGGAGAATGCCCCCCCGACCAGCACGGCGACCCAGGCAACCAGGAGTTTCGATTTCATGGGGTATCCTCCAAGTTCTTCCGCGTTTCCACCGGACCCGGGGAATGGCGGCGGGGCATCATTCCCGATCCGGAGTGCAGCCTGGCGCCGGAACGGACGGCCACCCCGCGGCCTAGGCACCCGCGCGTTCCATGGAAATGATGATATCATGAATCTGGACCGCTGTGGCGCTTCCGACCTGCCCGGCGGAAAGAAGGTTCTGGAGCGCCTTGCGCGTCCTTTCGAGCTTGGTCTTCGTCTCCTCGGCCCGGGCGTGGATCAGGAGCAGTTCGGCATCCCGATCTCCGAGCTCGTTGCTGAGGTCGGAGATCTGCTTCTTGAGCACTGACGGCGACTCCCCGGCCGGCGGCGGCATGTTGCCCGGGCCGGTGGGAACGCCCTCGGCACCCTGGCCACCTCCCCGCAGCTCCTCCTCGAGTTGCGCGATGCGCGCCGCGCGGAACTTGAGCTCGGTTTCCCAGGCCGCCGTGTCGCTCTCGTTCTCCTTGCAGCGCTCCTCGAGCTGTCGGTTCCTGCGCTCGAGAGTGGACGCCCGCCGCTCGCGCTCCTCGAGCTGGGCCGTCAGCGAGTCGAGCAGCGGGTCGCGCTGCGTGGCCTCTTCCTGCAGCCGGCAGATCTCCTCGGCCTGCCGGGCTGCGGTGAGCTTCAGCTCGACGAGCTCCTGGGCGGCATGGGCATCGGTCCGGGCGTGGGACAGATCGGCCTCCATCCTCGTGCGCTCCTCCGCGGCGTCCTCGAGCTGGTGCTCCAGCTCCGAGATGCGACTCTCCCTGGAGGCCAGCTCCTGCTCGCTCTCGCTCGCCTGCCGTGCTGCGTCGACGGCTTTCTCCTGGCTCTCCCGGCAGGCGGCCCGTGTTTGTGCCAGCTCGGCCTCGACGTCGGCGAGGCGCACCCGGGCCGCATCCAGCTCGGCCTCGATACCAGCGAGGCGCACCTCCTCCTTCATCCCCGTCCTCGCCTCTTCCAGCTCGGCCTCGATACCAGCGAGGCGTTCCACCTCCTCCAGCAGCGAGCGGCTGCGCACGAGCTCCGCCCGCCGGCTTTCGCGAGCCTCTTCGAGCTGGTCCCCGAGGCGTGCGACCTCTTCCCTCAGAGTGAGCAAACCGCGCTCAGCGGCATCCGTCTCGCCAGCCCGCAGCTCGAGCTCCCGCTCCCGCTCAGAGAGACTGGCCTGCAGAGCGGCGAGGTTGCCGGCCAGTCGCGCCGCGTCCGCACCGGCGAGCCCGGTTCGCTCCCGCTCTTCCTCGAGCGCGGCCCGGGCCAGGGCCAGATCCGTTGCCAGCCCCTGGGAGGTGCTCCGCTCCTGTTCGAGCATCGCAGCGACCTCGTCCCGCTCCAGCTCCAGTCTGGGTAGCTCCTGCCCGACTCCCTCCGCCAGGTCCCTGGCCCGATCCAGCTGCTCGATCCGATCCGCGAAGCGCTGCGCCAGTTGTCGCGCCTCCCCGATCTCTGCCTCGTGCAGTCGCCGCGCCTCGTCGCGTTCCCGGGTGGCGGCCTCCAGCATCATGCGCGCGCCGTCCAACTCGGCGCGGACCGCGACCAGCTCCCGCCCGGCCGCCTCCGCCCGATCGCGGTCCTGGTCCAGCGACAACGCGTGCTCCTCGGCCGTTCGCCCTGCTTCCTCGAGGCGGGAGCGGAGATCGCCGTGGTCCCGCTCCAGGCGATTTCGCACCTCTGCAGCGTCCGCCAGGGCCGTCTCGAGAGCGGCCACCCGCTCTCGAGACAGGCCGAGCTCGTCCTCCGCCCGCCCGGCCAGCTCGCGCAGCCGGTCGGCTTCCTGCTCCATCTGCCTGGCGTGCCTCTGGGTGGAGGCCAGCAGGCCGGCCCGCTCCCCGGCCTCCGCCTCCAGCCCGGCGACCCTGGTCCGCTGCCGATCCAGCTCGTCGCGCAGGTGACGCACCTTTTGATCGACGCCCTCGAATTCCCCTGCCAAGCCCATGGCGCCGTCCAGCTCGGCTTCCAGCCGCCGTACCTCGCCCGTGGATTCCTCCAGGCGGCGCTCCAGCTCCGAACGCTCGAGCCGTCCCCGCTCCAGCTCCTCCCGGAGCCCGGCCAAGTCCTCCTCTAGGCGTCGCGCCCGATCGCGTTCCGCGACGATCTCTTCCCGCGCGGCCCCGGCCTCGTCTCGTGCGGCCTCGACATCGAGGCGGGCCTCCAACTTGGCCCTGTGGTGTCCCGCGGCCGCGCCCTGCAACTCGATGAGCCGATCCTCGAGCTCGCGGGTTCGAGCGATGAAATCGGAGAGCTCGGTCTCGAGCCGCTCGCGTTCCACCTGGGCCGTGGCCAGCTGAAGCTCGGCCTCGACCCGTGCCCGGTGGTGCCCGGTAGCCGCGCCCTGGAGGGCCGACAATCGCTCCTCGAGCTCGCGGGTCCGAGCGATGAAATCGGAGAGCTCGGTCTCGAGCCGCTCGCGTTCCACCTGGGCCGTGGCCAGCTGAAGCTCGGCCTCGACCCGTGCCCGGTGCTGCCCGGAGACGGCACCGACGGCGGCGGCCAGCTCTTCCCTCATGCCGTCGGTATCGCGTACCCGGGCCTCGAGCTCGGAAGCACGCCATAGCGCCGCCTGGAGTTCTCCCTCGAGCCGGGCGACGAGCCTTTCCCGTTCGCGCAGCACGGCGTCCTGCTCCCCCAGCCTGTGCTCGAGGGCGCCTGTTTCCTCGTGGGCAGCTGCGAGCCGGGTCGCGCCGTCCTCGACCTGGACGATCATGTCGCGGATGATCCGCTCGCGGCGATCGACCTCGGAGACGGCCTCGCGCCACGAGGCGCCGGTCTCGACGAGGCGCCGCTCGAGATCGCGGATCTCGACCTCGGTTGTCTCCCGGCGTTTTTCTTCGGCTGCCGCCAGCTCTGCCGCCTGGCGCCGAAGCTCCTCGGCCTCGGCGTTCCATCTTCCGGCCGCGGCCTCGAGCTCAACCTGTCGAGCCGCGGAGCGCTCGGCTTCGCCCCGCAACCGGCCGAGCTCTGCGGTGAGCTCGCGCTCCCGCCGCTCGGCGGACTCGAGCCGGCGCGCGAGTTCCTCGCCCGTTTCCCGCAGGCGGTCGAGCTCGGCACCGTCCTCGCGGACCCGGATCACCAGATCGTCCCGCGAGGTCTCCGCCGAATCGGCCCGGGCCTCGGCCTGACGCAGGCGCAACTCGGCGTCTCGCAGCCTTCCCTGGGCTTCCACCTCGGCGGCGCGTCGCCCCATCTCCTCGTCGAGGCGCTTGGCCTGCTGGGCCTTGCGCTCGTCGTCGTTCTGCTTGGCGATCTGCACGGCCCGGGCGCGGGCCTCCTCGGCCTGTTGGCGCTCGTGCTCGACCTCCTTTTCGAGAGTCTCGATCCTCACGCCGCGGGTGCCGAACTCCAGGCGGGTCTCCTGCAAACGAGCCTCGATCTCGCCGATTCCCGCTCGGGTTCGCTCCAGCTCGGCTTCGATCTCCGCGGTCCTCGCTCCTGAGAACCGCCCCTCGGAAAGCGGAATCTGGACGACGGCCAGCGCCTCGGCCTGCGCCGCCTCGGAGCCGCAGACGGCCAGGAACCACTCGATCTCCTCGCTCTCTTCGCCGAGCAGCGTGCCGTCGAAGGCGATCGCCGGATCTCCGTCGGAGGCTCCGAGATCGGACACCTGGTAGCCGAGGAAACCGCTCACGCCGATCATCTGCACGCTGTCGAAGGCAGCGGACAGGAGATCGTAGAGTTCGTAGTAATCGAGGGGTGCACCGGCCGGCGGCGGGCCCACCAGCGTGGCGCAGGCCGGGTTTGGGGAGGCCACCGCGACGTGGCCGCGCGGGCCGACGACACGCCTAGCCTCATTGAGGAAGGCCGCCGGTTCCCGTACGGCCGTGAGATCCGTGACCAGCGCCACGTCGAACATCCCGTCGCGGAACGCGAGGTTGGAGAGCGGCATCACCTTGATCTCGCGATCCTGTCCTCCCTCGCTCCCGGGCCACGAGACTGCGGCTCCCTCGACCTCGGTCACGGCACAGACGTAGCGCGCCCTGCGCTCGATGAGGAAATCCACCATCACAGGGTTGTCCGAGACCAGCAGCACGCGGCGGTGGACGAAAAGGTCGCTTAGGTAGGCCAGCCGGGCGAGGTCGTGCACCGGGTTCGGATTCGGGGTGTTCGGCTCGTTCATGTCTTCGCTCGTCAACCTTCGTGCGTCTGCCCTGCGGTGTTCCGGGGCGGACTCGTCCGGGGAGTTGGCCGGGGCATTATACGCCAGATGACATCTGCCGATACCTGAACATCCGGCGAGAGAAACGAAGAGGGACCGCGGATCAGTAGCCCGGCGGCGGCGGTGGCGGCGGCGGCGGCGGCGGGACTTCGAACCCACCGGGGGCCGGTGCCGGAGGAGGAGGCGGGACGGGCTGAGGAGCCGGCTGAGGGGCCGGCTGAGGAGCCGGCTGAGGGGCCGGCTGAGGAGCCGGCTGAGGAGCCGGCGCCGGTGCGGCGGGACCCGTGTTCCAGCCACCGCCGGTGCCCCAGCCACCGCCCCATCCGTCGCCCTGCGGCTGCTGCGGCTGGGCGGCTCCGGGCGTGCCCCACCCGTCGTCCACCGGCTGCTCCTGCTCGGCGCTCTTCTGTCCCTCGCCCGCGGTGAGGTTGAAGTTCATGGTCAGCGCCGAGTAGACGTACAGCCCTACCAGGTTCTGGTCGCCGGTCCACGTCGCGCTGTTCATGTCGGTCTCGTTCACCTTGCCGACGCTGGCCGAGGCGTAGGTGAACCGGAGCCCGAGCAGGTCCGCGCCGATGGAGAAGGTGTCGGTGGCGAAGAACTCGACGCCCACGGCGACCTGGAGCACGAAGGGCGACGCCAAGTGGCTTATCATGTCGAACTCGGCGTCGAGGACCCCCTGGGCGTCCTTGTCGGTATCGCCGGCGTCGTCCCACGCGTCCTCGCCCGCGCCATCGACCCAGTCATCCCACTCGTCGTCGAGGTCGACACCATCCTCGGGCTCTCCCTCGGCGGTGCAGGGCACGTCGTAGGAAGCGCTGCAGGGGTTCTCGTAGAAGTCGTTCTTCAACGTGTTGCGCGCCGTGCGCACCTTGGCCGTGCTCGTGGCCCGCGAGAAGTAGGCTCCCACGTCGGCGCTGAGGTAGAGCGAGACGCCTCCGGGCTTCGGCTCGGAGAAGAAGTACTTGGCACCCACCAGGCCGCCGATGGTGAAGAAGTTGGCCCGGGCCGACTTGATGTCCTTGGACCCGGACTCGGGGTACGGGTAGACCGTGTGGCTGAAGAATCCGAAGTCGATCCCGACGGTCAGCACCAGCTGGTTGGTGATGCCCCAGTGGAACTTGCCGCCGAGGTTGGGGCGCCCGTAGTCGAGGAGGCCGCGCTCCGGGGCGACGTCCATCCCGCTGTAGGACACGATGGGTGTCTTGTAGTTGTCCCACGCGAACCGGGCTCCGACACCGAGGAATCCGTCGTCAGCAGCCGGTGCCATCCGCGCCCCGAGCGTGAGCAGCACCACCGCCGCGAGCCCGACCACGAGTCTTCTTCGCATCCTGCAGCTCCTTTCAGCAGTCTTCCGAAACCGAACCGCGAACAGCCGTTGTGTTCGCATTTCCCGAGGGTCACGGCACGATACAGCCGTGGTTTCGGCTCTGTCAAGCGACAGGCGAAAAAGCCCGGAATCGTCGCAATCAATGCCCCGCTGGCTGGCGGTCCCGGTCGTACTTGGCCATGAAATCGGCTACCGCCCGTATAGGGTCGATCTTGAGAAAACGCGCGAACTCGGTGATGAACCCGCGCACGAAGACCGCGGCCGGCAGATCGTGAAAGCGCTCTTCCTCAATCGCGCGGAGATAGAAGATGGAAACCTTGGCCCGGTTCGAGATGTCCTCGAGTTCGACGCCGCGCTCGCGGCGGATCTGTCCGAGGAACGCCCCGTCGACGATGCGGTCGCTCTCCAGCACGACCTCGGGCAGGGAATCCCGCGTGGCGGCCACGGTACCCGCGATGCTGTCCCGAACCCCCCGGGCACGCTCCGCCGGCGGCCGGAAGCCGTCCGGAAAATGGCTGCGGTCGTATTCGCGGCGGCGGGAGCTGTCGAGCAGGCGGCCGTGGGCCTCGGCGGCGAGCTGTTGGTACTCCTGGCGCTCCTGCTCGGAGCAGGCGCCGCAGACCGCGAGGCCGTCTGTGCCGAACCAGTCCCGGATCCGCTTGAGCGCCCGCCGCACCTCCTCCTCGGAGGCGCCGGCGTAGATCTCGAGCAGCTCGTAGAGGTTCTGCTCGGCCGTGGGCGGGGGCACGGCGATCGGCGCCAGCAGGTCCTTGAACTCCTGGCCGAGGAACCGTCGAACGATCCGCTCCAGGCTCCGGCAGGCACCGCTGCGCGAGAACTCGATGAACAGCGGCAGCCCCCGGCGAAGGGAGAGCCAGCCGTTGTCGTCCCACCCGATGGAGCCCAGGAGGCGGGGGACGAAGCCCAGCCAGCGGGCAGCGGCGCTGGCGACGGCCTCGCCCAGGTCCTCATCGGCCTTGATCCTCGTCTGGTTGATGATCAGCTGCGGGGCGAAGAGCGATTGGAGCTGCCGGGCCCTGGCCGCGAGCGGGCTTCCTGCTTCCTCCAGCGCGGAGACGATTTCGCGGGGGCTCGGCGTGCTCGCCTCCCCGCACCCGAGGCGCTCGATCACCTCCAGGGAAACGGCGTCCACCTCTGGCCTGGCCCTCACGACCCGCAGGAAGACCGCCGAAAGAAAGCGGTACGTGGACTCGACAGCGTCCGGAGCTGGCACCGCGACGACGATGCCCGCGTCGGTCCCGGCGAAGAGGTCGAGGGCCAGGGAGTTGACCCCGGGCGGGAGATCGACGAGCACGAAATCGAAGTCGAGGGTGTGCAGCCCGGCCAGCAGTGAGGTGGCCGTCCTGGGGTCCGCGGCGGCCCGGCCCGACAGATCGCCGGATCCGCCGAGCAGGAACAGCCCGGTCACCGGTGTCTCGCACAGGGCGGGCTGGATCCGCGGGATCCGCTCCTCGACCACATCGATGATGCCCGCGGCGGGGCGGGGCATCCCGAGCCAGGCGTGGAGACCGCCGCCGGTGAAGTCGGCGTCGACCAGGACCACGCGCTTGCCGATCTGGGCGAGGAAGATGCCGAGGTTCGCGGTGATCATGCTGGCGCCGACACCCCCCTTGCCGGCACCGATGGCCACGATGCGCCGGCCGGCCGGTCCCCCCCTCGCGCCCGCCTTGAGCGAATCCAACGTCACGCCGAGCCCCGCGCCGCTCGTCTCCGCGGCCTTGTCAATTCGAAACAATTGCCCATACTATCCACCCGGATCGACGCTGCCCGCGTCCGCGAGGACGCCCTGGCGGGGGGTATATAGCTTTGAACGCCGCCCTGCACAACTCGCCGTCGGCTGCGACCTCCGATCGCGAACCGGCCCGCGAAGGGACGGCTGAGCTTGTCGCACTGCTGAGAGGCTTCCGGCGGCGCGGACGCCGGATGGTGCTGGTCGCCGGCCTGGGCTGGGTGGCCGCCGCCGCCGTCCTCGCCGCGACCCTGCTGACAGTTTTCCTCGGCCTGATTGGCGAGGGCTGGTTTCGTGTCCTGGGCGGAGCGCTGACGGCCGCGAGCGTCCTGTTCCTGGCCACGGCGGCGATCGTTCTTCCATTGCGCCGCATCGCCGGCCTCGAAGCCACGGCGCGCTGCATAGGCCGCGCATTTCCCGCTCTGTCTTCGGACGTGCTGACAGCGAGCCAGTTCGCGCTGGAACCGGACAGGGCCACCTGGTTTTCTCAGTCGCTGGTGGCCCGGCACACGGCGCTTGTGTCAGGGCAGCTCACCGCGCTGCCCCCCGCTGCCGTCTTTCCCTCACGCCGGGCGCTCACCGCGCTCGCCGCGCTGTTGCTCGCCGGAGTGGCAGCGGCTCTGACCTCGCTGGCAGCACCCGGCGTGATGGCGAGCGGCCTGCATGCGCTGGTGGCTGAGGCGGATCTCCCGATCGCGCAGTCTCTCACCGTGGTGGTGCCGGATCCGGTGGTCGCGGATCTGTCGATCGTACTGCGCTACCCGGACTACCTCGGCCGGCCGGAGCGCCGCCTCGGCACGAGCTCGGGCGGCCTGCTGGCGCCGGTCGGAACGACGGTGCTGTTCGAGGGGCGGGCGCTTGTCGAAGAGGCCGACCGCGGAGAGATCGCGCTCCCCGGCGAACGTATCGAACCACTCGTCGTTCTTGCCAGCGGGGTGGTGCGGGGACGCTTCGTGGTCGAGGAGGGAGGCGACTTCTCGTTGCGTCTCGGCAGCGACGAGCGGCTGATGCAGGGCCCGCCGCGCCGGCTCGAGATCGAACCGGATCTGCCGCCAACGGCCCGCCTCCTCCGCCCCACGGGAGAGCTGGAGGTCGCCGAGAGCGGCTCGATCCTCCTCGAGTTCGAGGCCGAGGACGATCACGCCATCGACCGGGTGGATCTGGTCATCCACGGAGGCGGGATGGATCTGCGCAGGACGATCCTGCGGGGAGGAGACGGGGTGCGGCGCATGCGCCAGCGTCATCGTTTCGATCTTCAGAGCATTCGAATCACCGATCCCGCACCGTTGGACATCGAGCTGGAGGCCTTCGACGGGGACACGATCCGCGGTCCCAAGCCCGGAAAGACGACACCGCTCAGGGTCCGCATCATGACCCGGCTCGGCCGCCACTTGAGTGTGGTCGAGGAGCAGAGCCGGGTCCTCGACGCGCTGATCGACCTGCTCGCCGCCCGGCTGGAGAACCCACCCGCGGCGAACCGTGAGGAGATCGCGGCGAGGGAGCGCTTCGTCAGCGTCCGGCTGCCAACGGAAGAGGTGCTCGGGCGCATCGCGCGGCTGATCCACGCCCTTGGCCAGGATCCGTTCACGGCGCGCCGCGTGATCGACACCTTCGTGCAGGTGCGCGAGGATCTGTCGAACCAGTTGCTCCACGAGGCGCGTCACCACAGGGAGGTCCTCGCCGACCACCGGACCCGCCTGGGCATCGACAAGGTGACGATCCGGCTGCTCGAGTCGGCGGTGGCACGAGTGGACGATCTGGTGCTGGACCAGCAGCTCGGGCGGGTGGTGCTCAGCGGCGATCAGCTGGCCCGGGGCCGCTCCGAGCTCGTGGATCTGCTCGAGGCCTACGACGGCAGTCGTTCCGAGAACACCCGCCGGGCCGTTCTGGAGTCCATCGAGAGGCTGGCACAGGCGGTGGAGCACCTGCAGCAGGAGCTCGAGCGCGTGCGCGGTACCGTCGGAGAGGCCTATGTCAACCCCGCGGGGGTGGAACGGGTGGACCTCGCCGGCGCCCTGGCCCGGATCCGGGATCTGGTGGCCGGGGGCGACGCCGCGACCGCGGCCCGGCTCGCCGCGGAGATGGAGCTGGACATCGCCCGGCTGCTCGCGGCCCTCGAGTCCGGGCTCCTGTCGTTCCGCACCGAGCGTTTCGGTGAGGGAGAGAAGTTCGTCGGCGAGCTGCTCGATCGGCTGCTCGAGATAGAAACCGAGCAGATCCAGGTGCGTCGGCAGACCACCGCGCTCCAGCGCCGCTACCAGGAGCGGCTGGTGGAAGTCATGCGCGGGCGGATCGACCCGTTGGTCGACCGGGAGCTGAAGCGGGTCGGCCATCTCAGAGAGCAGCTCGGCTCCGCGGAGCCGCTCCTCGGGGAAACCGGCCGGGAGTGGCTGGCGGCGACACGCGTGCTGCTCGGCGAGCTCGAGCTGGCCCTGCAACAGGGCGATCTCGAGGAGGCCCGCCGCGCCGCCGAGCAGATCGATGAGGGGGTGGACGACCTGCCACCGGAGATCACTCGGCCTCTGTCCCCGGTCCGCGAGGAAGCTCGCCGGGTCGTGGCGGAGGTAGAGCAGGCCTATGCCAAGCCGGGCCAGCTCTTCGGGCAGCGGGACCGCAGACAGGTGAGGGTGCAGGCGACCAGCCAGCGGCTGGTGTCTTTTCGCACCCACAAGCTGCGCAGATGGATCCGCGGCCAGGGGGAGGAGACCCACTTCCTGTCCAGCCGCGCGCTCGCCGCCCTCGAAAAGGTCGTGACGCGGATGGAGCAGGGAGTGGCCCACCTCGAGGCCAAACGGCTTCGGGACGCCCTGGACGCCCAGTCCCTCGCCCTGGACGAGCTGGCCCGGTTGCGGGAGGACCTGCGGCACGGCGGGTCCGCGGCGCCCATCGAATCCAGGCCCGTGGTGCTGCGCGCGGAAGTCGACATCCCCGCCCCGGGCGACTACCAGGTCCCGCCCGAGTTCCGCGAGGACATCCTCGAGGCGATGCGGGGCGATCTTCCCGCGAGCTACCGCGAGGCCATCGAGAGGTACTATGAGACCCTGGTTCGCTGAGCTTATGTCCGTTCTCGTGCTCGCCGCGGCCGCCTGGCCGCCCGCGGCGGCCGCTGACGATATCCCTTCGTCGGGGCACGAGGTCGTGGCGCAAGCCACGGGCCCGGCCGCCCTCGATGACGCATCCCGTGCCCTCGACGCCTCGAAACCCGGCGAGGCGCGGGCGCTGCTCGACGGCCTCGACACGGAGACGGCCCAGCTGCCGAAGGCCCGGCACCTGCGCGGGCGGCTGCTCTTCTTCGAGGGCCGGTTCGACGAGTCGCTGCTGGAGCTGCAGGCCGCCATCGAGGGCGCCCGCACCGAGACAGGCTGGAAGCTGCTGCGCGATCGCGTCGCCCTGACCCGGGAGGCCCTCGCCGGGACCAAGGTCACTCTGGGTGAGAGCGGCGCCTTCTCGTATCGCCACGGCCCCGGCGTCGACGGCGTGCTCCTGCCTTACGCGGAGCGCGTGTTGACCGCGCAGCGGGCCGAGCTCGAGAAGCTGTTCGGCGAAGTGCCGGACGCTCCGCTGGAGGTGGCGTTCCTCGAAGATGCCGAGTCGCTGGCCGCCTGTTCGGGCCTGACCGTGGAGCAGATCGAACGCACCGGGACCGTCGCGGTCTCGAAGTACGGCCGGATCATGCTGCTGTCCCCCCGGGTCCTCGCCGCGGGCTACCCCTGGCTCGTCACCCTCGCCCACGAGCTGACCCACGTCATCATCGATCGCGTTTCGGGCGGCCGGGCCCCGATCTGGCTCCACGAGGGCATCGCCAAGCTGCTCGAGCGACGCTGGACCGGGAAGGACGGCGTGCTGCTCTCTCCGGAGGAGGCCTTCCTGCTCGACCGGGCGGCCCGGGAGAAGCGCCTGATCCCGCTTCGGCGGATCCACCCCTCGGTGGCCCACCTCCCCAGCCAGGAGGACGCGGTCCTGGCCTACGCCCAGGTCGTGAGCTTCGTCGAGTCCATCGATCGGCGGCTCGAGGGTGCCTGGCTGCGCAGGCTGCTCGAGGAGATCGCCCGGAGCGGGGACGTCGACTCGGCCTTCGTCGCCGTCTCGAAGTTCAACGTGAGGAGGCTCTACCTGTGGTGGGAGCAGGCCGTGAGCGGCACGCGTCAGACGCCGGTGCCCGCGGTTGGTCTGCTGAAACGGCGCTACCGGCTGGGATCGACGAGCGGTGAGGGACCGCTCGCTGCGGAGGCCCAAGGCCCAGAGGCCCGGCGCTTTCTGCGGCTCGGCGATCTGCTGCGGCTGCGGGGACATCCACGGGCCGCGATCGCCGAGTACCAGGAGGCCCGCAAGGCCGCGGGATCTCCGTCACCGGACATCGGCGGCCGGCTCGCCGGCGCGCTGCTCGAGATCGGCGAGCACGAGGCCGCAGCCGAGGTCGCCACCGAGACCGCGCGCTTCTACCCCTTCCTGGCGCTGGCCCAGGTGCAGCTCGGCCAGTCGCTGGCCGCCCAGGGGCGGAGCGAAGCCGCGGCGGCCGCCCTCGAGCAGGCCAACGGGCTGAACCCCTTCGATCCCGCGGTGCACTGCCTGCTCGCCCGGCTGTACGAGGATCTCGGCCGCACGGGCGAGGACCGGCTCGAGCGCGAGCACTGCCGCGTGCTGGCCGCTGCCGAGGGCGGGGCCGTGCCGGCGGCTGCCAAGAAACCGTAGCCTCCGGCACGCGGCTCCCCCATCCCCCCAACCCCCTTCCCTGCGAGGGAAGGGGGAGATCCGCTTTTCTCTGAGCCCCCCCTTCCTCGCAGGAAGGGGGGTGCGGGGGTAGGGTGATGCGGACGGGTGGGTTTCGTTCTTCGGGGTTTGGGCGAAGGGCGGGTAGGAAACTCAGTCGAAGCCCGCACCGAGGTAGAGGCGGCGGGCGATCTCGCTTGCGCGGATTTCCTCCGGCGTGCCCGAGGCGACGATTCGACCCTCGACGATGAGGTAGACCCGATCACAGGTTCCCAGTGCCTCGCGCACGGCGTGGTCCGTGAGCAGAACGCCGACGCCGCCCAGCTTCAGGTCGGTGATGGCGCCGGCGATGGCGTTCACCGCGATGGGATCCACGCCGGCGAAGGGCTCATCGGCCAGCAGGATCCCGGGGTCCGAGCACAGGCACCGGGCGAATTCCAGGCGGCGGCGCTCCCCGCCGGACAGGGTCCTGGCCCGCCGATCCCCGAGGTGGGACAGCCCGTAGCGCTCGAGCAGGTCCGCGGCCCGTTCCCGGGATCGGGGGCGGCCCAGGGCCTCGAGGATCACGAGCAGGTTGCCCAGCACGGTGAGACCGCGGAAGACCGAGGCGCCTTGCGGCAGGTATCCCAGGCCCAGGCCGGCCCGCCGGTGGAGCGGCATCCCGTCCAGGGCGCGGTCGCCCAGGGACACGGCTCCCCGATCCGGCGGCGTCAGGCCGAGCAGCAGGCGGAAGGTGGTGGTCTTGCCGGCGCCGTTGGGTCCCAGCAGGCCCACGATCTCGCCGGGATCGACCCGCAGGTCCACGCCGTCCACCACGGTGCGGCCGCTGAAGGCCTTGGTCAGGCCACGGGCCACCAGCGCACCGCTCAAGGGGATCCCCCGAGGTCGACCTCGAACCGGCCTCGGGCCCCGGTGACCTCGATCCTCCCCGAACTCAGTCCCACGGTGATCCGGCGGCCCTCGAGCCGGCTGCGCCCCTGGGTCAGGACCGGCCGCCCCTCGAGCACGAGCAGACCGGCCCGGGCATCGAGCCGGGCCGTGGCCGCGGTGGCGCGGGCCTGACCCCGCTGCACCTGCACGCCACCGGTGGCCATCAGCGAACTCACGCCGCCCTCGCGGTCGTAGGTCACCTCGAGGCGGTCACAGGTGAGCGAGAGATCGCCGTGCACGGCGCGGACGTTGCCCTCGAACAGGGCCCTTCCGGCGGTGTGGTCGATGTGCAGCGAGTCGGACTCCACCTCGATGGCGCCCGTCTTCCCGGCGCCGGGCGCGGCGTCCGGCAGGGCGACGAGGACGACCGCCAGCAGGGCCGTCGTCAGCGCGCTAGCGGTCCGCACCCGGGTCTCCTTCCGATGCGCCGGTGGCGGGGGTCGCCTCGAGCCTGGCCCTCACGTGGCCCTCGAGCACCGCCCGACCCGCGCTCCCGTCGATGGCGATGCGCTCGGCTCGCGCGTCGAGGGCGATCCCCGCGTCGAGGGTCACCGAGGCGTCGCCGGACAGGCGGATCAGCCCGCCGGGATCCAGCTCGAGCGACCGCGCCCGGGCCACCAGCCCACCGCCGGCGGTCGGCAGCCGTACCGTGACCCCGCTGGCGGTCAGCGCGTCGGAGCGGTGCTCCGGCTGGGCCGGAGGCTCGAGCGGAGTGCAACCGGCGGCGAGCCAAGCCAGGGCGACGATCGAGGAAACCCTCACCCCTGCCCCTCTCCCGCGTGCGAGAGAGGGGAGAACGGGAACCCGCGCTCGGATCAATCGATCCTCCGGTAGGGGCATACGAGGTCGCCGGTGCGCTCGCCGAGGACGGGCGGGTCGTCGGAGACGATCTCGAACGAGCCGGGCACGACGTCCGGGAGCCGATCGCCCTTCGCGGGCTCGACGGTGATGGCGATGACCCGATCCTCGAGGACCCAGGTGCCCTGCCAGCGGATGATCCCGGACCACACGCAACGCGCTCCCGGCGGGCAGGGGGCCACCTCGTCGACCGCGGTGAACCGGCCGCCCGCGAACAGCTCGATCCGGCGCCGGTACTTTCGCTCGCCGCAGGAGCCGTTCTCCCACGCGCCGACGATCCCGTCCGCTGTCGCGTCGCTCCCCTCGGCGACCGTCTCCGCGGGCTCGTCCCCCGCTGTCGGAGCTGGGTACGGCGGGTACTTCGGCGCTGCCTCGTCGCCGGCCTGGCCGTTCGTCGCCGCGCTCCCGCACGCCGCGAGCAGTACCGCGGCCGCGAGCGCCGTCATCGTCGCCAGGGCCTGTCGCATGGCTTTCCTCCTTCAACGCGAGTCTGCGCCAGCCCGCGCCCGCCGGTCAACCCCGGACGCGGCCGGCCGATCATCCGGAACGGCCGGCTTTTTTCTTGACGCCCCGGAAGCGGCCCGGCTATGCACGACCGTTCCAACCACAACGGAACGGAAAGCGAGGAGAGATGACCGCACAGTCCGAAGCCCTGGCCGCCAAGCTCGGGATCCTGAACGCCATCGAAAAGAAGGGTCTCCAGTACCCGGCCATGCCCATGGACACCTACCTCCAGGAGGCCCGGTACCTGTTCAAGT
>CAYZAI010000041.1:0-14480 GCA_964476305.1 uncultured Myxococcales bacterium
CCGATCTTCGCCCTGGCCGACGCGGGGTTCGGCATCGTCTCCACCAAGTTCTCGCCGGCCCAGAACTTCGACGACATCGCCTTCACCACGGATCCGGCCGCGATGCGCGCCCTGGGTGTCACGCTGATCGTCAGCCGCTTCCCGCAGGACTCCGAGCTCGTCCGGGAGATCGCCGCGTTCGGTCCCCATCGGGCCTTCCGCTTCCGGGATCCCGCCTTCGCCATCGCCGAGGCCCCGGGCGGCGGAGCGGTCCGCGTGACGTCCTGGACCGACGAACGGAGGATCCTGGAGCTTTCCGGGAGCCGGGGCGCGACGGACGTGCGCGTGGCCACGGCCCCCTACCGCAAGTGGCGCGCGACCGAGGGAGGACGGGATCTCCCCATCGCCACGGTGCGCGTCGGCGGGGTGCCCGCGATGGAGATCCGCGGCGCCACCGACGGCGAGATCGAGCTCGCCTACCGCGATGACGTCCTCGAGCAGCTCGCCTTCGGCCTGGGCGCGCTGGTCCTCGCCGCCTGCCTCGCGGGGCTGGTCGTGCGTCCGAGGCCGCTGCCGACCCTCTCCCCGGACCGACGCCGGGTGTCCTATCGCGCCCTGTCGTGGGGGCTCGCAGCGGCCGGCGCGCTCGGTGCCGCTGCCCTGCCGTTCGCGGGCCGGGCGGCCGTGGACGCCGAGTGGCTGGCCGGCCAGCCCGACGGCACCTCCGTGGCCGCGGTGCTCCACCGGGACGCGCCGACCGATGTGGAGTTCGAGCCCGAGGCGTTCTGCGTGCGGCCCCTGTCGCGGGATCCCGCCTGGGGCTGTTCCGAGGCCAGGCTCGAGCCGCGCCTGGCGCCCGCCCCGCCGCGCGACGGGAAGTTCCCGTCCTGCCTGTCGGTGGGAGTGCCACCCGGTGGCACCACCCGCCTCGCGTTCCGGCTTCCCGCCAGCGCGACCCGCGTCGTCGGCAGGCTGCACGCGGTCGAAAAGGAGCCCGCGGCCGGCGGGAGGCTCGGCTTCGGCGGGAACGAACAGGTCACGGATATCCACACGGGTGACCGCTTCGAGTCCCGGATCCCGATGGGCGAGACGCTCTCGGTGTTCACGTTCCGAAACGGCGGACGGAAGGTCGCCCGCGCCTGTCTGGAGGCCGTGGCCCTCGCGGACTGATCCCGCTCAGCAGCAGACGGCCTGATCGGCGGGGGGATCGGCTTCGACCGGCGGCGCCAGTCGGGGCGGCGCCGGGATCGGCGTGGAATCGCGCGGCGCCACGATGTTCAGCGGCGCCACCAGCCGCCTCGCGTCACAGGCGTCCTGGTGGGATCCGATTTCCCGCAGCAGGCAGGTCATGCACAGGGGCGCGCCATCGAACTCGGCCACGGCCAGGTTGGCGCAGAGGTCACAGAACACCGGTGGTCGACGTGGTTCGCTCACGTACCAACTCCCCTGGCTCGAAATTTCCAAGGCACGGACTATCGACGAAGCAAGCAACACTTCAAGGTCGTCTTCTATTTCAAACCTAAACCCGCGAGCACCGAGCCGCAAGGGTGCTCGGGGTCACTTTTTCGGGAAAGATCGGGAAAAGATCACGGTTCCTCGGTTGCTTTCTCCTGCTGCTGTTGCTGGAGCTCGTTCAGGCCGTCGTCGACCGTCTGACCGAAGGTGTTCAGCATCTCCTGGAGGTCGGAGTACGACACGCTGACCGCCGACCCTGCCGCGCAGCCTTCGCTCTTGGAGGTCACGACCGTCATGGACGCGACCGGGAGGGTCGGCTCCGGGCCGGGCGCCCGCCGGATGATGTCTCCGCCCGTGAGCGCACAGGTCCCGCCGGTGTCGGTCGCCACCGAGAGGGGCGTGTCCACGATGAACAGGTACTCCGGATCGGCCAGGGCCTTCTCGAGCAGCAGCGCCTCGGAGGCCTGGAACGCCCGGGCCACGTCGTCGACCTGGACCCGGATCTGCTCCTTCACGGGCTCGCTGATGGGCGTGCCGGCCGCCGCGGCCTGCCCGTCGGCCCAACCCCGCTCGTACTCGGCCTCGAGCATCCGGGCGATGGTGTAGTCCGTGACCCAGTAGGACGGCCCGACGTAGGTGACGTAGGGCGTGTAGTACCAGCCCCAATAGCCGTACCAGGGCGAATCCGCCCACCACCAGGGGTAGCCGTACCAGGGGGAATGGAGCGGGGCGAAGTAGAAGCCCCAGAACCAGGGATAGTACGGCCAGGCGTGGATGTAGCAGTAATAGTAGCCGTAGCCCCAGTAGTGGTAGTGGTAGTGGCGCACCGAGGTCGTCGAGTGGTGCCCGCCGTGGTGCCCGTCGTGGGCGCCGCCGACGTGGCCGTCGCCCGGGTAGGGACTGTTGGTCGAAGCCGAGGGAGTGCTCTTGCGGGTCACGACGATGTGACCCCCGCTCTTGGCCGCGAACTGGGTGTACGTCAGCCCGCCGCGTTTCACGACCGGCGGCACCGTCGGAATCCGGGACACGCGCGCCGGGACGCGATGGACCGCGAGGCGATTGTCGGATCGCCGCGCCCTGTCGGCCAAGGTCGCCGGGAGGGGCTGCACGGGTTCCGTCGTGGGCCGGTATGCCGGAGCCCGGGCCGGCTGCCTGACCGGGGCCGTGGTCCGGGGCTGCTGTCCGGTGGGCCGGGCCGCCGGAGCCCGCTGCGGCCGGGCCGCCGGGGCCCGCTGCGGCTGGTACGCGGGAGCCCGGGGCGGCTGGTACGCGGGAGCCCGGGGCGGCCGGGCCGCCGGGGCCCGCTGCGGCTGGTGGGTCGGAGCCGGCGCGGTCTGTGGCTGCGAGCGCGTCTTCTTGCGCGACGAGTCGTCCTTTTTCTTGGAATCCGACTTCTTGGAGACCGATCCGGAATGCCCCCGCTTTCCCCTGCCCCTCTGCGCCTCCGCGGGGTACGACCACGCCAGGGCCAGGACCGCCCCCAACACCAGCGCACAGGTCCTCGGCAACACTCTCATGGCGCACCTCCTACACTCTTCGACAACAAGTGTACTAGGAAACTTCATCCCGCGCACGCGTCGCTAGAAGAGGTCACTCCTGGGTGACGGGGACGAAGCGCATCTGGTAGGCGATCTCGGCGGCCATCTTGCGCACGCTGTCGGAGTGGGTCTCGTCCTTCGATATCGCGTCCATGGCGTCGCGGGCCCGGCGGTCGCCGATGTTCGCGATCTCGCGCAGCACGCGCTCCACCAGGTTCAGCCCGCCGCACAAAAGCTCCTCGTGGCCGGTGAAGTCCGCCACCACGATCTCGGGGCAGCGCGCCCCGCGATCGACCCGGCCGGCCAGCTCCACGAGCTTGGGCGAGGTGTCCGCCGCGCCGATCCTGCCCAGAGCTTCGAGGGTCGGGCAGAGCACCCGCACGTCCGCGTCCGGCTCCAGCAGGCCCTCGAGGTAGGGCAGTCCCTCCGCGGCCTCGACCTTCCCCAGCGCCCAGATCGCCAGCAGCGAGTCCTCGTTGCCGAGATCGCCGCCCTGGAGAAGGCCGACGATCGCGGTCGCGGCCTCGCCGAGCTCCCGGTCCACGGTCACGTCGCGGCGCTTGCCGAGCATGCCGATGGCCATCACGAGCTCTCTGCGGTGCTCGCCCGCCCCGGGCAGGGCGTCCAGGGCCAGCCGCACGAGACGCGGATCCTCGAGCCGGGCCAGGGCCACGGCAGCGGCACCGCGCTCCAGCGGGCTCCCGGTCCTCAGCAGGTCCGCCAGCGGGTCCTTCAGCGTGCCGTCCTGGCGCACGCCCGCGGCCCAGGCCGCCCACTCCCGCCCGCCACCGGGCCGCTCGAGGACGGTTCCCAGGGCCCTGGCCACCCTCGCGTCGCCCCCGAGCAGGACCGCCCCCTGCACCGCCGCCCGCTGGTCCGCCACGGACTCCGAGCGCAGCAGCGTGAGCACGTGGTTGCTCCGGGTGCGGGTGACCAGGACGCCCCCGCCGATCTGGTCGAGCAGGAGGATGTTGACCGCCAGGGCCAGCATCACGACCAGCGCCTTCTTCGTGCCCGTGACCTTGAGCGCGCCCACGGCCGGCTCGTCCTCGCCCGGGTCCTCCTCCCAGCGATCCGCGACCTTCACCATGCGGCGGCGGCCCGTCCCGCCGGCGACGGCCTCGGCGCCCCACACCAGCCGGATCACGAGCAGGGTCTGGGCGCCGGCGGCGAGGGTCGCGAGCAGGGTCAGCACGCCGATCAGGGCGAGGTTCGTGATCGTGTCCACAGAGCGCTCGGCGATGAAGTCGGAAGCTGGCAGGACCGCCGCGATCGCGCCGCCGGTCAGCACGGCGCTGACGCCGGCAAGCAACGGCACAGACGCGACGGCGGCCCTGAGGCGCTTCATCGATCTTCCGCGGGCTCGGCGGCAAGGCGCCGGCCATCGACCTGCAGCTCGCCGAGGACCCGCAGCACCGCGGCGAAGGACTCCTCGGGCACAGCCACGAACGTGGCGCGGGTCAGCATGCGGACCCGGCCGATGGCCGAGCGGGACAGGCCGCTGCGCTCGACGATCTCCTTCATCAGGGTCGAGATGCGCAGCCCGTCCTTGCGTCCGGCATCGAGATAGATCTCGCGGAGCCGGCCGTCGTCCTCCCCCGCCGGCGGCACCCGTGAAGCGGACGACAGCGGGACCTCCTCGGCAATCGGCTCCGGCGCAGGCTCGGGCTCGGGCTCGCGGGCCTCCGCCGCTTCCGGCTCCGGCCTCGCTTCGGGTTCCGGTATCGGTTCCGGCTCGGGTTCCGGCTCGGGCTCGGGTTCGCGGGCCTCCGCCGCTTCCGGCTCCGGCCTCGCTTCGGGTTCCGGTCCGGGCTCGGGCTCGACCCCTTCAGGGCGGCCCCATCCCCGGCGTCGGCGGGGGCGGCGGGGGGATCCGTCCCCGGGCGCCTCTCCCTGACCCGCCTCTTCCTCTCCGGTCCCGAACCAGCGGGCGAGCAGGCCGACGAGGATCTGCTCCGCATCGACGCTCTGCAAAAGCCGCCGCGCCAGCCCGCGGTGACCCTCGCCGCCCGTGCCGGCGGTCGCCCGGCGCAGATCCTCGAGCGCCGTGAGCTCCCGGTCCCGGGCCTCGCTGGTCCTCGAGGGCAGTTGCCGTTCCACCGGGAAGATCCGGTACGTCAACCTCAGGAAGTAGAGGTTGCCGATGTCGTGCGGCGTGATCAGCGAGACCGCCGCGCCGGGCCGGCCCTGTCGCCCCGTGCGCCCGGTTCGGTGCACGTAGATCTCGATCGATTCGGGGAACGAGAAATTGATGACGTGGCTCAAATGCGAGATGTCGATGCCCCGGGCGGCCACGTCCGTGGCCACCAGGAACTTCAGGTCGCCCCGGCGCGTCGCGGCCATCACCCGCTCCCGCTCGGCCTGGGAGAGATCCGAGTTGATCCAGTCGGCATCGTACCCGGCGTCGCGCAGGGTGCGGGCCACGGCCTGGGTCTCGTCCTTGGTGTTGCAGAAGACGATGGCCGTTCGGGGCCGCTCCACCTCGAAGACGCGCACGAGATCCTGCATCCGCCCGCTGCCGCTGACGAGGTAGACGTAGTGGCTGATCTCGGCCGCGGCCACCGCGTCCCCCGAGACCGAGATGATGGCCGCGTCACTCATGTAGCGACCGGCCAGGCGCCGGATGTCGTCCGGGATCGTGGCCGAGAAGAGCAGGTTCTGGCGCCGGGGCGGGAGCCCCTCGATGATCGCGGACAGCTCCTTCTCGAAGCCCATCGAGAGCATCTCGTCCGCCTCGTCCAGGACCAGGTGGCGGACCTTCGAGAAGTCGATGGTCCCGCGCCGAAGGTGGTCGAGCACCCGCCCGGGCGTGCCGACGACGATCTGGGCGCCGGCGCCGACCTCGTCGACCTGGACCGAGAAGGACGCGCCGCCGTAGACCGCTGCGCAGCCGAGCCCGCGACCCGCGCCGATGCGCCCCACCTCCCTGGACACCTGCAGGGCCAGCTCGCGGGTCGGCGTGAGGACCAGCGCCTGGACACCCCCCCCCGGATCCAGCTTCTGGGCCAGCGGGATGCCGAAGGCCGCGGTCTTGCCGGTCCCGGTCTGGGCCATCACGATCAGGTTGTTGCCGGCCATGGCGTCGCGGTGGATGCGGACCTGGACCGGGGTGGGGGTCTCGAAACCCATCTTCGCGATGGCTTCGGCGATGCCGGGATCCAGATCGAAGTCAGCGAACGAGGCGGGCTCCGCCGCCGCCGTGTCCATCGCCGCTTCCCGTGTCGGTGAGTTCTCCATCGAACCTCTCGTTCCTTCCGATGTTGTGACAACCGCGCCGCCGCGTGGTTCCGACCGGCGCCCGTCGAGCGCACACTTTCTACCCCCGCGAGCCCCCGAGGGTCAAGGAGCGCGGCCGGAAGGGCGGAGCGCGCAGAATGACACGGGCGGGGATGAACCAAGTGGGTTTCTGCCCGCCGGCCCTTCCCGGACGAGGCCATACGGTGATACGAGATCCGTCTCGGGAGCAAGAAGTGACGTGGATACCCACATTCGAGATCGGCCTCTGGAACGCCTGGCTCTTCATGATCGTCTTTCCCCTGCAATGGTTGCTGGTGGTCGTCGTACCGAGACACATCGCCGAAAGGGCCGGCCATGACCCGGGGATTCTTCGGGACCGGCAGGACAGGATCATGGCGCACCTCACCCAGGGGTTCTGGATCGGAGCGACGCTCTACTCCGTCTTCGTGCCCTTCCGGACGGGGACCCTCTGGCTCTGGATCGGCCTCGCCTCTTTCGTCGCGGGCCTGGCGACCCTCGTTTCCGCGACCCTGACCGTCGGCGGCACGCTCACGGACAGGCCTTTCACCTCGGGCATCTACCGCTACTCCCGACACCCGATGTACCTCTCCATGATCCTCGTCTACCTCGGGGCGAGCATCGCCGCCGCCTCGTGGCTGTTCCTGCTGGTCACCGTCGTTACCGTCTTCCTTCAGCGGTACCAGATGTTGATGGAGGAGAGGTTCTGCGTTGCGAAGTTCGGCGACGCCTACCGCGAGTACCTGGAAAAGACGCCGCGGTGGATCGGTCCGCCGAAATGAGGGATGGGCGCGGGGGCCCCGTGTTCCCTCGATCATCGCCCCTCAGTCGTAGGCGGCGTTGACTTCGTCGGTTTCCGCGAAGAGCTCGGGCACCAGCTCCCTCATCCGCCAGTCGGCCCAGAAGGACAGCTTCTCGTGGACGACCATGTACTTCCGCGGGATCGGGTGCGTGCCGATGACCACCGGGATGCCGTAGGCCGCCTCGATGAACTCCCGGAACCGCCGGATGTTGGGGCACGGCGGGTAGCCGACCACGAGGCCGGTGGCCAGGTGGATGACCTCGGCGCCGTTTTTCTTCATCTCGCCCGGGACGTACTCGATGTTGCCCCCCGGGCACCCGCCGCAGTTGGCGTAGCCCACGACCTCCACCGGCTCGTCCGCCGCGTACCGCGAGAACGCACCCCGCCGCTCGCGCAGGGAGCGCAGGCACTTGCCCCCGCCGCAGTTGCCGTAGCGATTGCAGATGATGATGCCGATCTTCTTCATGGCGATCTCCTCGTCGGGCCGCGCCTACCGGCAGCGGCGCCAGATCTCGTTCCCGTGGCACTTGATGCACGCCCCCTGGTTGCGCCGGGCCAAGGGGCCGCAGCGCCGGACCCACCCGGCCGGGTGGGGGTTGATCCGCGCGTGACAGCGGACGCAGGACCCCTCGGAATGGCAGGAGGCACAAGCCGCGATGTCGTACCGCGCGCGGCGGCAGATGTTCTCGACCGCCATGCCGCCGTGGTAGCGGCCCGAGCCCGGCGGCCGCGCCGCCACGGGCGAGTCCGGGGCCACTCCCGAGCGACGGTGGCATCCGAGACAGAAGGACTGGGTCCGGTGGCAGGTCCGGCAGCTCGGGTTGTCGACACGCGTCGAAAGCCCGTGGGCCGAGATCCAGTCCCCGGGGTGCACCTGGCGCGGTCGCAGCCGGCCCGTATGGCAGTCCTGGCACTCCTTCTCGCGGTGGCAGGAGGCGCACAGGGTGGAATCCGCCCCGGCCAGAGAGGCATGGGTGCCGGTCCACTCGGGCCCGTGGCTCGGGCCCACGAGCCAGGCCGGAGGCGTCAGCACCGCGTCGCCGACGCGAGTGACCATCCGACCGTCCGCGTGCACCAGGTGACAGGTGCGACAGGCCGCCCGGTCCCGCGGAAGCCCGCGGTGGCAATCGATGCACCCGGGCATGCCCATCACGTCGCGCTCACCGCCCCGCTTCGCCCCTGCCCCGGCCCCCGGGTGACAGGTCGCGCAGCCCTCGGCGCGGTGGGCGGCGTGGGAGAAGCGAACATTGGGCCGCGGGACCAGGGCGGGCGCGGGCCGCTCCCCTGGGCCGAGCCGCTGATGACACTTCCGGCACCCGGACGTCACCGGGGTCGCGGGCCCCACATCCGCTGCCGCGGAGTGACACGGGGCGCACTGCTCCATCCGCGGCGCCAGCCGATCCGAGGCCCAGCGTGACGTCGCCGCCGCCTGGTGGCACGCCGCGCAATCGGGCTTTCCCGCCGGATGCCGCGGGTGCGCTTCGGCGATCGGGAAGGAGGCCGCGGGCAACAGCGCCCGGGAGAGCGGTCGCTCGCCGTCGGCGGCCGCGTCCGGTCCGGCCAGCAGCAACAGCCCGGCCACGACGAAAATCCAGGTCCGTCCCGTCATCGCCACAGATCCAGTCTGAGCAGGCCGAGGGCCGCGAACCGCGGCGCCTGCCCGCCCCCATAGTAGTTCTCGAACTCCCCGAGCACCTCGGCGCCGTCGCCGACCCGCACCCGGGCCGAGGCCGCGTAGCCGACCACGTCGCCCGCCAGCCGCTCGGAGTAGTCGTCACCCAGGTGCCAGGCCGAGATCCGCAGGGCCAGCCGCAGCCGGTCGTGGATGAGGCCCCGACTGCCCCCCAGCTCGGCCCCCACGCGGGTCTCGCCCCACTCCCGCACCCCGCTCAGCCGCGCGGACACGTCGCCGACGCCGCCGCGGAAGCCGCCCCCGAGGCCGCCACCGAGGCCCGCGAGGGTCGCGTCCTCCCCGCGGCCGGACAGGCCGGCGCTGCCGTCCGCCAGGCGGGCGAAGCCCCATCCGGCCAGGCGCAGGCCAGGCACGACGACCAGATCGATCCTCGCGCCGGCGTCGTTCTGCGCGGCGAGATCGAAGACGTTGAAGATCGAATCGGCCTCGAATATCGGCCGGTACAGGTGATACTCCGCCGCCATGGTGATCCGCTCGGACGGGATGACCTCGAGCGAGGCGTCGACCTCGGAGACCAGCGTACCCTCCCGAGCGGCGGCGTTCGTGTCGTCGGACCGGACGAACATCGGATCGACCGCCACGCGCCCGCGAGCGAGCAGCGGCGCCTGGCCCAGGGCCAGCCGCGCGCCGTAGCGCTGCTCGGCCAGCGGCCCGGTGAGCCCGACGACGCGCAGGGCGACCCCCGCGTCGAGCCAGCGCCGCGGGGACCAGTCGATCTCCGTGCCCACCGCGAGCCGGGACTCCGGCTCGGTGCGGTCCGGGTAGAGATCCGCCTCCATTCCCTGGCGACCGCCGCTGTCCGTCCCGTCCAGCTCGAGGGCGTCCCATCCCAGGGCGTGGCCACCTCGAACCTCGTAGCCGAGCCACGAGGAGAAGCGCGCGGCCACGGGCAGGTGCAGCGCGGTCTCCACGCCGTCGAAGGCGAAGAAGCCCAGGGTCCCGAGGCGCACCTGCCGCCCGACCCGCAGGTCGAGGGCGCCGCCCAGAAGCCCGGTGGCGTCCAGGTGGAAGAACATCAGGTCCATCGAGAGCGGCGTGAGGCCGGGGACGTAGGACGAGGAGTTGCCGGGATCGCTCTCGGAGCCCCCGACGGCGAAATCGGTGTCGATGGTCAGGGACAGCTCCACCGCGAGCCGCGGCCCCTCGTAGTAGGGATCGTCGGAACCCTCGATGATGTTCCAGGCCGCAAGATGGAGATCCTCGACGATGCGGCGGCGGCTGATCAGCGAGCCGTCCGCGGCGGGCACGGCGTAGCCCCGCGCCCAGAGCGTGGAGGTGATCTGTTGATCGAACCCTCGGGCCGCGGCGGGCGACAGCGCCAGCGCCGCCGCGAGCAGGATCAGTCGGTGTCGCAAACCCGCGCGCCCCCGAAGAGCCGGACCAGCTCGTCGTCGTACTTGTCTGCGAAATGACCGATGACCCGCAGGAGCTCGTCGATCTCGGGGAGATCGAGATCGATGACCGAGCGCTCGGTCACCAGCACGACCTTGTTGCCGAGCACGCCGAAGGCGATGCCCGGCAGCTCGGTGGCGTTGAGCTCGAGCAGCCGCATCAGCAGCGCGGGTCGGGCGTCGAAATCGACGCGCACGATGGGGGCCACCAGCCGCAGGCGCCCGGGAATGCCCTCGGTGCCGGGGTTCAGCGCCACCATCACGTCCGCCGATCCGCGGGTCAGGTGCCAGGCGGCCCCACCCGCCGCGGCGTCGATGGCGCACTCGGCGGGGTCGAGCCCCAGCTTCGCGATCGCCTTCTCCACGATCTTCCTGGCCTTGCCGAAATCCTTTTCGAAGTCGCTTGCCATGGTCCCTCCGGCGTCCTTCGCCACTGTCTCGCGAACGGGCATCGCTTGTCAACGACGAGAGCAGACGGGGTGGAATCGTTCACGGGAGGGGAAACGTTCGTTGACAGGCGGGCGGGTCGTCCGCAAAATGAGACGCGGAGGTGTTTGCATGTGTTCTCTTCACTTGGACATCCCATACGAGATCACCGAGGAGGACGCCCGGGTACTCCTGGCCATCGGGCTGTTTCGCGATGGCAGGATCTCTGCCGGCAAGGCTTCCGAGATCGCGGGATACGGCCGGCGCGCCTTCATGGAGATCCTGGCCCATCGCGGGATAGCCTTCACCGCGCCCTCTTCGGTGGAACTGGAAGAAGACATCGCGAATGCCTAGGGTAGCGGTCCCGGACACGAGTTGCCTCATAGCCCTTCAATCGGTCGATCTGCTCGATCTGCTTACCCGATTCTACGACCGGATCGACGTTCCCGCGGCGGTGGCGATGGAATTCGGCGATGGGCTTCCCATGGGCGCTGCCGTCGTCGCCCCGGACAACGAGCTGCTCGTGCTCTCCCTTCGGCAGCGGCTCGGCGCCGGCGAGTCCGAGGTGATCGCCCTGGCTGCCGCGAGCCCGGAACGGATTGCGATCCTGGACGACAGGAAGGCGCGCTCGGTCGCCGGGAAACTGGGAGTCCGCCATACAGGCACTCTCGGAATGCTGCTCAAGGCGCACGCTGGAAAGGCGTCCTTCGACCTGGACCGCGTCCTGCGTGGACTGCGAGCCATCGGTTTCCGCCTGCCGGACGATCTCGACGTCAACGGAGCCGGGTAGAAGCCGAGCATCCCTCGGCTCCGCACGGTTGGCGATGTCCCCCTCTTTCGACGGCGAACCGGGCCCTGCCGAGGACGTCGCGCCATGGGCGCCGGGTGTCGCCGTGGGCCGGTCGGGCGTTCCATCTTTGCCAATTTGCCATTCGACCCTGTTCGCCTGACGAGGGATCAGGCCGCGTCGAGGCCGGAAAAGGCTCGCGGCCCGTAGTTGTTGACCCTGAGCGACGGATCGTTCCCCGGCCGCGCCCGCCCCCACCCCCGACCCCACCCCCGACCCTCCCGGTGACCATGAGCCCCGATTCGCGGGCCGCGCGGGCGAGCCGGTCCGGATCGGCAATTCGTCGATGCCGTTGCGTCAGTAGGCGTTGACGACGGCGAAGTCCGCCGGGTGGGGCGTCGGCACGCGGATGAAGCCCACCGGATCCCCGGCCAGGGGCTCGCGCCCTAGGCGGCAGCCCGGCTCGCAGACCAGGGTCTCGAGCCAGTGGAACCGCAGCACGACGTCCCTCGCCGGATCGGTGCCGGTGACCTCGATGCGGTTGAGCGAGGCGTTCACCCTGCCGTCGTTCTCGGCGAAGAAGCTCACGGGCACCTTCGTGCGGTAGATGCGGTGGAACGGCAGCCCGTCCTCGTCGTAGGGCGGGAAGCCGCCGAGGGGCTCGAGCAGGTCCTCGTGCTCCTCGAGCTTGGGCCGGGGCCACGTCAGGATCACCCACTTCACGGCGTAGTCGATGAAGTACCGCTCCAGTTCCTCGCGCGGCAGGTCGCCCCAGCGCTCCCGCCGGAACAGGTCGGCGGCGGTGTGCATCAGGTTCCGCTCGTGGAAGCCCCCGAGGATCTGGGTCTTCGTCCGCCAGGCGAGGTGCTCGCCGAGCACGTACCACTCCACCAGGACGCGGCCCTGGCCGTCGTCGTGCGTGGCGAGCCAGTTCGCCACGTCGTTGAAGTCCTGGTAGTGGGCCTCGTGGCGCAGCTCCATCTGCTTGTTGAAGCCGCGGCCCGGCACCACGCCACCCATCCGCTCGGTGGCGGCGGGCATGATCTCGTGCAGCGGCAGCAGGCTCGGCAGGGCCCGCGGGAAGTAGTAGAGCACGTCCCGGGCCAGGGCCGGGACCAGCACCAGCAGCGCCACCACCAGCAGCGCCACCACCAGCCGCGGCAGCTCGCGCCAGCGCACGGCCCGCACGGCCCGCGCCAGGAACCAGGCCGCGGGTACCACCAGGAAGAAGATCGCGGGCATCACGAAGCGGTAGGGCTGCACCTGCTTGGTGATCCATAGGAAGTTGCCCAGGTAGGTGATGCCGAAGGTCGCGGCCAGGGCCGCGGCAAAGGGCAGCAGCCGTGGGTCCCGCTCGCGGCGCCACAGGAACAGCGCCAGCCCCGCGCCGGCCAGGCAGATCAGCCTGAAGAGCGTGCGGTTGCTGAGCACGCCGCTCACCAGCGGGTCCGGGCCGATCAGCCCCAGCAGGTCGGTGACGATGTAGAACGGGCTGCCCTGGAAGCAGTAGCCGGAGTCGAGGATGTAATGCCAGTGGCCGAGCGCCTCGACGACCCAGAAGACGTTGACGCCCACGGTGAACGCGGCGATGCCCCAGACCCCCGCGTGTCGCCGCCACGAGATCCGCCGCCAGGCCCGCAGGTAGAGCGCGATCATCGGCACGAGCACCGCGAGGAAGATGTAGGGGTGGATCAGGTGCCCGGCGCCCATCACCAGCGCCGTGACCACGGCGCGCCAGGGCCGGCCGTCGTCGAGGAAACGGTAGAGCAGCGCCACTGGCAGCACCGCGAGGTACCCGGCGATGCCCCACGCGATCATGCCTATCCACCACAGCCAGTGGGGGAAGGCGTCGAAGTTCCACAGCAGCATGCCGAGGACCGCGGCCGTCAGCGCGGCCCAGCGATCGAGACGAAAGAGGATCGCCGACGCGAACATCACCCACGGGACCAGCAGGTGGCTGAGCACGATGAACAGGTTGAAGGCGACGCCGCGGGGCACGCCGAGCTTCCACAGGGCGAAGGTCCAGAGCTCCCAGCCCTTGTTGTCGGCGTTGAAGATCGTGTCGTGGGGGTAGCCGGCCAGCACCTGCGGGTCGTAGGCCCAGATCTTCCCCCAGCCGTCCAGCGCCTCGGTCACGGTCCATACCTGGTTGATGTGGGTGTCGAAGTCGAGCCACCCCATGGGCTCGTCGACGAACATCAGGCCGGGCCGCTCCCAATAGAACGTGAGCGCGAGGTGAACGACGATCACGACCGCCAGGGCGATCCAGAAGGCCGGGCGGGAGCGGCGGGCGGCTGTTTCCTCGTTCACGGGAGTGGATGATAGACCGCCCGGACGGGAAAAAGAAGATCCCCCCGCCTAGAAGGCGATCATCGCCGACAGCCCCGGTCCGCCAGCCGAAACCGGCAGCAGCGCCACCCGGGCCGCCCCCGGGTCCCGGCGCCGGTGGAGCGCCGGCACGGCCCAGCCGACAAGGCCGCCGGCCGCGGCGCCGGCGAGGACGTCGGTGGGAAAGTGCTCGCCCGCCGCGACGCGCAGGATCCCGACGGCCACCGCCAGGCCGAGGGACAGGGGCCAGATGGCGTAACGCCAGGGCGAGCGCGGGTGGAGATCGGCGAAGACCGTGGAGAAGAACACCGCGCCGCAGAACGCGACCGATGTATGGCCGGAATAGAACGAGAACGTCGCTCCCCGGGTCGTCTCGAGCCTGGTCTCGATCGGCAGGTCGGGATCGTACTGGTAGGGTCGGGGGCGTCCCGCCGCGATCTTCACGAAGCCCGTCAGGGCCAGGTTGAGCACGGTGGCCTCGGTGGCCATCACGGTCAGGATCGCCGCGTGACGCCACTGTCCGGCCGCCGCACCTTCGACGATCACCGCGCCGGGCAGCGCGGCGGCCGCGACCCGGATCACGTCGCTCGCGCGCTCCGCTCCCGGCGACCGGTTCCCGATCGCGGCGCGATCGAGGGCGTTGACATCCCCGGCATCCAGCTTCCCGATCTCGGCCGCACCCGGGCCGTCCACGCGGCTCTCCGCCACGATCTGGCCGGCCAGCGCCAGCACCGCCGCGCTGCCGAGCACCGAGTCCCACACCGCGTCCAGCCGGTACGGGAAGGCGTCCCCGCCCTCCTCCACGGCGGACGCCATTCCCGGGACG
>CAYZAI010000041.1:14490-18996 GCA_964476305.1 uncultured Myxococcales bacterium
AGGAAGCAGGCCGCGCTCCAGTGGAACGGCGCCCGTCCTCGGCACGTCGGGGGCATCGGGGAGGTCAGTCGGCAGCGGGCGGGGTCTGGACGCCGGACTTCGCCATCTGCTTGCGGATCTTCTCGAGGACCTCGGGCGGGATCTGCTGCCCGCCGGGCTGGCCGCCCATGGCCGGAGGCATCATCCCCGGGCCGCCTCCCGGGCCCATCCCCGGCATGCCCCGCTGGGGTCCGCCCGCGGCTCTGGCCTCCTCGGCCTTCTTCCGCCGCTCCTCCTCCTTGGCCATCTCCTCGTCCGTACGCGCGAAGTCGTCGGCCTTGGCCTCCAGCCGCTTCACCATGTGCGACGATACCAGGAACACCTGCTCCCCCGTCAGTGACGTCTTCACGTGTGTCTGCCTGTCCTTCTCGACCTCGCGCCCGAGCCAGAGAGTGACGTTGACCGGGCTGCCGTCCCTCTTCGCGTCAAAGGCCACGCTCGCCGCGTCGGGCCCGAGCCCGGTCTCTTCTGCCGTGGGCTGGCCGTCGACGAAATCGCGGGTCGACAGCGAGGTCAGCATCTTCGCGATGCTGCCCGCCTTCCGCTCGTCGAAGTTCGGGACTTCGACCCCGACCGGGGCGAAAGCGGCGGCGTCATCGCCCTTCCGCTCCAGCGTGAGCTGGCCTGCGGCGTTGGCGAAGGCGATGCGCGAGACGGAATCGTCGTCGAGCTTTAGGATGGTCTTGTCGCGCAGGTTCTTGGCGGACTTGTTGAACGTCGCCCGGTGGGAGCCGCTCACGCGATAGACCTCGTTCTTCCCGGGGAGCCGGACGTAGGTCATGTTGTTGCGGCTGACGCCGACGATGAAGTGGGCCAGCACGTCGCCGCCGCCGAGTGCCTTGACCTCGACCCCGAGCTCGTCGTCCACCTCGAGCACGTGGTGCTTGGCCTTGTTCTCGGCCACGATGTCCACGGTCCTCAGGCCGGCGAGGGCCTCGGTCATCCGCTCGACCGAGGTCGGGTTCAGCGCGTAGTCGACGGGCTCGGCCATCCTCCACTCGCCCTCCTTCCGGACGAGGACGATGGACTCCTCGTGCAGGCTCGCCCCGCTGCCATCGTTCCGCCGGATCTCCAGCCGGTCGAGCCGGTCGACAGGCACCGGCCCGAGCGCTGCCCTGGCCGCCTGCCGCTCCGGATCCGGCGGCTCCCGCAAGACCAGGAACGTCGCCACTCCGAGCGCCACCAGCACGACGATCGCGATGATGTTGCGCTTCATTGGCCGCCTCCGCTCTGCCCCGGCGTCCTGCCGGCGGGGCGCTTCCGCTTCGCCGCGCGGACACGCCAGCGCACCAGGCCGAACAGCACGAACACTATCGGCACGCCGATGATGTTGGACCACTTGGCCACGGCCTTGGACCCTTCGGAGCCCCTGGCCAGCGGCGGGTCGTCGGTGTTCTTCATCCGCACGGCGATCAGGTCGTCCTCGTTGGTCAACCAGTCGAAGGCGTTCTGCACGAATGTGAAGTTGTTGCCGGCCTGCCTTCGATCGAGGCGCGCCAGGTACATCAGCGACTCGTCCATCGGCAGCCCCGAGGTGCCCACCACCAGCAGGCGCCCCGGCTTCGCGCTGTGCTCGAGGAGCTGCCCCGCCCCGGCTCCGGCGGGTTCGCCGTCCTTGGGCGGCGCCTCGGCCACCGGGCTCTCCTTGCCGGCAAAGAAGCTTTCGAAGGTCCCCGTCACGGTGGCGGCCAGCGGGATCCCGCTGTCCAGCTGGGTGCCCTGGGCGATGCCGCAGGGCTCGACCACGGCGTCGGCGCCGGGGACGACCCAGGACGTGCCCGAGCTGAACGCGATCTCCCTCGCCTCCTTGTCCGCGGCCCCGGCCGCGGCGCTCGTCACCCGCACCGGCGTGCCGTAGGGCACCGTGAGCGAGCCGAGGCGGAAGGTGATCGGGCTCTTCGAATCGAAGGCCGTGACCAGGGGCCACGCGGGGTACGGCCGCGGCAGCGGTATCGGCAGCGGGGGGCACTTGGCGACGAAGTCCGCGGCCTGCGCGTCGAAGACCAGATCGCGCCCGAGGGTCACGCCGTGGTGCTCGAGGAAGGCCCGCAGGTTCACTTCGTTCACGGCCGTTTCGTAAATCGGGGGCAGCATCGGCAGGTCGGCGGGCTTGACGTCCACGTCGACGCCGGTGACGAAGAACGCCAGCGACCCGCCGCCGAGAAGGAACTGGTCGAGCCGGTAGAGCTCCTTGTCGGTGAAGGCCGGGGTGCGCGACCCGATGACCACCACCGTGTCGATCTCCGCCGGTATCGGCTGCTCCCCGCCTTTCAAGTCGAGCTGCCGGTAGTTGTAGATCTCGAGATTGTTGCGCACGTTCCTGTACGCGCCCTGTCGCTTGCGCTCCTCGGGCAGCAGCGGCCGCTCCGGGTTCTCGGGGGGCTCGATCTCGGGCTCGCCGTGGCCCACCAGGAAACCCACCTCGGGCTTGATCCCGACGAGCTTCTTTATCGTCGTCGTGACGACGTACTCGAGCCCCACCGGCGACTCGACCGCGGGGATGGTCTCGGTGCGGTGGCCGTAGGTGAAGGCCAGCCCGCGGTAGCCCTCCTTGATCGTGGCCTGGTCCTTCTCGATGTCGGGGTTGGGCATCTTCTGGATACCCAGGTTCTTCGCCACCTCCTCCTCGTCGGGATCGTCGGCGGGGTCCACGAACGAGATCTCCATCCTGCCGTCGGAACGCTGGCGGTACTCCTCGAGCACGTCGCGAACCTGCCGCTCGAGGGAGGCGAAGCGGCCCGGGAGGTTCCTGGTGAAGTAGGCCTTGACCACAAGCTTGTCGTCGAGCGCCCGCACCAGGTCCACCGAGGCTCCCGAGAGAGAGAAGATCCGGTCCCGCGTCAGGTCGAGCCTGCCGGAGACCTTCACCGAGATGACGTTCACGAGCACGAGTATCCCCGCGAGGACCAACAGGAACACCGTCGACTGCGCTTTCAAGCTGCTTCGCGTGCCCATCTGCTACCTCCACCTGCGCGACTCGAGGGACCTGAACGCCAGGAACAGCCCGAGCAGCGCGAACGACAGGAAGAACACGACGTCGCGGGTGTCGATCACGCCGCGGGCCGCGTTGCGGAAGTGGGACGTGAACGAGAGGTACTCGACGACGTCCCCCAGGACCTGGGGCAGGAAGATCACGAAGCGATCGAGCATCAGCAGGATCATCGAGACGAACAGCGCCAGCACGAAGGCCACGATCTGGTTCTCGGTGAAGCTCGAGGCGGCGAGGCCGACCGCGATGAGCGCCGCGCCCATCAGCAGCAGGCCGGCGTAGCCGCCGATCACCGGCCCCCAGTCGAGGTCGCCGAAGGCGGCGATGGTGAAGGCGTAGGGCAGCGTCAGCGCGACGGCAACGGCCAGCAGGGTCAGCGCGGCCAGGAACTTGCCGACTACGACCTCGGCGTCCCGGACCGGCAGCGTGATCAGCATCTCGAGGGTCCCGGTGCGCTTCTCCTCGGCGATCAGCCGCATCGTGATCGCCGGCGCGAAGAACACGAACAGGAACGGCGCGAGGCCGAAGAACTCGCGCATCGAGACCCGATCCTGGGCGAAGAACGGCACGAAGAACATGATCCCCACCAGCGCCAGGAAGATCGTGATCACGAAGTACGCCACCGGCGAGTTGAAGTAGGCCGTGAACTCCCGGCGCCAGATCACCAGCGTCGTGCGCATCTACGCCACCTCCTTCCGCTCGCCGGCGGGGTCGCCGTCGGTGGTCAGCTTTCGGAACACGGCCTCGAGGTCGATCCTGCCGAGCCCCAGCTCGAGCAGCGTGAGGCCGCCGCCCACCGCCGCGGCGAAGATTCCGGCCCGCAGGTCCGCCTCGGCGTCTCCCCGGACCACGAGGCACACTTCGTCCGCTCCCGTCGCGCGATCCTCCTCGACGCCGCGCACGCCGGGGACGGCGCGAAGAGCCGTTTCCGCCTCCAGGGCCCCGCCTCCGGGCCTTCGCAGCACCACGCGGTAGACGGTGCCGCCGCGATCGCCGGAGAGCTCGCCGGGGCTGCCGTCGGCCACCAGCCGCCCCTTGTTGATGATCAGCACGCGGCCGGCGACGGCCTGGACCTCGGCGAGGTGGTGGGTCGAGAGGATCACGGTGCGCTCCTTCCCGACTTCGCGGACCAGCTCTCGGATCTCGGCGATCTGGTTGGGGTCGAGGCCCGAGGTCGGCTCGTCGAGGATCAGGATCTCGGGATCGTGGATCATCGCCTGGGCCAGTCCCGCCCGCTGGCGGAAGCCCTTGGACAGCGTGCGGATCTCCTGATTGACGACGTCACCGAGCCCGCAGCGCTCCACGACCCGCGCCGCGCCCCGGCGCCGGGCATCGGGCTCCATGCCGCGGACGCGCCCGACGAACTCGAGGTACTCGGCGACGCGCATGTCGCGGTAGAGCGGCGCGTTCTCGGGCAGGTAGCCGACCTTGCGCCGCACCTCCAGCGGGCTCTCCCCCACGTCGTGGCCGGCCACGCG
>CAYZAI010000042.1:0-18696 GCA_964476305.1 uncultured Myxococcales bacterium
TCCCGCGGTCCTCCCCGGCGACCTCCAGCTGTACTACAACTACTCTCTCGTCGATCTGTCGGCACTGTCCGCACTCACCGCCGTCAACGGCTTCGTCAAGCTGGGGCCCAACGCCTCCCTGACCGACCTGGGCGGCCTCGCGAACCTCGAGGTGGTGGGTGCATCGCTCACGGTCGGAGGGCACCAGTCGCTGACGACCCTCGCCGGATTCGATGCCCTCGAGCAGGTCCAGGGCAATCTGAACGTCAGCAACAACGAAGCCCTGACGGTTCTGGACGGTTTCCCCGCCCTGGCCGAAGTGCAGGGCTCACTGACCATCTACGCCAACGACGCGCTGCTGTCCCTGGAGACCCCGCCGAACCTCGCCTTCCTCGGCGGAGAATTCTCCGTCACGAACAATCCCGTGTTGGCTTCCGTGGCCTGGACCGGTCCGTCGCTCTCCCTCGTCGGCACCCTCTCACTGGAGAACAGCCCGGCCCTCGTCGAGATCACCGGACTAGCTGAGCTGGCCCATATCGGCGGCTCGGTCCACGTCGTCGGGACGGCGCTCACCGGTTTCGACTGGCTCGCCAGCGTGGAGGATATCGACGAATGGCTGGTGATCCAGGATAACCCGCTGCTCGCCGATCTCGACGGGCTCGGCGCCCTTGTCTCGATGGGCTGGATGCTGAAAATCAACGACAATGCGATTCTGCCCGCCTGCGCGGCCGAGGCCCTGCACCAGCAGCTCGTGGATCAGGGGTGGACCGGGACGGCCGATATCTCGGGCAACTGGGACGCGGGCACCTGCGATTAGTCGAAAGGCAGGACCTCGTCGCAGATCAGGCACTTCCAGGTCAGGTGGTTCTTGGCCGGCTTCTCGCAGCAGTACTCCCCCGGCGGGCACTGCATGTCGAGGTGCCAGTTCTCGCCCCGGGAGCCGCACGAGTACAGCGGCGGGATGCAGTCGTAGATGCACGGCTGGAGGGTGCCCGTGTCGGTGTCGACGGTCTCGGTGTCCGAATCGGCGTCCGCGTCGGTATCGGCGTCGGTATCGGCGTCGGTGTCGGCGTCGGTGTCGGTGTCGGAATCGCCGTCCGTGTCCGCGTCGGTGTCCGCGTCCTGGGTCCCGGTGTCCGCGGGGAGATCGTCGTTCGCCTGCCCGGCGCGCTGGCACGCCGCCGCCGCCAGCGCGGCGACGAGAATGGCCAGGCTCGCGGTGCGCATCCTCACGGCCCCATCCTGCACCGTCCCCGTCCCGGGCGCAACTCCGGTCCGCCTCCGGTCCGACAGCTTGTTGCACCCGAGCGTTCGTGCGAAGCTTGTCCCGAGAAGACCGCACGCCCAGGGGAGGAGGACATGCAGATCGGGATGCCACGGCTCGCGCTCGCCGCCCTCGCCGCGTGGGCCGCGGGCTGCCACCATCTCGGCGGCACGGCAGTGGACGACGCGGGCATCGATGCCGATGCCGACGCGGACACCGATGCCGACACCGACGCGGACACCGACACCGGCACCGAGACCCTCCCGCCGTCACAGTTCGGGACCGAGTTCTGGGCCGCAGGCCTGTCCAACTCGCAGCTCGATCTGGCTTCGTTCGATTTCGCCGTGGTCGTGATCAACCCTGGAGAAGAGGCGGTGACCCTGGACGTGACCGACGGCGCGTCGTTCGACGAATCGTACGGGGTCCCCGCCGGGGAGGCGCTCGTCATCGATGATCTGCCCTGGAAGGAGGCCATCGTCGTGCCGGGGAACTCCGCCACGGGGCTCTGGGCGTCGCGGCAAGTCCACGCCGGTGCCTATCGAATCGTCTCGGATCGACCGGTGGCGGCGTACCAGTTCAACCCCCTCCAGTACCAGGTCGGCAGTGCCTTCGCCTATACCTACGACGCTTCGGTGTTGCTGCCTGCCGCGGCCGCCGGGGAAGAGTATCTCGTCGTCTCTCGGCCCACAATGCAGCTCGCCGACAGCGAGCAGAGTCTGAAGACAATTCCGGGCTTGTTCGCCCTGGCGGGAACGGGGGAGGGAGCGGCGACCGTGGAGATCACCATGAGCGGGCACACCAGGGCTTCGGACGCATTGTCGGCTGTGACCTACCCGGCGTTCTCCCCCGGAGAGGCGGTCGAGATCACGCTGCAACCCCACGATGTGCTGCAGTTCCTCTCCGCTGTCGAGTTCCCCTGCCCGGCAACGGCCGACTGCGGCGCCGACTTCACCTGCTGCGACACGGGGAGCGACTACGATCTCACGGGCACGAGAATCCGGGTCCTGTCCGGGCCGAGCCCCGCCGTGTTCGGCGGAACGGACTGCTCGTTCGTCCCGTTCGACGCGTGGGCCTGCGACCACCTGGAACAGCAGCTGCCCGGCACTTCCCGCTGGGGCACCGAGTACCTGTGCGCCAACGCCCCGATCCTGACCCCGGCCGAGCCGGCGTTCTGGCGCGTGATTTCGGCTGCCGACGACAACGAGATCTCTTTCGAGCCGGCTTCTGTGCACGCCCCGATCATCCTGGACGAAGGCGAGTATCTCGAGTTCGAGAGCCTGCCCGGCTTCCGGGCCTTTGCGGCGGATCGCTTCGCGGTGTTCCGCTTCTCGGTGGGCGGCGCCTACAACGGCCTGGACCAGGGCGGAGACGGCGACCCCTCGATGGCGCTGGTGCCCCCGGTGGATCGCTATCTCGAGGAGTATGCGCTGTGGGCTCCGCCGGGCTGGCCGGACACCCGGCTCACGCTGATCCACCCGGCCGCGTCGCTGCTCCTCGACGGAGCCGGGATCGACGGCACGACCAACGAGATCGAAGGCGGCTATTCCTGCACTTTCGTCGATATCGAGCCGGGGATGCACTTCGTCCAGGGCGACGAGCCCTTCGCCGCTTTCGTCACCGGATCGGGCATGTTCGGATCCTACGCCTATCCGGCCGGCCTGGGCCTGTAGCAGGCCGTCGGGGGCTCGCCTCTCGCGACAGCGGCCCCTCGCGACACGGCCCCTCGCAACAGTTGTGGTTTACCCGAAGAGCCACTAACATCCGATCCAGATGGTTCGCGGGCGCCCCGACCCGCCACGGCGGGATGCGGGGTGGGGAGGAAGAGACGATGAGGGCATTCTCCGGTTTTCTCATCTGCTGTCTGACGGCGGCCGGGACGGGCTGCACCTGCAGCGGCGACGGAATGCCTTCCCTCCTGGGCGACGGCGGCACCGACGGCGATTCCGACGCGGACTCCGACGGCGACTCCGACACCGACTCAGACGGCGACTCCGACGCCGACGGCGACACGGACACGGACACCGAGTGCCCGGACGGCTGGTGCGGCGACATCTGCTGCGGCGAGGACGAGGCCTGCTACGAGGGCGAGTGCCTGCCGGTCCATGGCGAGTGCCAGGACCACCAGGACTGCCAGGAGGACAGCTGCTGTTTCGAAGAGGTGTGTTTCCCCTGGGGTACGGGACCCTGCCCGGAGTTCAACACGGAGTGCACCCAGACGGTCGTCGCCGGCCTGTTCCAGCCCTCGATCCAGTGCGAGTGGACGGCGCCGCCGGACGGCGATCCCTACCCGAACCACGTCCGCGTCCTCAGCACGCCGCTGGTCGTCGATTTCGACTTCGACGACGACTCCGCCACGGTCGAGCCCTCCATCGTCGTGATGACCTACGACGGGGACGACGGCTCGTCCGGGTACTACAACGGAGCCTACGGCGTGATCCGCGTCCTCGACGGCAAGACCTGCGAGCTGCAGTACAACGTCGGGAACCAGCTGAACGGATGCAACACGCCGGCCATCGCCGATATCGACCTGGACGGCCGGCCCGACATCGTGGCCCACACCGGGCTCGGAGAGCTCGTGATCCACGGCTACGACGGCGGCGCCGACCAGTTCGACGTCCTGTGCCAGGGTACGCTGGCCTACGGTGCGCAGTCCACGGGCTGGTCCGCGCCGTCCGTGTACGATCTCGACGGCGACGGCCTGCCCGAGATCCTGACCGGCGGCATCACCTACGACTCGAATTGCAACGCCCTCGACCAGTCCCTGGGGCTCACCGGCCACATGTACTCTGGCGCGGGCTACCCGGTCGTGGGCGATCTGGACGGCGAGCTGGGCGACGACGACCTGCCCTCCGTCGAGCTGGCCACAGGCTCGGAGCTCTACCGCTTCAACCGCACGACCAAGGTCTGGGACGAGGTCTGGAGCGGCGGCGAGTTCCAGGGGTACATCGCCATCGCCGACTTCGGCACCTACACCGAGGATCCGGCGGACGACGACCGCGCGACCCGGGACGGCATCGCCGAGGTCGTCTCTGTCGTGGCCCCGAACATCCGGATCCTCACCATGGGAGGCCGGGTGATCTTCGGCCCGGTGCCGATGCCCTCGGGCCAGGGCGGCGGCCCGCCTACCGTCGGCGACTTCGACGGCGACGGCCGGGCCGAGGTCTCCTGCTCGGGCTCGGACTCCATCGCGGTCTTCGATCCCGACTGCGCGGGCACGCCGGACCCCGCGTACTGCGACTCGCTGGCCACGGACGGCATCCTGTGGTGGCAGCCGTCCCAGGATCACTCCTCGAACCGCACCGGCTCATCGCTGTTCGACTTCGAGGGCGACGACCGGACCGAAGTGATCTACGCCGACGAGGTCTTCACCCGCGTCTATGACGGGCTCACCGGCGACGTGGTGTTCAGCCAGTGGCACTCGTCGTGCACCTGGAACGAGTACCCCATCGTCGCCGACGTGGACGGCGACTTCCGCTCCGAGCTGGTGGTCCCGTCCAACGAGAACTGCACCATCGTCCCCACCACGGCGGGCTCCCTCACCTACCCCGAGAGCCCGAACGGCTTCCCAATGGACCCGCTGTTCCGCGGGCTGCCCTGCGACACGGGAACCGACTGCGGCGGCGGGGTCTGCGACGCCGGCTACTGCCGTTGCCTGCATGACGATCACTGCGGCGGCACGGGCTCGGGCTTCGTGTGCGCGGTGCCGCCCGCCGACACCCCGGGCCTGGGCGGCAACACCTGCCGCGCCGAGTGGCGCGGGCAGTACAACGGCGTGCGCGTCTACACCGACGTGCTCGACCGCTGGGTCGGCTCGCGCACGATCTGGAGCCAGTTCTCGTACTCGGTGACCCACATCCAGGAGAACGGCACGGTGGTGCCCACGGACGACTGGGAGCAGAACTGGCTGGTCCCGGAGATGAACCACTTCCGCCAGAACGTGCAGGGGGACGCCCCGTCCACGTCCTCGCCGGACATGACCGCCGGCCACGGCCTGTTCGTCGAGTGCGACGTGGACGGCGGCGCCCTGCTTTCCGCCGAGATCTGCAACCGGGGCACGCTCCCGGTGGGCGCGGGGGTTCCGGTGACGTTCTACGTGGGCGATCCCGCGGATGGCGTGGTGGCCTGCGTCACCCAGACCCCGTGGATCATGTTCCCCGGCGCGTGCCAGACCGTGTCGTGCACGTGGGAGGACCCGCCGGGTGTGGAGGATCCCGCCGTGGTCACCGTCGTCGTCGACGATGGCGGCTCCGGCCTGGGGCAGTACGTCGAGTGCATAGAAGGGAACAATTCCGCGTCCATTCCCGGAGTCGGATGCCAATCGGTCGTGGAATAGCATCGTCGATTGGGGAGGGCAGATGGAACAGCCAGGGAAACGAAGGTTGATCACGGACCCCGCGTGGGTGCTGGTCTGGGCGCTGGCGGGGTTGACTGTCTCGGCCTGCGCGGGCGGCACGGTGCGCTCCGACGGGGACGACGACAATGACGACGGCGCCACGGACGGCGACACCGACGGAGATACCGACGCCGACGCCGATGCCGACGCGGACTCCGATACGGACGGCGACACGGACCAGGACACGGACACCACCTGCGGCGCGGCCACCCAGCCCTGCTGCGGCACGTCCTGCGACGATACCGTGACCCTGGTCTGCGTCACCGGCTACCCCAACGCGGGGGACAACTACTGCTGGGACCGCTGCGAGCCCGTGCCCTGCACGACCCTTGAGAACTACACCGGGGGCGAGTGCTCGAACGTCGACGGCACGGGCGTGTGCTCGGGGCTGCCCGACTACCCGCCCGGCGAGACCCTGTGCGATCTCTACGGCTGCACTTCGGGCGAGTGCTTCTCGTACGACGGGGGCCTCTCCACCGGGTGCTTCGCCACGGGCTGCAACTACCAGTCGACGTGTGCGTACGGCTTCTGGTGCGCCGGGCTGACCAACGGCGGCGGCGCCTGCCTGAACTGAAGGGGGACCGTCTTGCCCGTCCGCGCCGATCGACCCTCACCCCCTCGGTCGTTCCCGACCCGTCCGGTTTTCCCCTCTCCCGCGCGCGGGAGAGGGGCAGGGGTGAGGGCCTTCGCCGTCGCCGCGATCCTGGCGGCCCTGCCCGCCTCGGCGTCGACGGTGCGGCTTTTGACCCTCGCCGAGCTCGTCGAGCGGTCCGATCTCGTGGTCCTGGCCACACCGGGCCCGGCCCGGCACGGCCGCGATCCCGCGGGGCGGATCGCGCGCCGCGTGCCGCTGGCGGTGGAAGAGCGGGTGGCGGGCGCCGGCCCGGCCGCCATCGAGATCGCGCTCCTCGGCGGCGAAGCCGGCGGTGCCGGGACCTGGGTGCCGGGCGAGGCCGAGCTGCCGGCCGGCGAGCCCGCGCTGCTGTTCCTGGAGGCCCTGCCCGGCGCGCCGGGCGCCTACCGGGTCACGGGCATGGCCCAGGGAAGGTTCGCGATCTCGCGCGACCCGGCCTCGGGCGCCCGCTTCGCGTCGCGGACCCTGGACGGCTCCTTCGTCGCGCCCGCCGGCGAGGCGCCCGGCGACCCGGACGACCTCGGCGTGGGCCGGCCCCTCACCTGCCTCTACGTCCCCTTGGGCGCGCTGCTGGACCGGATCCGCGCCCTGGCCTCCTCGGCGCCGGGTCGGTGAGCAGGCGCTTCTGGCGGCGGCGTTCGCGAAGGTCCGGGACGAAGACCGCCCTTCCCTTCTCGTCGCGGCCCGCGGCGAACAGGGCCGCGGCCCTCGTGCCCGGGATCGGGACGAAGGTCTGGACCTGCCGCAGGCGCTGGCCCCTTCCCGCCAGCCAGGCACCCACGCGGTCCGCGGCCGCGGGATCGCACCCCGGGAAGCCCGCGATGATGTACGGCACCACGTACTGCCGCTTCCCGGCGGCCCGGCTCGCGGCCAGGAAGCGCGCTTCGAACTCCTCGAAGACCTCGATCGGGGGCTTGCGCATGGCGCGCAGCACCTCGCGATCCACGTGCTCCGGGGCCAGCTTGAGGTGCCCACCGGTATGAAGCCCGGCCACGGCCTCGACGAAATCCCGATCGCACAGGGCCAGGTCGTGGCGGAGGCCGCTGGCCAGCAGCACGCGCTTCACGCGAGGGACGCTCGCGGCGGCGTCGAGCAGATCGAGCAGCCCGCCCTGGCGGGGCTCGAGGTTGTCGCAGGAAGCCGGGTGCAGGCACGAGGGCCGGCGGCAGTCACGGCAGCGGGCCTCGTCGCGGCGGCGCACGGGCCAGGCGTTGGCCGTGGGACCGCCCACGTCCGATATCGTCCCCTGGAAACCGGGTCGCGAGGCCAGCTCGCGGACCTCGTCGATGATCGAACCCTCGGAGCGCGCCACCACCTCGCGACCCTGGTGCAGGGAAAGCGCGCAGAAGCTGCACCCCCCCGGGCACCCGCGGTGGGAGATCACGGACCAGCGCACGGTCTCGAGGGCCGGGATGGGCTCGCCGCAGGCCGGGTGGGCCGCGCGGGCGAACGGCAGGGCGTGGACCGCATCCAGCTCTGTCGTCGACATCGTCACCCGGGGCTCGCAGAGCACCGTGCCCTCGGCGTGGGCTTGCGCCAACCGGAGGGACCGGCCCGGCCCGCCCGCGTCCTCGAGCGCCGCGGCCAGGTCCAGGAGCAGCGCCGGATCCGCCTCGACCGCGGCGTGCTCCGGCAGCCGGACGACCTCGCCGGCCGGCGGATCCTCGCCCCGTCGGACGAGCCGCGCGGTCCCCGGGATGCCGCGAAGATCCCGTCCCGCAGCCAGGCGCCGGGCGATCTCCACGGCGGCGGCCTCCCCCGGTCCGAAGACCAGCAGATCCGCGCGGGAGTCCACCAGCAGGCTGCGCCGCACCGCCCCGGTCCTCGTGTCGAAGTACGAGAGGCGCCGGCAGCTGGCCTCGATGCCGCCGAGCACCACGGGCAACCCGGGGAAGGCCTCTCGGACCCGGTTGGCGTAGACCAGCGTGGCCAGGTCGGGCCGGCCCATGCCGCGACCCCCCGGGGCACAGGCGTCATCCCGCCGCCTCCCCCCGTCCGCGGTGAAGTTGCTCTGGGCGGAGTCCACCGCGCCCGCCGTGACACCGGCGAACAGGGCCGGCCGCCCCAGGGCCGCGAAGTCCGCCGTGGAATGCCAGTCTGGCCTCGCGACGATGCCCACGCGGAAGCCCGCCGCTTCCAGCACCCGGCCGATGACCGCGGCGCCGTGGCTCGGGTGGTCGAAGTAGGCGTCCCCCGTGACGAGGAGCACGTCGATGCCGCTCCAGCCGCGGGCCCGCACCTCCTCGCGGCTCGCTGGCAGAAAGTCGGCCGCGCGGAGGTCACTGGGCATTTTCGGTCCGGGATCAGTTGGTGGCGGTGTCGGTGTCCGTGTCCGCGTCGGTGTCGGAATCCGTGTCGGTGTCCGTGTCCGCGTCGGTGTCCGCGTCCGTGTCCGCGTCGGTGTCGGCATCTGTGTCCGCGTCGGTGTCCGCATCGGTGTCGGTGTCCGTGTCGGTGTCCGTATCCGCGTCGAAGGCGCCGGGCGAGGTCGAGTAGATCGGCAGCATCTCGTCGGTCAGCCAGTCGATGACCGTGGTGTCCCAGCCCGCCATCCCGTCCCAGATCAACATGTTGCTGGTGCTGATCACGAACCACTTCGGGTAGCCGCGGTCCGGCTCGGACGGCCACTTGTCGTACATCACGTCGTTGAACCAGGTCTTGCCGGCGTCGTAGAGCACCTCGCCGGTCAGCCCCTTGTTCGTCTTCCACGTCGCGGCGTTGGCCGCGGTGGTCGTGGTATTCGGGGCGGCGCCATCCTCGAGGACCTCGATGGATAGCGTGGGATAGCCCGCGGCCTCGAGCGCTTCGACGAGATCGGCCTCGTCGCCCGCCAGAGCGTTGCAGTAGGGACACCACATGGCCGTGAAGTTCACGAACAGCAGGGTGTACTCGTCGCTCCCGTAGTAATCGGAGAGGCAGACCTGGACGTCCTGGTCGTTGGGCAGGCACACGTCCGGCATGGTGTCCCCGTGCTCGATCCACTCGCCGTTCTCGTAGCCGGCGCGACACATGGAGCCCTTGAAGCCATAGGGCCCCGGCGCGTACTCCTCGCCGTAGGTCCAGACGTCGTCCCAGACGTTGTCCGGGCAGTTCGCCACGCAGTCCAGCGAGTCGTCGAACATCTCGTCGACGATGCCGTTGTCGATGCAGGTCGAATCGCAGATTCCGTCGTTCGACCAGCCGCAGGGATCATCCGGTCCGCAGGTGCACGAGTTGTACTGCCCGGCCTGCGGGTTGCAGGCCCCCTCGCAGGCGTAGTCCGTGTCACTGTCGGAGTCGGAGTCCGCGTCGCCATCCGCGTCCGCGTCGGTGCCCTGGTCGAGGCCGGTGTCGTCGTCGTCGTCGCCGCAGGCCCCGAGGGCCAGGGCGAACGCCATCGAGCCAATCAGCATCGCGGTCTTCATCTGGAGTTCCTTTCCGTGTCCAGGCGGCTCTGCCGCCGCTGGTTCTTCCACCCCAACTATACGGCGAAAACCGGGCCGGGGCGATGCCCGTTTTTCGTGGGCGGTTTTTTCCCGTTGGGGGTTTTCATGGGGGTGTTCCCCGGCCCGCCGCTGGGGTATAGATGGGTTTCCATGAAGAAGATTCTCATTGTCGATGACGATCCCGATGTCGTGGACGCCTGCCGGATGTTCCTGGAGCACTCGGGCTTCCACGTGTCCGCGGCGTACTCCCGCCGTGAGGGGCTCGAGGCCATCGAGCGCGATCCTCCGGATATCGTCGTCCTCGACGTCATGATGGAGCGGCCGGACGACGGCTTCGCCATGGCCCGGGAGCTGCGCGCGGTCGGTTTCCATCGCCCGATCGTCATGCTCACCAGCATCTCCGCGGCCACGGGCACGGCCTTCGGCCCGGACGCCGAGATGCTCCCGGTGGACGCCTTCCTCGACAAGCCGATCTCCCCGGGCGATCTCGTGGCCGAGGTCTGTCGCCTGCTCGACAGGACCGGAGCGGCCTGATGACACCGGTCAGCCGCGAGCACGTGCAGCGCGCCATCGGCGAGATCGTGGCCCGCCACGGCCGCCGGCCCGAGGCGCTGTTGCCGATCCTGATCGACACCCAGCGGACGCTCGGTGCCGTCGACGAACGCGCCATCGAGGTCATCGCCGAGGACCTCGCGCTCCGGCCGGCCCGGATCCAGGCCGTGGCCTCCTTCCACTCGTTTTTCGATCTGCGCCCCCGTGGGCGCTTCGTCGTCAGGCTCTGCCGCACCCTCTCCTGCATGCTGGCGGGCCGGGACGCGATCGCCCGCCGGCTCGAGACCGACCTCGGGATCCGCTTCGGCGAGACCACCGCGGACGGGCTGTTCTCGCTGGACTGGGTGGGGTGCCTCGGCCTGTGCGACCAGGGCCCGGCCCTGATGGTCGGCGACCGCGTCCACAGCCAGGTCACGGCCGAGGCCGTGCACGAGATCCTCGAAGAGTGCCGGCGGGAAGCCGCGAGCTTCCGGGCGGCGCCGGAGGGCGACCGGTAGTGCGCGGCTCCGTGGCCAGCGCGCTGTCCTTCGCCGGTGTTCCGGCCGAGGCGGCCCTCGCGCGGGCGCTCGGGCTGGGCCGCGCCGGTACGCTGGGAGAGATCGGCGCCGCCGGGCTGTGCGGGCGCGGGGGCGCGGGCTTTCCGGTGGACAGCAAGTGGAGCCTGTGCGCCGCGGCCCGCGGCGATCGCAAGCTCGTCGTCTGCAACGCCAACGAAGGCGAGCCCGGGAGGTTCAAGGACCGGGCGATCCTCTCTCGATTCGCCAACCTGGTGTTCGAGGGCCTGACCATCGCCGGCTTCGTCTGCGGCGCCCGCGAGGGGGTCGTCTACCTGCGGGCCGAATACGCGCACCTGCTCGCCCACCTCGAGGCCGTCCTCGCCTCGCGGCGCCAGCGGGGCGTGCTCGGGCCGTCCGTGCTGGGTCGCACCGACTTCGACTTCGACATCCGGATCCGCCTCGGGGCAGGCTCCTACCTCTGCGGCGAGGAGACGGCGCTCATCGAGTCGCTGGAGGGCAACCGGGGCGAGCCCAGGAACCGCCCGCCGTTCCCGGCCAGCACGGGTTTCCTCGGCCACCCCACCGCAGTAAACAGCGTCGAGACCCTCGCCTGTGTCGCGGCCGTCCTGGCCGGCGTGGGGCCAGGTGACGCCGACGGGACGAGGACGACGGCCGCCGCGTTCGCGCTGTTCAGCGTCTCGGGCGACTGCGAGCGCCCCGGCATCCACGAGCTGCCGCTGCCGGCCACGGTGTCCGACGTGCTCGCCGCCGCCGGCGGAGTGGGCGCCAAGGGCGTGCTGCTCGGCGGAGCATCGGGGGAGGTCGTCCCTCCCGCTGGGTTCGGGAGCGTCGCCGCCACCTCGAGCCGGCCGGGCAACGGCGCGGTGGTCGTGCTCGGCCCGGGCCGTTCGATGCTCGAAGTGGCCGAGAACCTGGTGGAATTCTTTTCGTCCGAGTCCTGCGGCCAATGCACGCCGTGTCGCGAGGGCCTGGCGCTGCTTGGCGCGGGGATGGCTGACCTCTGCCGGGGGGCCTGCTCCTCGGCCCGGCTCGTCGAGATGGAGCGGCTCGGAGAGACGATGCGCCGGGCGTCCAAGTGCGGACTGGGGCAAACAGCCCCCCGCGCGCTGCTCTCGATCATCCGGCATTTCCGCGGCGAGCTGCTCGTTGGCGGCCTTCCGACACCGGGGTCGCGCGATGACTGACCGCCAGGCCCGCAAGACATCGCGGCGGCGCAGCCCTGGGCGAGACGCGCCGGTCCCCGAAGAGGCCATCGGCGCCCGGGTCCGCGTGCGCGTCGACGGCGTCGACGTCCGAGTGCCCCTCGGCACGACGATTCTCGAAGCGGCCCGGTTCGCCGGCGTGCGGATCCCCACGCTCTGCCACCACGCCGAGCTCGGTTCGGCGGGTCTGTGCCGGGTCTGCCTGGTGGAGGTCTCAGGGCTCGAGGCGCTCCAGGCGGCCTGCTCCTTCCCGATCACCTCCCCGCTGGACGTGCAGACACACACCCGGGAGGTCATGCTGGCCCGGCGCCGGGTGGTGGAGTTGCTGCTGGCCCGCCACGACTGCGACTGCACCGCCTGCGCCCGCAACGCCGACTGCGAGCTTCGCAGGGTCGCCGCCGAGTGCGGTGTCGAAGCCCAGAGTCGGCTGCGGCCGGCCGAGACGAGGCAGCCTGTCGATACCTCCCTGAGGACGCTGATCCGCGATCCCAATCGCTGCATCGGCTGCCGTCGCTGCGTCCGCACCTGTTCCGATCTCCAGGACGTGGGCGTGTTCGGAGTCATGGGCCGCGGCGAGACCGCCCGGGTCTCGACCTTCGCCGACCGGCCCCTCGCCGAGACCGGCTGCGTCGAGTGCGGGCAGTGCCTGATTCGCTGCCCCACCGCGGCGCTCGGCGCGGACGACTCCGCCGCCCAGGTCTGGGCCGCCATCGAGGACCCGGACCGGCAGGTCATCGTCGCCCTCCCGGCTTCGGCGCGGATCGCCCTCGGCGACGAGCGGGGGGCCCTGCCCGGAGCCTTGCGGCGCCTGGGCTTCAGCGCGGTCTTCGATCCGGGCACGGCCGCTGATGTGGCGGTCCTGCGGCACGTGGCCGAGCTGCTCGAGCGGCTGCACCGCGCCCTGGTGGAAGGGGATGTCGAGGCCAGGACCCCGCTGTTCACGAGCTGCTGCCCGGGTTGGGTCTCCTGGGCCCGGCGCTTCCTTCCCGAGGACGCCCTGCAGTTCTCGCGGGTCGAGCACCCGCTGCGCACGCTCACCGGCCTGGCGCCGGAGCAGTGGGCCGCGATCCGCGGCGCCCTTCCGGCCTCGACCACCGCGGTGGCGGTGGTCCCCTGCGCGGCCCTCGAACGGGAGTGCGCAGGTGACCCCGATCGCGGCGCGCTCGCCCTGACCACCCGCGCTCTCGGCCGGATGCTGGCGGACGCCGGACTCGACCTCGGGGCGCTGCCTGCCGCGGACTGCGATCCCCCCTTCGCCGCCGCTACCGGCTCGGGCGCATTGCGCGACGTCACGGGCGGGCTCACGGAGTCCGTGCTGCGCGCCCTGGTCGAAACGGTGCGGGGCGTCTCGGCGGACCGGCTCTTCGACGGCGCCGAGGTCCTGTCGGTCCGCGGCCTCGACGGCATCAAGTACGCCGAGATCCCCCTCGGCCGCACCGGGGCCGTGCCCGAGCCCTTCACCCGGGCCTTCGACGACTTCGGGTGGCTGGGCGGCCGGGTGCTCAAAATGGGAGTCTGCCACGGTCTCGCAAACGCCCGGCGCGTGGTCGAGGACGTCCGGGCCGGGGGCCGGTTCAGCGAATGCCACCTGATCGAAGTGATGGCATGCCCCGGAGGCTGCGTCGGAGGCGGCGGGCAGCCGCTCCCCGCCGGACCCGTGGTCCGGGAGCAGCGCACGCGGGCCATCAGCGCCGACGACCGCTCGAGCGTTCTGCGCAAGGCGGGAGACAACCGCGCGGCGCTGGAGATTTTCGACGCCTCGTGGTATGGTGATCGCCCATGAAGGACTGCGCCCTTTCCAGAGTCGCCCTCGCGTTCCTGCTCGCATCCCTCGCGCCGCAGGCCTGTGGGGGACCCCGCGGCCCGTCCGAGGCCAACGCGATCCCGCCCATCATGGTTGCGGGCTGCGAGCGGGACATGAACGACGGCCTGGCACCGGATCTCCGCAGCCTCGCGGTGATGGTAGTGGCGCTCCAGTCGTCGCGGTACGAGATTCACCAGGTCAGCCCGGTGGAGTTCAAGGTCTTCACCGCCTTCCGCGAGAACCGCGGTATCACCTGGGCCTTCGAGGCCCAGATCTACAGCGACGGCTCGGCCCAGCTCCAGCTGCCGGACACCATGCCACTCCAGAGCGCCAAGGTGATGCGGAATGTCGAAGCCTGGGGCCGCAAGGTCGCGGCCGTGTTCGAGCGCCACAAGTGCATGCCCGCGCCGCAGCTTCGGACCAAGTCCGCGGCGGCCGGGTTCCCGTTCTGAGATGGGTCCCTTCCGGCAGCCGCTCCTCGCCGTCCTCGCCCTCGTGGCCTTCGGCGCCTGCTGTGACAAGACTGACGAGGCCGAAGCGCTGCCGACCCCGAGCCGCAGCGCCGCCGCCGAGCCCGACGCCGCCCGGCTTCTGGAAGAGGGATACGGTTTCAAGCGCGAAGGCAGGAACGGTGCAGCCCTCGAGCGTTTCGAGTTGGCCTGCGCCCTGCTCGAGCGCAAGCTGGGCTCGCGGGACCACCTCTACGCGTCGTGCCTCGACGACAAGGCGATGATCATGGTCCGCATGGGCCGAAACAAAGAGGCACGAGACCTGTACGAGTGGGGGCGCAAGTTGCTCGAAAAGGACCCGGATCCCGTGCTGCAAAAAGGCGTCGCCCTGCGCCTGCGCCTGCTCGACCGACTGGACGCGCTGGGGATCCGCTGCGCCGAGCCCGCCGAACCCCCGGCAAACGACCCCCTGCCGTACTTCCCCGACATCTCGGTGATGCAGGAAGCTCTCGGTCGCCTAGGCGACCACCTCCGGGAGTGCGACGAGGGCCGCCCTCGCCTGGTCACGATGCGCATCACCCTCACCGGAGACGGCCGGCCGTTGATGGTCGAGACCCACGGCCGGGATGCAGGCTCGCCGGTGGGACGCTGTCTCGAGGAGAAGCTGATGAGCCTTGTGGAGGCTGCGGACCTGCCGCGGTTCCGGGCCTGCTTCCGGCCCTTCACCTACCCGTTTACCGTGGGCGATTCCCTGGATCCCTGACGCCTCCGCCCTGACCATCGAAGCCGAAGTCGGCGAAGATCGCCCTGGTGACCTCGTCCACGGGCAGCACGCGGCGACCGGGATCGATACAGCAGTGGATGGTGTAGCCGTGGACGAGGATCGTCTGGCACTCGTCGTTGCGTACGATGTAGTCGTAGCCGAACTTGACCGGCGCCAGCTCCCGCGGCCTTGCGTAGACGGACAGGAGGTCGTCATAGTCGGCGTGGGCCTCGAACTGCATGCGCAGATCGACGATCGGGTGGAACATGCCGGTGGCCTCGATCTCCTTGTAACTCCGCCCGCTGGCGCGAATCAGCCCGGCACGGCCAATCTCGAAGTATTTCAGGTAGTTGGCGTGGTAGACGACACCGGCCTTGTCGGTGTCGGCGTAGAGCACGCGGAAGTGCTCGCGGTGCCAGCGCAGGCTCGTGCCGCCCTCCAGGACGAAGTCGTCGGGCAGCTCCCTGTCGATTTCGAAGCGGCGTTTCATGGAAGGGCCCTTCTACGGCTCCGGTGGACAGCCGTCAAGCCTGCCACCGGCGGAACACGAGGCAGCAGTTGGGTCCGCCGAAGCCGAACGAGTTGGACATCGCGATATCGACCTGGGTCTCCCTGGCGACATCGGGCACGAAGTCCAGGTCGGCGAAGTCGGGATCGATGCGCAGGTTGAGGGTCGGCAGGATCACGCCCTCCACGAGGCCCTGCACCGTGAAGGCGGCCTCGATACCGGCCGAGGCCGCGAGGGAGTGCCCGATCTGCGACTTGTTCGATGAGACCGGGATCCGAGCCAGCTGGTTGCCGAACACCTCGCGCAGGCAGGCCACTTCGGTCCTGTCGCCGATCCTGGTCGAGGTGCCGTGTCCGTTGACGTAGCCCACCTCGTCGACGGCGATGCCGGCATCCTCGATGGCGCCCCTCACGCAGGCCGTGATCGTCTCGACCTTCGGGTTGGTATAGTGGTGGGCGTCGGAGTTCATGTGCTGGCCGACGATCTCGGCCAGGATCGGCAGGCCGCGCTCCTGGGCGTGCTCGAGGCCGGCCAGGAGCACGATCCCCCCGCCTTCGGCCAGCACGAAACCCCGGCGGTCGCCGCTGTAGGGTCGGCTGGCCTGCCTCGGATCCTGAAGCGATCGGTCACCGTCCTCGGACATCAGGAGCGCCCGCATGTTGCCGAAACCGTAGAGGATCGCCGGCAGCAGAGGCAACTCGACCCCTCCGGCGAACATGGCGTCCGCGTCGCCGCGCTGGATGATCTTGGCCGCCTCGGCGATGCAGTGGTTCCCCGTGGCGCAGGCCGTGGCCGGCGCCATCACCGGCCCGGTGAACCCGAGCAGGATCGAGGCCTTGCCTGCGGGCATGTTGGCGCAGATGTTGGGCAGGCAGAAGGGCGAGACCTTGAGCGGCCCCCCGGCGTCGAGCCCGCGCAGGTTCTCCTCGTAGGAGTCATTGCCGCCTATCGCCGAGCCGATCAGGGCGCCCACTCGGTGGGCGTTCGACCCGTCGATGACCAAACCGGCCTTGCGGGCGACGTCGTGGCAGAGGACCATTGTCAGGCCGATGAACTTCGCGTTCCAGAAGTAGACGTCGCGCTCGCTGAGGAAGTCGTAGGCCAGGGGATCGTAGTCCGGGATCTCGCCCACGGCCTTGGCCGCGTACGAGCCGGCGTCGAAACGCGTCAGCCACCCGATGCCCGACTCCCCAGCCCTGGCGCGCCGCCAGCTCTTTTCGAGGCCGTGACCTAGGGATGTGGAGACCTCGGCCGCCACGACCACGACCCGGTGGTTCTCGGGCTTGCGCATGACCGAAAGCTCCTATCCCAATTCGCGCGAAATGCAAGCCTGCGGACCGGGCCTACTGTCCATGGAAAGTGCCCCGCAGGGTACCCTTGGCCAGGATGTGGCCGTCCATGGCGGAGCGCAGCTCTGTGGCGGTGGCGCCGGGCGCGAGGGCGACCTCGGTGTCGAGGGAATAGACCTGGAAATCGTACCGGTGCTCGTCGTCCTCGCTCGGGGGGCACGGCGGGAAGTAGCCCGGCTCGCCGTCCGCGGCCGTGCCCTGGAGCAGCCCCAGGCCGGGCTCCCCGTCCCGGGGCACATCCTCGATGATCCGTGGGGTCGCCGCTGGAACTCCCCAGAGCACCCAGTGGACGACGTCGCCCTCGGGCCCGTCCCGGTCCTCGCAAACCAGCGCCAGGGAAACCGCATCCTCGGGAAGATCGTCTATCCACAGCGGCGGGGATATCCCGTCCCCGTCGCAGGTGTGGCGCTGCGGGATCGGCTCGCCGTCTCCGAAGGCCGGACTGGTGACCGAGAGCCCGGGAAGCTCCTCGCCCTCGCCGCAGGCCGCCATCGTCGCGGCCAGGCCGGCGAGCAGCAAGGTACCGGTGCACCGGAACGACATGCCCGCAGCCTACGCCGGCTCCCCGTCGGCGGCAAGGGTCGGCTGCCCGCCCTTGCCCACCCCATTTCGTCCAGGTTCGCCGGTTGTTTCCCGGCGAGTTGTGATATGGTGGAATCGTTCCGGCGGCGCCTGGAACCGGGAGGTGGAATCGTGAGCGAGAAACACGCCCCGCGCTTGGGCGACCTGTTGCTCAGCGCCAACCTGATCGACGAGATCCAGCTGCGGGTGGCGCTGCAGGAGCAGGCCGAGACCGGCGAGCGTCTGGGCAGCGCCCTGGTGCACCTGGGCTTCATCGACGAGGCGGTGCTGGCCGCGTTCCTCTCGCGCCAGGCCGACCTGCCCTGCGTCAACATCCAGGGTCTCTTCATCCCCGCCGAAGTCCTGGCGTTGGTCCCCAAGGAGGTCGCCATCGAGCACTCGATCATACCGATCCGCCGCTCGGGCGACGTGCTGTACCTGGCCATGGCCGATCCTTTTGCCGAGGACACGCGGGAGCTGGCCGCCGAGATCTCGGGTTGCAACATCGTACCGATGATCGCCCCCGAGTTCCGACTCAAGCGCTCCATCGAGAAGTTCTACAGTGACGCACCGGAGCAGCCCGAGGAGCCCCGGGAGCGCCTCAGCGTGGAGTTGCAGAGCCTGGTCGACGAGATGGAGGCCGACGGCTCGCAGAACCTGGCGTTCCAGGTACAGGATCTGGCGATGAAGATCGACCGCCTGACGGGCCTGGTCGCCGAGCTCAAGGACACGATCAAGGCCCGCGGCTGATCCGCGCCGCTTCCCCGATCCAACCGTCCGGAGGACCAATGGATTTGAAAGCGCTGGTCGCCGGGTTCAAGGGCTTCTCCGAGATCGAGATCCTCACCGTCGGCGAGACGCACGTCACGATGGGAAGCGTGCTGTTCCTCGTCCTGATCCTGGCGGCGACCTTCCTGCTCGCGCGCCTGGCGCGCAAGCGCCTGGGACGCATGCTCGAGCGCGGGGGCCTCGACAACAAGGCCGCGGTCAGCCTGTTGCCCCGCGTGGCCCACATCATCATTCTGGCGCTCGGCGCGGTGGCTGCGCTGCAGGTCATCGGCATCGACCTGTCCACGCTGTTCGCCGCCGGTGCGGTGTTCGCCGTGGGCCTCGGCTTCGCGATGCAGAACATCATGCAGAACTTCGTCTCGGGGATCATCCTGCTGGCGGAGCGCTCGATCAAGCCCGGCGACGTCCTCGAGGTCGAGAAGACCGTGGTACGGGTGCAGCGGATCGGCATCCGCTCCACGCTCGTGCGCACGCGCTCCGACGAGGAGCTGATCGTGCCCAACTCG
>CAYZAI010000043.1:0-18486 GCA_964476305.1 uncultured Myxococcales bacterium
CGGTGTCCGCGTCGGTGTCGGCGTCGGTGTCGGCGTCGGTGTCCGCGTCGGTGTCGGCGTCGGTGTCGGCGTCGGTGTCCGCGTCGGTGTCCGCGTCCGAGCCGGTATCACCGGGATCGTAGGGAGCGGGGCTGGTGCCGCAGGCCCCGAGCCAGGCAAAGGATGCGAGCAACCTCAGAGATCTCGGCGACATGGCGTGACCTCCTCTTCCCCGAACCGGTTCCGGACTCGGCGGCTCAGGCCCGACGCACGACCCTCAGGGGTCCGGGCGTCTCGGCGTAGCCGTCGTCGACGATGCGGTTGGCGCGATCGACGAGCACCACCGAGGGGTTCCAGCCGGCGAGCTCGGCCTCCTCGGCCTCGGCGAAGGTCGCGACAATCACCAGGTCGCCGGGGCTGTTCTGGTGCGCGGCCGCGCCGTTGACGCAGACAACGCCCGAGCCCGCGGGACCGGTCAGGGCGTAGGTCTCGATCCGCGTGCCCTGGGTGATGTTCCAGATGTGCACCTGCTCGTGGGGAAGGATGTCCGCCGCGGCGAGCAGGTCGGCGTCGATCGTCACGCTCCCCTCGTAGTCGAGGTCGGCGTGGGTCACGGTGCAGCGGTGGATCTTGGACTTGAACATGTGGCGTCGCATCGGGCTGACTCCTTATGGCCCCGTCGCGTGCCGTTCCGTTTTCCGGATACAGCCGCCGGGCCGACAACCCCGGACACGATCGCTATACCTCCCGCGCGGCCCGAGGGCAACCGTTTCCCCTCACTGACCTCGCGAGCCCGGCTCTCCGGCCGGTCATCGCTCTTGATCCCGGTCCCGGGCCGTGCTAATCGCCACCGGCGAAAACGGGCGATTAACTCAGTGGTCAGAGTGCCGTCTTCACACGGCGGAAGTCCCCAGTTCAAGTCTGGGATCGCCCACCAGCTCCCGAGTTGTCTCGATGCACGCCGACACCAGCTCCGGCCCAGCGTTCCCGTCCCTGCCCCCGGGCGCGGCGGAGGAGCTGACCGCTGCGGTGGAGGCCGGCTCGGGGCGGCGCTGCTTCAACGTCTGGTTTGATCCCCTCGCCCCGGAACAGGTCCGACAGGCTCTCGACGCGGTGCTGTGCACCGAGCGACCCGATCGGGGCCTCGACGTGCTGAGCCGCTGCGGGCTGCTCGAGGCGCTGCTGCCCGAGGTCCATGCCCTGGTGGGCTTCGGCGAGGGGATCCGGCACAAGGACGTCTGGGTGCACACCCGGACCGTGGTGCGCCGCGCCCCCCCCCGCCTGCTGCTGCGCTGGGCGGCCCTGCTCCACGACATCGGCAAGGTTCCCACGCGCCGCTTCGAGAACGGCGGACAGGTGACCTTCATCGGTCACCCCGAGGTGGGGGCGCGGATGCTGCGCCGGATCCGCAAGCGGCTGCCCTTCGAAGACGCCGAGTTGGAGCACGTCCGTTTCCTGGTCGCGGCCCACCTGCGCGCCGCGGCCTACGACGCGACCTGGACCGACTCGGCGGTGCGGCGCTTTGCCCGCGACGCCGGCGCGTGTCTCGAGGACCTGCTGGACCTGGCGCGGGCCGACATCACCAGCAAGTACGAGGAGAAGGTGCGCCGGGGTCTTCGGCAGATCGACCTGCTGGCCGAGCGGATCCGCGTCGTCACCGAGGCCGACGCCCGGGTGCCGCCGCTGCCCAAGGGCCTGGGCACCGCGCTGATCGAACGGCTCGGCATAGCGCCCGGGCCGGGGCTGGGCCGGTTGATGCGGCAGCTGACGGACATGGTGGGCTCCGGCGAGCTCGAAGCCCAGGCGGCGCCCGAGCACTACCTGGAGCGGATCGCGAGCGACCGGGCCCGCTTCGGCCTGGACTGAGGAAGGGGAATGCCCATGACGAGAGACGAGGCCTTCACGCTGGTGGCCGGGCGGCTCGGCGAAACGGCGACCCTGGCCCACTGCCTGGCCTGCGAGGCCTGCATGCGCACCCTGGCCCGGCGCCTGGGCGGTGACGAAGAACGCTGGGGGCTGACCGGCCTGGTCCACGACCTGGACCTGGACGAGACCGCGGACGATCCGGAGCGCCACACCCTGGTCGGCGCCGAGGTGTTGCGCGTCGCCGGGGTCGACGAGGAGATCGTCGCGGCCGTGCTCGGGCACAACAACAAGGTCGAGCGGACCACGCTCATGGCCCGAGCGCTGTGGGTCGTGGATCCGACCACGGGCTTCATCACGGCCGCGGCACTGATCCGACCCTCGAAGAGCACCGCCGACCTCGAGGTGAAGAGCGTCGTCAAGCGGATGAAGGACAAGCGCTTCGCCGCCGCAGTGAACCGCGACCAGATCCGGGCCTGCGAGGCCGAACTGGACATCCCCCTGGACGAGTTCCTGGGCCTGTGCCTGTCGGCCATGGACGCCATCCGCGACCGCCTGGGGCTGTGACCCCGGCCGGCTCGGAACCGTGCCGGTCGGTCCATTCTGTCTACGGACTGCCGCCGAAGCTCCTACGCCAGGATGTCCGCGGCGACGCGGTCGGCGGTCTCGGGGCCGCAGAGCAGGCGCGCCAGCTCGAGAGCGAGCTCGATCGCGGTGCCCGGCGCGCGGCTGGTGACGACGTTTCCCGATACGACGACGCGATCCTCGCGGTAGGTGCCACCGGCGAAGTCCCCGGCCACTCCCGGGTGCGAGGTGAACGGTCGTTCGCCGAGCAGGCCGGCCCGGTGGAGCACGAGCGGGGCCGCGCAGATCGCGGCGGTGATCGCGCCGCGTCCGGCCGTGGCGGTCAGCGCGGCGATGATCCGCGGATCCTCGCGAAGGGCCAGGGTGCCGTCCATGCCGCCCGGCAGGACGATGGCGTCGAACGGCGCGCCGGCCAGGGCGGTGTCGAGATCGATGTCGGGAAGGACGGACAACGACGAGCGCCCGGCGACCGGCCCCGGACCAGCCAGCCCGGCCACGACGACCTCGGCACCGGCCCGGCGCAGGACGTCGATCACGGCGATCGCCTCGACCTCCTCGAATCCGCCCGCCAGGGGCACCAGCACGCGCTTCGCCATTTCCCGATCCTCCTGCCCGCAGGCTACCAGAACCGCGCCCGGGCGCAATCGGGAGGGCTTCCTCGTGCAGGATTTCCCCGGGGCGCTCGACAGGCCGAGGAAACCGGGGTTATCCTTTCCGGGTCTTGCACAGGAGGTACCCCATGCGCGAAGGAATGCTCGCCGCGATGCTCGCGGTTTTCGCCGCGTCCTGCGGGGGCGGCGGAGCGGTGCTGGCGGTCACGCCGCTGCCGGACAGCACGCCCGCCGCGGCCGGGATGCCGGATCCGGACGGGAGGCTGGAGGTCTCCGTGCCCGCGGCCGAGTGGACGCCCGCGATGTACGGCGGCGACGAGGGACGGATGCTGTCCGCGGCCCTCGCGGCCAGAGCCTCGGTGATGCTGGTGCTGGACCGCGGAGCGGACGCCGCCTTCGAGGAGCGGGTGGTCAGGATGTGCAAGGCCGCGGCCCCGGACACGGCGGTCGTCGCCCGCAGCCGCGGCACCTTGGACCTCCTGCTCGAGGAGCGCGGCGAGATCCCCTACCGCATCACCATGGAGCCCGCGGGCACCGACATCCTCGGCCGGCCCTACTTCCTGCCCAAGGAGCATCCGCTGTACACCGACTGGTTGGCGAAGAAGAAGACACTCAAAGGGGCGGAGGGGCTGCTGACCGTGCGGCCGATCAAGGTCGGTGACCAGCGGCTGCGCGAGCTGCGCGAGCGGCGGCGCGGTGGCTGCGAGGACGCCAGGCGCGAGTTGGACGCGGGGCTGGGCGCCGCCGCGGCCTTCTTCGCCCCGTACGTCGATGCTGCGGACCGGGCCCTCGAGGCGTCCTTCCGCCGCCACCTCGAGAAGGCCCTGCCGTTCTGGCGCGCCGAGATCGACGGCGACCGGGAACGGGCCGCTCCCACGGGCCCGGAAGCCAGGTGCCTCGCCGCCTATTCCGGACTCGCGGAGTCCCTCTCGACCTGCCTGAACCGCTCCTGCCCGCTGGCACCGAGGCTGCACCTCGCCGCGGGCGGGCTCGTGGCCTTCGACCCTTCCGACGTCGATGCGATCCCCGAGGGCTGTCCAGCGGCGGGCGGCCGCGATTACCGCCGCGAGCTCGACCAGGTCCACGCCCGGGCCGTGGACGAGGTGCTGGAGACCTTGAACGGCCCCTGGACGGGCGAGATCGTGCGACACGCCGCGTACGAACGCGTCACGTCGGCCTTCGACGACGCCTGCGGCGCGCGGCACCGCCGCATCGCGGGCGAGGACGTCGAGGGGATCCGGGCTGCGGTACGAGAGGTCCTCGAGCGTCTCGCCGGGCAGGATCTGGCCGGGGAGTGGTATGCCGCCGCGGGTCTGGAGCGGTCGCCGGGTCACGGTCCGGTGCGGGTGCTCGCGCGCCTGCGCCCCGTGGGTCCCGATCCGCGGGCGGACGCCGCCCACCTTGCCGAGCGACTGCGCGGCGCGGATCGCTGCATTGGCCGGGGAGAGCGCACGCTCCAGGCCACGCTGGTGGACGTCGGCACGTCCGAGGTCGTGTTCATGGGGGTCTTCTTCGAGGAGCAGCTCCTGTGCGAGGATCTCGCTCCGGGACAGCCCTGATTTGAACGGAGGCGCCGCACGTCGTTTCCGGGGAAGCGGACCCGAGCTCTCGTCCCGAAACGGGTGCTGGGGTGAGGGCGTTCTCGCCGCTCTCCTGATCGCGATCGCGGCGACACCGGCCGGCGCGTGGGAACCCGGAGAGATCCTGATCGACAGTCCGGAGGGCTTCTGGCTCTCGCCGGCGGCGCTCGTCCAGCCCGAGGCCGCGCTGCGGCTGAACCTGGACGGCGAGGATCGCGCCGCGGGCAGCGGGTTCGCGCTGGCGCGGGCCGAGGCGGGCCTGCGGGCGGGCATTCGCGACGCGGTCGACATCGAGCTGGTGGCGGATCTCGCCGGCGGCGGGCCCGCGCTGCTGGACGCCTTCGTCACGGTGGGCTTGCTCGGTGAGGCGCTCGAGGCCAGGGCCGGGTGGTTCCGGCCGCACCTGGGGAGGCAGTTCGGCGCGGAGCGGTGGGGCCGGCAACTGGCGAGGGACGCACGGGCGTGGGAGATCCTCGACCTGCGGGCCGAGCCCGGTGCGGAGTTGCGCTCCAACCTGGGCGGGCTCGTCGAGATCGCGGCCGGTGCCTGGAGCGCGGGAGAGGAACCCTTCTCCGAGAGGCGCGATCCCCTGGTGGGCGGGAGACTCGCGGTGCTGACCCTGGGCGATGCGACCTCCGCCGTCGAGACCCGCCCCGGCGGCGCGCCAGAGCCGTCGCTGTCGATCGGCGTCGCGGCGCTCTACGGTCCGCGCCGGGATCACCTGGTACCCTTCAGCGCGGGGGAGACCTACGACGACCACAGATTACGCGCCGGGGCCGAGGTCGCGCTCGCCGCGGGGCCGGTGGCCGCGGCGGCCGAGGGCTTCTGGTGCCGGACGTGGGTCGCCGGCGACGAGCCCGACGCCGTGGCCGATCGCTTCCCCCCGGTGGACGGGGTCGGGGCCTACCTCCAGGCCGGGTGGCAGTTCCTGCCCGGGACGCTGGAGGTCGCGGCGCGCTTCGACTGGTCGGATCCGGATCTGCTCATCGCCGGTTCGCGGTTTCACCCGGCGGCGGGTGTCACGTGGTTCATCGCCGGCCACGGCCTGAAGCTGATGGCCTTCTACGGTATCGATTTCGCATTCGACGATCCGTTCACTCCCGGCACGGCCTGGCGCGAGCCCGACTATCACCTGGTCTCGCTGCTGCTCCAGGCGGCGATCTGAGTCGCTCACGTGCTCCCGCGAACCCCGAGGGGCGAGACCGCTCCCGCCTAGTCTCCCTCGGCGTAGAGGTGGAGCTGGAGCTCGGCCACGCGGATCCGGGCGGCGCGGTAGTACTGGCTGTCCGGGAACTGTCGCATCAGCGCGCGCAGCACGGACCTCGCTTCGTCGCGCTGGTGGGCCTCCTGGTGGCTGAGGGCGAGGTACCAGTAGGCGTCGTCGAGCAGATCGCGATCCAGGTGCTCCTCGATCAGGCGCTGGAGCACGGCGATGGCCTCCCGCGGCTTGCCCTGCAGGCGCAGGGCGTTGGCCAGCTGGATCTTGGCCGCCTTGGCGTGGCCGGATTCGCCCTTGTAGCGCAGCGACTGGCGGAACTCCTCCACCGCCTCCGCGTGCTTCTTCTGGTCGATGAAGGTCAGCCCCTTCGTGTAGTGCTCCATCGAGAGGTCCGAGCGGAAGCCGTCGACCGAGCGCTCGAGCAGTTTGCGCTCGAGGGCGGAGAGCCGCTCCTTGTCGAGGGCGTCGAAGGCGTCGATGGCCGCCTGGCGATCGCCCGTGTTCACCAGCTCGAACAGGGCCAGCAGATCCTGGTTCTGGCTCTTGCCCTTGTCCTTGCTCTTTGCCTCGAGGGCTTCGACCTTCTTCCCGAGGGCCGCCGCGCGCTCCCGCTCCGTCGTCAGGCTCGTCTCGAGGGAAGCCTGGCGCTGGTTGTAGGCCAGCTGGACCCCGGTGAACACCAGGATGACGAAGACCACGTAGGCCACCACCGAGTTCAGCGTCAGGTGCCGTTCGTACGAGGTCTGGCGCTTCGCGATGCTGCGGATCTCAGCGTTCAGGCTGCTGGCGAGGTTGTTGGACTTGATGATGAGGCCCCTGGCCTCGATGATCTCCTTGCGGATCTCCCTCAGTTCGCTCGAGCCTTCCATCGATCGGACGAATACCAGAACTTCCGCCGGCCGTCCACGGCGGGGGTGAAAATCCGGACCAGCCGGAACAAGCGGGACGCCGCGCGTGTTGCACCGGGGCCGGACCCGGTTTACAGGTAATGCCCTGGGGCGCGGCCCAGGGCCATCCAACCCCGCGCCAGGAGGTATCCATGGGGCCCAAGCATTCCCGGATTCTCGCCGCCTGCCTCGGGGCGGCGCTCGCCTGCTCGTGCGCCGAACCGCCGGACCCGGAGAAAGTGATCCTGATGCCGTTGCCGAAGGACCTGGGGAAGAAGGACGGCAAGCACTTCCTCGCCGATCGGCCACTCAAGACTTTCGATTCGTCCGAATCCAAGCGGTGGAAGGACATGGAGGCTATCGGCCACGCCAAGAAACGTCAGCAGGACTACCGCGACAAGCACTCGGTGATCGTGGATCCGACGACCCCGGATCCGCTCCGAGGAAAGCCGCTGCCCCTGACCCGGGTGGTCGAGGGCATCGAGGGGCAGGGGTCCCTTCTCGCCCACATCGTCACCACGATGGGCACCATCGACTGCGAGCTGCTGGCCGAGGAACAGGAGACCGGGGTCTCCCATTTCGTCGGTCTGGCGCGCGGCACGCGCCCCTGGTGGGATGCGGCCCTGGGGACGTGGCGGCTGGAGCCGTTCTACCGCGACCTGCCGATCTACAAGATCCTTCCGGGCACGGCCTTCTACAGCGGCTGCCCGATGGGGGTGGGGTTGGCCGAGGTGGGTTTTCGTACGAAGACCGCATCCCTGGACGATATCCGGGTCCTCGCGGCGCCGTACACGCTCGGCGTCCTGGTCTCGAAAAAGACCGGGACCATGGGTCCGCAGTTCGCCGTCACCGGCGGCAAGGAGACCCAGCTGAAGACTCCGTTCGTGCCCATCGGGCGCTGCCTGGCCGGCGACGACTTCGAGCGCATCCTCTCGGAGCCGGTGGCCGGCGAAGGCCTGCCGGTCAAGGATCTCGTGCTGATGCGGATCGAGATCTCGCGAGGGGCGATCGGCGCCAGGACCGATGGACACCAATGAGCTGATGCGCGGACTGCCGCGCATCGACACGCTGCTCGAGTCGGTCGAGGCCTCGCGGCACGTCCGGCTGATCGGGCGCGCCGCAGTGGCGGCGATCTGCCGCGCCGCCGTCGAGCGGGCCAAGCAGCGCGCACTGGCCTCGGGCGTGGCACCGGACCCGGCGGATATCGAGGCCGACATCGTCGCCGGGTGCCGCCGGGCGCGATCGCTGGTGCTCGGCCGCGTGGTCAACGGCACCGGCGTGATCCTGCACACCAATCTCGGTCGCGCGCCGCTCGGCGCCGGGCTCTTGGCGACCCTCGTCGAGGCCGTGGGAGGGTACTGCAACCTGGAAATCGACGTTCTCGAGCGCACCCGCGGTGCCCGGGGGCCGCACGTCTCGAGCCTGCTCGCCCAGGCCTGCGGAGCCGAGGACGCCATCGTGGTCAACAACAACGCGGCGGCACTGTTCCTGATCTTGAGGGAATTCGCCGCCGGCTGCGAGGTTGTCGTCTCCCGCGGGGAGCTGGTGCAGATCGGCGGCGGTTTCCGCATCCCCGACATCCTCGAGAGCACCGGCGCGATCCTGTGCGAGGTGGGGACCACCAACATCACGACGCTGGACGATTTCCGCGGCGCCGTCGGCGAGCGGACGGCGCTCCTGCTCAAGGTCCACCATTCGAACTTCCGGATGGATGGTTTCGTGGAGAGCCCGGGCGTGCGCGACCTGGCGCCGCTTCGGTCCGAGCAGGTGCTGCTGGTCAGCGACCTGGGCACGGGCAACCTCGTGCGCCGCTGCGGCGATGTGCCGATGCGAGAGCCGACCCCGGCGGATATTCTGGGGGAGGGCGCGGACCTCGTGTGCTTCTCCTGCGACAAGCTCCTCGGCGGCGTCCAGGGAGGCGTGGTTGCGGGGCGGGCGGATCTCGTCGCCAGGCTGCGCAGGAACCCGGTGATGCGCGTGATCCGGGTCGGCAAGCTGGCCTACGCCGCGCTTCAGCATGTGCTTTCGGCGCATCTGGCCGGTGAGCACGAGCGGATCCCGATCTGGCGGATGGCCGGCGAGGATCGGGCCGGGGTCGCCGCACGGGCTGCGGCGTTCCTCGCGGCGGCCGGCATCGACGATCCCCGTGTCTTGGTGGTGGATTCCGAGGCTACCTTCGGCGGGGGCTCCACGCCGGGCGAGGTGATCCCCTCGGCCGCGATCCGCTTGGCGGGGAACGCGACGCCCGACGCGACTGCCCGCTGGTTCCAGGAGCACGAGCCTCCGGTCCTCGGCACGGTGAAGAGCGGTGTCTTCCAGGTGGATTTCCGGACGGTCCTTGCCGAGGACGAGCCTTTCCTGCGACGGGCCATCCTGGCCTGGCTGGATGTAAATATTGAATAAACCAGGACAGACAGTCTTCTATAAAATATTACAAAACGGTTTCGTCATTGTTTCCGGGGCGGAAGGGGCGGGGGGATGATGGATTTCTGTCTGGCGCGAAGAACAAGGCCATCCAGAGTGTCCACGACGGCTGGATCGATGTTCGCGAAGCGCATGCCGAAGCCCTGTTTTTCGAGCGGGCCCGAGCCGACGAGGCGCACGATTTCACCCTCGATCTTCAGGTTGTCGAGCTCGTCGGGAATGAACAGGTCGGCTTCGACGGGTTGGCCCACGAGGAGCCAGGGAAAACGATCCAGGCTGCCGGTGGAGACGAACATGCCCGATGTGCTGATGTTGCGGACATCCATCACGTAGGCGACAGTCCCGCGTTTCACCCGGATCTGGGCGAAGATCTCGACGCGGGGTTCGATGCGGCGTTCCATGGCAGCGGGATCAGGCGCCGTCCAGTCCGGCGTGTCCCTTCTCTTCGAGCCATCCCTGGGGATCCTCGAGGTAGAACAGCGAGTCCTGGATGGAGAGCATGTGCTCGCGCTCGATGCCGGAGAGGAACCGGAAGAACTTCTGCTCCTGGGTGTTGGTGCAGGCGCCGGCCAGATTCGAATAGAACTCGGAGCCCTTCTGCTCGAAGCCGATGCCCTTGTTCAGCGCAGCGATGTCGTCGTCGTCGTGGGCGGTGGTCTCCCGGTTTCGGGCGAGGTTCTCGAGCACGTGCTTGATGTTGGTGCCCGCCACCTCGATCGCCACGTCCTCGGGCCACGAACCGGCGGCAGTGAGCTTGCCGTGGAGGGTGCGAAGGCGCGTCATGTGCTCCTGTTCGTCCTCGGCCAGGGTCTCGAACAGACGCTTGGCCACGGGGTTCCTCGACCTTTGGGCCTCGGCCAGATAGAACTCCATCTCGGTGGTCTCGTTTTGGATTGCCAGATCGATAGACGACATCCTGTCCATGGTTCAAAGGCTCCTTTCCGCCGGTTCGGGATCAAATCATTATGCACCGACCACGGAGACTGTCCACACGGGGACTGTCCACCCGTTGCGAAGCCTGGTTTTTCGCGCGACAATCACCCGAGTCACGACCGCAATGGAAAGGAATCGGATTATGCGAAGCGAGATCGTCCGAGCTGTGATCGCCGCCGTGGCCCTGGCGCTTTCCGCGGTCGCCTGCGGCCCCAAGCCCGCCGCCAACACCGGCCGCACGGACTGCGAGAACCAGTGCGACCTCGAGGTGATGCGCTGCCTCGAGACCCGGGTCTGCCTCGACGCCACCGGCCAGAAGGTCCCGTGCATGGAGGAGTGCCAGGTCGAACTGGGCTCCTGCGAGCAGGCCTGCGGCGGGAGGTAGCGAGCGGGACTATCGTGACAAGCCGGCGTCCCCCCGCAGCCGGGCTCGACCAGCGGTCTCGATGATGAGGTCGAGCTTGTCCTTGATCTCGGGATCCACCTCATCGGTCGGAAGGTACGGCGCGAGGACGTGGAAGTTCGTCTTTGACATCAGGTTGGGAAGTCCGAGCCTCGCGAAGAATTTGGCGAACAGCGGTGTCAGGAAATCGTCGCTGACTTTCGCGTCGGCATCCCAGGGGCTCGGCTTGCCGAGGCTCCGCAAAGCGTTTTCGATTTCGGCCACCGCCTCGTCCATCTGCGTGTTTCCTACCCGAGAGAACAACTCGCCGTCCCGATCGCGCACCAACTTCTCGGCATAGGCGGCCAGGGTTCTACGCGTACAGAGGTAGTTCTCCACCTCGCGCCTCGCCCACATCGTTTGCATGAGGTTCGGATCGGCCGGCGGCGAACTCTCAAGGCGATCGAAGATCGCCAAGCCGACAAGATCCGGCTTCGCCTCTCGAAGGCCGTAGAAGTGCCTTTGCGCTGCAGATGGCTGGTTGCTCACGTAGTGCACGAACGGACGTTCGAGGGTTCCCTTGGCGGGATGATCCAGCTTCTGTGAGAACGATCGTAGTATGGCGAGATCCGTGGAGCCCTCCAGGTACAGCACCCAGCCGTTCTCTTCGGCCTGCATGTAGTCCTCGAAGCCGATCTCCTTGAGCGACTTGCGGAGTTGCTGTCCGCGGTCGTTGATCCGGTGAGGTCGACCAAGGAAGGCGACGACCACGTCGCGATCCGCCGCTTCGTCCAGCAAGACCTCCGAGTGGCTCGCGGCGATGATCTGGCTTCCGGTCTCGGTGGCCGCGTCGGAGAGCACCTGGTAGATCTGTCTTTGCCGGAGCACTTCGAGGTGCGCGTCGGGCTCGTCCAGCAGAAGGATGGATCCCGGGTTCGCCGCCATGTGGGCGAGCAGGAGCAAGGTCTGTTGCTGGCCCCGGCCGCTGGCGGAAAGATCGAGACGAACACCCGTGCCCGTACGAAACGACATCGTGATTTCACCCCGCGCTTTCACGTACGCCGGCTCGTCCAGCTCGACTCCGAACAGGGATCTCATGAGATCGACGGTGTTCTTCCATGCTTCCGGGCTGCTTTCCGAAACCTGCCAGCAGAGGTTGCGAAGCACCTCCGCGGTCCGTCCTTCACCGATACGAACACCGATTGCTCCTTGGTCGAGGCGGGTCTCGCTCGCGGCGAGACCCGACATGGGCGGCAGGTAGGCGAGTTTCAGGTCGGAAACCGTGGAAGGCACGTCGAGTCTGGTTCCATCCGGGCCGAGCGGCGACCGGCAGTAGATCGACTCCTCGTTCGCGTAGTCGAACTCCAGATTCGCCTTCCAGGGCTTCCCGCTATCGATTCCCTCGACGTCGATCCCGATGAGGATGTTGTGCGTTCCCTTCTTCTCGCCGTCCTTGAACCCCTCCCTCACGTGGAGATCCCGCCACAGCAGGTTGGCCACTGGCACTGGCAATGCGATGAGGTCCTTTCGGTTGATCGCAACGCCGGCCCGCTCCTTGGGCGCCTTCTCGTTGCCCCTCTTTTCCACCCACCTCCGAACCCCGGTGTGCCACAAGGCCAGTGCCTGGAGGGCGGAACTCTTGCCCGAATTGTTGGGCCCGACGAAGATCACCCGTTCGCCCAACTCGATCTCCACCTCATCGAAAAGCTTGAAATTGCGAACCGCCATCCGGGTCAACATCGCGGACCTCCATCGTGGGAGATGATTATCCATGGTTGGCCGGAGAAGTTCAAACCGATTCGGGACGAGTCGGCGAGGAGGAGGGTATCACCGACTCGAGTTCCATATGCCCCTCAAGACAGCCTGCGGACGCGGCCGTCGGGGTCGATGTCGATGTCCAGGTAGGCCGGCTTCCTGGGCAGGCCGGGCATCCGCATGACGTCGCCCGTCAGCGGCAGCTGGCAGCCCTCGCATATCTCCTCGATCACGGCGGTGGCCAGTTTGGCGCCACCTTTGCCGCCCCGGGCGTGGATGTCGGCCACCGCGGCTCGCACGCCAAGCTGCCGGCAGCGGTCGAGCACGACCCGGATCTCCTCGTTGGTGTCTGCGGCGAAGCGGTTGACAGTCACCAGCACCGGCACCTGGAACATCGCGATGTTCTAGATGTGTTTCTCCATGCGGTGATGTCGGTGTGGGACTCGCGAGGCACGCCCATCGTGCTGTCGCCCCGTGCCGAACCGCTCAGCGCTCATCCAGTGCGGCGAGCAGCACCGGGAGCATCAGGCGGTCCTTGGCCCGGGAGGAGCGCTTCTTGATCTCGATCAGGCGCAAGAGGCCGAGCACGCGGATCGCGATCGTCCCGTCGGCGATTTCCACGCAATGGGGCATCAGTTCGGCGAATCCTTCGCCCGGCTCCAGCTCGCCGAGCACGTCGAGGGGTCCGAGGGTCGTGGCGAGGTTGTGGTGCCCGGGACCGGACAGGGCCTCGAGCAGGTTGTCCGGGTCGTCAGCCATCGGTGGCCTCGAGAGCGGCCAGCCGCGCGGCGGTGCGCATCGTCCAGGCCAAGCGCTCGAGGGGCGGCAGGTCGCGGAGCCAGTGGATCAGCGTGCGATCCACCTCGCGGGAGGCGGCGATGATGTCCGGGGCGAGATCCCGGATCAGCTCGTCGAACCCTCCGCCCGCGGGTCGTTCCCGTTCCATGCCACGACAGTAAGGCGCCCGGGGCGGAGGCGTCAATCGCGCCGTCCACGTCGGTGCGCCCGCCGGTTGCGGCTCACCAGAACGGTACTACCCTAGGAGCATGGGCTGCGACTGGAAATGCTGGATCAAGAACCTGCTGCTGATGGCCTTCCTGTTCGGCGCCCTCGGCGGGCTGGGATCGTACTGGTGGTTCTTCTGGGTCAACCGCGAGATGAGCCCCTGCGCGCCGGTGGGCGTGGACGGGAAGGTCGCCGCCGGTGTCGAGATCGCCGAGCCCTACTCCGAGGAGCTGATCCGGCGCCGCTCCCTGGTCTTCGCCGGCGCCGGTGCCGCGCTGGGCATGGGCCTGGCCGTGGCCTTCGTCGGTCCGCGCTCCCGTCGCCTGCGGCGCTTCGAGGAGGAGGAGGACGGCACGGTCAGCCGCGGCTGAAGGTGCGGGCGAGCTTGTCGAGGTGGAACGCGAAGAGATCGCGGTTCCACATAGAGAGCGACTCGCGAGCCCGGCCCGAGAGGAACCGCTCCACGTCCTCGCGGGCCGGCTTCCAGTCGATCCGATCGATGGTCCGTCCGAGGTTCTCGACGTACCAGGTGGGAGTCACCCGGACCCCGGCATCCGCCCACGGGCCGGTCTGGTCGAGGGCGTTCCCGAGCAGCGCCCAGTCGGGCTCCACACCGCGGTCGGCGTACCAGAGGAAATCGAACCAGTCGCGCCCCTTGACGTACTCGCGGCAGAGCAGCGCGTGGGACTTGCTGGCGAAGGCCGAGCCCAGGGTCTGCACCGTGATCGCGGTCGTGACCGGGTAGCCGATCCACGCCGTCTCGAACCGCGAGCCCGCGGGAGGCCGGGTGTCGACCTCCAGCTTGACGGTCACCTTGCGGCGGGGGTGACGAGAAAATGGCAACTCCGCCGCGAGGGGCTTCGCGTCCAGCCCGAACCGCAACAGGGCCTTGGCCACGGCGGCCTCGGTCTTCTGCCGGACGACGGCCTCGGTGCTCGCCCCCTCGGCGGCGAGATCGCGGATGGCGCGGTCGAGGTGCGGCTCCCACGAGAAGGCGGGATCGGCCTCGCACAGCACGAAGTCCAGGTCCTCGGAGAATCGCGGGAGGCCGTGGACGATGCGCAGCATGGTCCCCCCGTGGAAGCCGGCGCCAAGGAAGAAGCCCGAGCGCGCCAGGGAGGCCAGCAGGTGGTGCTGCAGGATCTCGGCGATGGCGTTCTCCTGCTCGACGGCGTCCCGCGGCGCGAACGAAGCGACCCTGCGGGCGAGGATCCGCTCAAACATCGCCAAGCTCCCGTTCCAGGCCCGCGAGGTAGCGCCGGACCCGTCGGCTGTTGATGCCGGCGAGGATGTCGTCGAGGGGCGTCCAGTCGATGCTCCCGAGGTCCTCCTCGTCGATGCGCAGCGACGCCGTGAGGAAGCCGACGCCGTCGCCGCGCCAGGTCACCTCCGGCCGCGTGCGGACGATGTCGGCGATGGCCCGGAGTGGCGTGGCCACATGAGCGAAGATGCCATCCTCCAGCTCGATGGCCTCCACCCCGGCGCGGGGGCGGCTCGCCGGGATCCGGGTGTAGGTGAACTCGCCCAGAGGCGTCGAGAACCTGCGTCCGCGGTCCGTGGTGGCGCAGGCGGTCACGGTCACCGCCTCGGGGATCAGGCCGTGGTGCCACAGCGCGCTTTCCATGCTGACGTGGGACGGCCAGTGCAGGAGCGCCGCCACGGCGAAAGGGTGCGGTTGGGAGCGGCGAAAAGGCGCGGCCAGGCAGTAGAGCCCCGGCTTCAGGCGCAGGACCTCGCCATGGCTCACGGCGCGGTGGACCAGGGCGTGGCGGGCGCCCTTCGAGCCTTCCGGGAAGAGGTTGCGAACCACGGTCTCGTCGAACAGCCCACCGGGCGGCCCGAGGGCGAAAATCTTCTCGGTCAGGGTCTGCATGGCCTATTCTTGCTATCAGTTTACGATAATCGTAAACTGATGACAAGAAAAGACTGTTCTCGGAGACCCCGTTGACCCTCTAGTCGATCTCCAGGGATATCGGGCAGTGGTCCGAGCCCATGACCGCGGGGTGGATCTTCGCGGACTTCAGACGCGGGCGCAGGGCGGCCGAGACGCAGAAGTAGTCGATGCGCCAGCCGATGTTGCGTTCCCGCGCGCGGCCGAAGTTGCTCCACCAGGTGTAGTGCCCGCCCTGGTCGCTGAACTCGCGGAAGGTGTCCACGAAGCCGTCCTTGGCGATCAAGAGGTCGAAGCCCGCGCGCTCCTCGTCGGTGAAGCCCGCGTTCCTGCGGTTGGCCTTTGGGTTGGCGATGTCGATCTCGCGGTGGGCGACGTTGAGGTCGCCGCAGAAGACCACGGGCGCCGTGCGCTGGAGCTCTTGCAGGTGCCGGCGGAAGGCGGGGTCCCACTCGCGCGTGCGGTAGTCCAGGCGGGTCAGCCCGCGCTTCGAGTTGGGCGTGTAGACGTTCACCAGGTGCAGGCCGTCGTTCGAAGCCGTGATCACCCGGCCCTCGGCGTCGTGCTCGGGCTTCCCGAGACCGCGGGCGATGCTTTTCAGCGGAACGCGGCTCAGGATCATCGTCCCGGAGTAGCCCTTCTTCTGTGCCGGGTTCCAATGGGCCTCGTACCCCGGGACGTCGAGCGCCACCTGCTCGGGCAGGGCGCGGGTCTCCTGCAGGCAGTATGCGTCGGCATCGGCCTTCGCCACGAAGTCGAGGAATCCCTTGCCCAGCACCGCGCGCAGCCCGTTGACGTTCCACGAGACCAGCTTCATCGCTCCACCTCGGCGGGGAAGCTAGCAGATGTCCGGAGCTCGTGCCACCGGCGGCGGGACGGCGGGATGGATCGGACGCCTTTGGCCCTTGACCCGGACCTTCGGTTCACCGATGACAAGAGGCGAGGAACCCATGCCGTCCACCGCACCGGAAGCGATCCGCATCGAGTTCGCCAGCATCGAGGAGCTCGAGCGAGAGCACGAGAAGAACCTGAAGAGCGGCGGGGCGATGGCCCGCACCGATGCCGCGGCCGAGGTCGGGGAGGTCCGCACGGCGGTCCTCGTGCACCCCGACGGCGGGGAGCTGGCCCTCGAGGCGCGCGTGGCCTGGGTCGGCGAGCAGGAGGGCCGGCGGGTCGTGGCGCTGGCGTTCCTCGACTTCGGGCCTGCGGAACGCGGCCGGGTGGCGGCGTTCGTCGCGGCCCGGGGGGAGTCGGCCCCGGAGGCCGGACCGGAGCCGGCCCCGGAGCCCCTCGTCACGGAGAAGGGCCGGCCGATCAACGTCCACGAGCGGCTGCGCGGGCTCACCGTGGCCGGGCAGCTGAAGGTGGCCCGGGAGGGCGAGGTCACCGAGCGCATGGCCCTCGAGCGGATCTACGGCAAGGGCGTGTGGGAGGCTTTGCTTCGCAACCCGCGGGTCACCATGCCCGAGGTGGCGCGCATCGCCAACATGGGCTCTTTGCCCGTGCCCCTGGTGGAGCTGATCGTCGCCAACGGGGCCTGGCTGGCGAACCCCTCGGTACGCCGCGGGCTGCTCGGCAACCCCCGGCTCGGCGCCGACGCCGCGGTCAAGGTGCTGCGTGCCATGCCCCGGGGCGAGCTGGCCCTGGTGCCGAAGCAGACCACGTACTCGCAGCAGATCCGCGAGGCCGCGCGCCGGCTGCTGCGCACGTGAGGGAGCGCCGGAGGACGGCATGAGGAAGATCGACGAGTTCCCGAACCTGTTCATCCTCGACCACCCGCTGATCCAGCACAAGCTGACCCACATGCGCAAGGTCGAGACCTCGACCCGCGACTTCCGCCAGCTGCTGCGGGAGATCGCCCTGCTGATGGGCTACGAGGTGACGCGGGGCCTGCCCCTGGTCGAGGAGGACATCCGCACGCCGCTGTGCGTGATGCGGGCCCCGGTGATCGCGGGCCGCAAGCTCGCGGTCGTGCCGATCCTGCGGGCCGGCGTGGGCATGGCGGACGGCCTGCTGGAGCTGATGCCCGGGGCGCGGGTGGGCCACGTGGGCCTCTACCGCGATCCCGCGACGAAGATGCCCTGCGAGTACCTGGTCAAGCTCCCCGACCTCGAGGGGCGCACCGTCATCCTCGTCGATCCGATGCTGGCCACGGGCAACTCAGCGGCCCACGCCGTGGCGGTGCTCAACTCCCGCGGAATCGCCGACGGGGACATCCTGTTCCTCGCCCTGGTGGCCGCCCCGGAGGGGGTGCGCGTCTTCAACCGCGAGCACTCCGGGGTGAAGGTCTACGTCGCCGCCCTCGACTCGCACCTCGACGGGCACGCCTACATCGTCCCCGGGCTGGGGGACGCCGGCGACCGCCTGTTCGGCACGAGGTAGGGGGCGGAAGGGTCGCGTTCGCGGGGCGGCCCCGACCCGCCCGGCCCGCTCCTCCACGGGGGTTCAGGTCAGCGCACCGAGCACGCGGACGAGCAGGCCGGACTCCGAGGCGCCCATCGCGCGGCACCCGCAGCGGGTCTCGATCACACCCTTGTTCTCGCCGGGGACGCCGGCGGGTGTGCCCGCGGTCCCGGAATCGGAATCGGAATCGGTGTCGCCATCGGTGTCGCCATCGGTGTCGCCATCGGTGTCGCCATCGGAACCCGGAGAGTACTCGTAGCAGCCGCCGGCGATGCAGAGCGTGCAGTCCGGACAGTCCACGTTCCAGCACGGATCGTCGACGCAATCGCCGTTCTCGCAGCTCTCCCAGTACTCGCAGGCGACGTTCCAGCAGGGGCCCATGACGCACTCCCCCTCCTCGCAGGACATGCCGGACGGGCAGAGCAGGCCGGTGCAGGGATCGTCCACGCACTGGCCTTCGAAGCACCCCTGGCCCGGGCACTGGTCCGCCAGGCACGGCGTCACGCACTCGCCGCTCGCGTTGCAGTGCTGGTCCTCGCCGCACGTCACGCCGGAGCACGGGTCCGCCACGCACTCCCCGCCTTCGCACACCAGGCCCTCGTCGCAGCCGGCGACATAGCACCCCAGGTCCGGGGACAGGCACTGTCCGCCCGCCTTCGGCACGCAGACGAACCCGTCGGGGCAGGTCTTCCCGTAGCAGTCATCGGCGCACACCCGGGGAGCCACCTCGCAGTGGCACGGCGGCGTGAACCCCTCGTCGCAGCAGTAGGGGTTCAGGGCGCAGGGGAGCCCGTAACCGAGCGACGGGTTGCACACGTCGGGCACGCAGATGCCACCGGCCACATCGCACGTCTCGCCCGGCGGACAGGTTCCGCAGGTTCCACCGCAGCCGTCGGCGCCGCACTCCTTGCCCGCGCAGTCGGGCTGACAGACGCAGGTACCGTTTTCGCAAATGTCCTGGCCTGAACA
>CAYZAI010000044.1:0-18082 GCA_964476305.1 uncultured Myxococcales bacterium
CGATGTCGAGGCCCTCTGTCGGGCGAAGCAGGGCGGCAATCTGCCTCTCACCATGGATCTTCGGCTCGTCTCGCCACCCGTTTGGCGGTGAAAAAAGATCGCGCCCCCTTCGCCAGGTGCCGGTGGGGATCCCTCTACTTCTTGCTTTCGTACTTGAACGAAACCTGGACCCGCGCCCTGTAGGCCACGACCTTGTTCTTCTCGACCTTGAGATCGAGCTTCACGATCTCCGCGACCCTGAGGTCCCGGAGCGTCTTCCCGGCCGTCTCGACCGCGTTCTTCGCGGCTTCCTCCCACGACTTTTCCGACGTTCCGATCAATTCGACGATGTTGTAAATGGACTCCATCACGGACCCTCCCTCTTGTCGCGGGTTCATTCCCGCGGCTCCCGCACGCTCGGCACGGAATTCCAGAGTACAGCCGCAGCCAGAATGCCGCAACGGCGGATTCCCGTCCCGGGCGATGCCCGGCCGATGCTTTGATTGACGGCATCGGTCTACGAATGCGATTCCGTGGCGGCCGGCGGTCCGTGGCGCGGCGTCCGGCGAAGCTGTAACAGGCCGATAAACAAGCTGAATCAGTTGCGGCTGGCCACCGTCCCTCAGGTTGGTACGGTGGTTGCTGTAGTCCCTGGCACATCGATTTCGCGCCAGCGACGCGAACAGCGAGAGGGATTGCCACATGTTCAAGACCTTGACTTTCCGTGAGATCGCCGTGACCGCCGTCGTAGCTTGGCTCGCAGCCTGCGGGGGCACCCAGACCCCGCCCGTGGCCGAGAGCCCCCTGGCCCTGGTGGCGTTTTCTCCCGAGGCCGGGACCGTGAGCGCCGAGGAGCCCCTGCGCCTGACCTTCGATCTGCCGGTGGTCGACGAGGAGCAGGTGGGCGTGCCTCTCGACGGCCCGCCCGTGCGGCTCGAGCCCGAGTCGAAGGTCACGGGTGTCTGGTCCGACCGCCAGACTCTGCTGGTGCGCCCCACCGGGGAGCTGTCGCCCTCCACGCGCTACCATGTGCTGCTCTCGCCAGAGCTCGCGCGGCGGTTGCGGGAGGAGCCCGCGCTGTCGTTCGTGAATCGACCCCTGCGGCAGGCCGGCCAGTTCGGCTTCGATCCGGACCTGCTGCCCCCGGACGCGCGCATCGGCCTGCGCTTCGACCAGGACGTGAGCGCCCGGGACATCGAGGACCACTGCCTGTTCCACGTGCCGCGGACCGGCGAGGTCATCGACGTGGTCACGCCCGATCCGGAGCTCGTCGGCCCGGAGATGGTGCTCTCTCCGGCGGTGTCCCTCGAGAAGGACGAGGGCTATACCCTCGAGTGCGAGGAGCTCGCCGGCCACGGCGGCGACGAGCCCATGGACGGCCCGCTCGTCATCGAGCTGCGCACCCACCCGGACTTCCACGTCGTCTCGTCCGATCCCGCGGGCAGCGATGTCTGGTCCGACGAGGTGTCCGTCGAGATCGAGTTCAGCACGCCCGTCGACGAGGAGAAGCTGCGTGCGGCGCTGTCCGCGAAACCCGCCATCGCCGGCCTCGAGCGTGGCACCCTCGACGAGAGGGGCCGGCGCTTCCGCGTGGTCGTCGATCTGAAATCGGACACGGACTACGCCATTCGCCTGGGCAAGGGCTTCACCGACACCCTGGGCCAGCGGCTGGAGGAGGGGCTCTCGCTCGAGTTCCGCACGGGCTCGGCCCGTCCGCGGTTCTCGATGGAGACCGGCATCTTCGCCGTGGAGGCTGCCCCGGGCCTGGGCTACCCGATCTGGACCCGCAACGTCTCGCGCTACGACGTGGAGTGCGCCCGGGTCCCCGAGAAGGGGCTGGTGGCGCTCCTGACCGGCGACATGAACTACGACCCCTGGTACGACGCCGGCAGCGACGAGGACATCGACTGGAAGAAGCTCGGGCTCGCCCGCAAGAAGCGGACGGTGAGGGTCCGGCAGCCCAAGGACCAGTGGCACCTCGAGCGCATCGGCCTCGGCGCGACGTGCGGCGGCCGGGGCGCGAGGGGCGTGTTCCTGGCCGAGGTCCGCTCCGACGAGGTCCAGCCCGACCCCGATCACTCCTGGCGGTTCAAGCCCCGGCAGCGCGTGCTGGCCAACGTGACCGACCTCGGCGTGCTGCTCAAGGCCGGCTCTTCGGCGGGGCTCGCCTGGGTCACGCGGCTGAGCACGGGCGAGCCCGTGGCCGGGGCCCGGGTCGCGGTCTTCGACACCCGCGGCCGCGCGGTCCACAACGGCGCGACGGACGCCGAGGGCATCGCACGGCTGCCCGGCGCGGACGAGCTCCTGCGCCAGGGTGGCGCCGGTGACAAGGGCGACGTCGAGGACGACGGCGAGGAGTGGGAGGAGTACGACACCTGGCGCGGCCGGCGCTTCATCGTCGTCGTCGAGAAGGGGGGCGACCTGGCCGTGGTGGACGGCAACTGGGCCAACGGCATCCAGATCTGGAACTTCGGCGTGCCCGCGGACTACCGCGGCGGTGCCACGAGGCACCGGGGCTTCATCCTCTCGGACCGCGGCATCTACCGACCCGGCGAGGAGGTCCACTTCAAGGGCCTGGTCCGCGAGCTGGCTCTGGGCCGCGCACCGGCCATCCCGCAGGAGAAGCGCGTGGCCGTCCGCGTGGAGGACGCCCGGGGCCTTTCCGTCTACGACCGCCGCGTGCCCTTGAGCGGGTTCGGCGGGTTCCACTTCGATCTCGCCCTGGGCCCGGAGGCGAGCCTCGGGGACTGGCACGTCACGGCGCGGATCGGCGGCCAGGTCTTCCGCGAGTCGTTCGTCGTGGAGGAGTTCCGCAAGGTCACCTACGAGGTCGAGCTGGACGCCGGCGACCGCCACACGCGGCTCGGCCGCAGGCTCGGCATCGACGTGAAGGCGGGCTACCTCTTCGGCGCGCCCGTGGCCGGGGCCGACGTGAGCTGGTCCGTGATGCGCCGCGCTCACACGCTGGAGTTCCCGGCCTACCGCGACTACGCCTTCACCGACCTGGCCGCGGACGGCTTCGGCTGGTGGTGGTGGGACCGGGACGAGTGGAGCGGCATGGAGTTCGTCGAGGACGGCACCGGGACCACGGACACCCGGGGGCGCTTCACCTTCGCCGTGCGCGACGAGGCCCGGGAGCTTTCCGGCCCGCAGGACTACATCGTCCAGGTCGATGTCGAGGATCCCACGGGCGAATCCGTGACCAGGCGGACCGCGGTCACGGCTCACCGCTCGGATCTCTACGTCGGGCTCCACGCCCAGGAGTGGGTCCAGGCCGTGGGCATGCCGTTCTCGGTCAACACCGTGGCGGTGAGGCCGGACGGCACGCGGCTCGCCGCCGAGGCCACCTTGAGCCTCGTGCGCGAGCGCCAGACCTGCACGTACAGCGACGGCCCGCGGGCGGTCCCGCGCTGCGAGACCGGTCACGAGAAGATCTGGTCGCGCCGGGTGGACATCCCGGCCACGGGCAACGGCACCGAGCGCATCGTGCCGGCCGAGCCCGGCGAGTACGTGATCCGCCTCGACGCCAAGGACGCCCGGGGCAACCAGGTCGTGGCCTCGAGCCCGGTCTGGGTGCTGGGCCGGGGCGAGGCGTTCTGGAGTGGCGACGAGTCGGCGCGGATGGCCCTGGTGGCCTCCAAGTCCGAGTACCGGCCCGGCGAGACGGCGAAGCTGGCGCCCAGGTCCTCCATCGGCGCGGGGTGGGCCCTGGTGACCCTCGAGCGCGACGGCGTGATCGACGCCCGGGCGCAGCGCCTGGACAGCGCGGGCCAGGGCATCGAGATCGGCCTGGGAGAGGAGCACGCGCCCAACGTCTTCGCCTCGGTGGCGCTGGTCAAGGGCCGCACCGGCGAGGGCGATCGCGAGCGGCCGCGGTTCCAGATGGGCGTCGTCGATCTCAAGGTCTCGAGCGCGGACCGCCGGCTGAAGGTCGAGCTGATCCCCGAGCGCGACAAGTACGAGCCGCGGGAGAAGGTCCGCGGCAAGATCCGTGTCACCGCCGGCGGCAAACCCGTGCGCGCCGAGGTCGCCCTGTCCGTGGCCGACGAGGGCGTGCTGCAGCTCATCGGCTACAAGACGCCGGATCCGATGGCCGCGTTCTACGCGCCGTTCGCCCTGGGCGTCGACTCGGCCACCAACTGGAACCGCATCTCGCGGCTGAACGATCCGCGCGTGGTCGATCCGGACGAGGGCGGCGACTCGGGGGGCGGCGCGTCCGCGGACGGCGTGCGCTCGCGGTTCGTGTCCTCGGCCTACTGGGCCCCGGCCCTGCTGACCGACGAGCGGGGCGAGGCCGCGTTCGAGTTCGCCGCGCCGGACAACCTGACCGCGTTCCGGATGATGGCCGTGGCCGCGGACGCCGGGAGCAGCTTCGGCTCGGGGGAGGGGCGGCTCACCGTCAGCAAGCCGCTGCTGGCCCGGCCGCTTCTGCCGCGCTTCGTCGCCGAGGGCGATCGGGTCGAGGTCGGCGTGGACGTGCGGAACCTCACCGGGAAGGGCGGCGAGGTCACGGTCAAGGCCCGCGCCCGCGGGGCCGTGCTCGCCGCGAGCTCGCACAAGGTGAAGCTGAAGGACGGCGCGTCGGCCGTGGTCCGCTTCCCGGCGACGATCCCCCTGACGAAGGAGGTCTCGTTCACCTTCGACGTGTCGATGGGCGGGCACCGGGACGCGGTGCGCGTGACCCTGCCCGTGGAGCTGCCCCTGTCGCGGGACACCAGGATCCTGGCTCGGGGGCGCACCGAGGGCAAGGGGCCCGTGGCCGTCGACCTGAAGTGGCCTAACGAGGCGCTGCCCGACCACAGCAGCCTCGAGATCACCGTGGATCGCTCGGGCCTGGCCGAGCTCGGCCCGGGGCTGCGCCACCTCGTGCGGTACCCCTACGGCTGCCTCGAGCAGACCCTGAGCCGGCTGATCCCGCTGATCCAGGTCGAGGAGCTGGCGCGCTCCCTCGACCTCGAGGAGCTGCGCGGGGCGCGGCTCGAACGCTTCATCAAGGGCGGGATCGAGAAGGTCGTGCGGCACCAGCAGCCGGACGGGAGCTTCAGCCTCTGGCCCGGGGGCACGACCTACCCGCACCTGACGGTCTTCGCGGTCTACGGGTTGCTCACGGCCCGGCGGGCCGGGATCCGCGTGGACGAGCAGGTCATCGACAGCGGCGTCGCGGCGATCCGCCGGTTCGTCTCGGACCCGGCCCGCGCCGCGGGCGGCGGCGGCGAGGCGGGCACCGTGGCCATGGCGGCTTACGTGCTGGCCGAGGCGGGGAAGGCCGACCACGGGCTGATGGCGAGGCTCCACGAAAACCGCCGGGGCCTGCCGACGTACGGCCAGGGCTTCCTGCTGCTGGCCATGGCCACGGCCGATGCCGACGGGGCCCTGCGCGCCGAGCTCGAGCGCGAGCTGCTCGGCCGGGTGGAGCGTACCGGCGAGGGGGCGATGGTTCGCGAGCGGGGCGACTTCCGGGCGTGGATGGGCTCGGACGTGCGCTCGACGGCGATCGCGCTGTCGGCATTGATCCGGAACGGCAGCGACGACCGGACCGTGCACCGGCTCGCCGAGGGCCTGCGCGAGTCCCAGCGCCCCTCCGGCGGCTGGCACTCGACCCAGGACAACCTCTACGCGCTGGTGGCCCTCGGAGACTACGCCCGCCGCGAGGCTGGCGCCGAGATCGAGATCGAGGTGCGCTCCGGCGCCGACGTGCTGGCGAGCCGCACGCTCACCGGCCACCAGGTGCTCACGTTCTCGCGGGGCCTGGACCGGCTGGTCCCCGGAAAGGTGGAGATCCAGGCGTCCGGCCCGGCGCGCTACGCCGCGCGTCTCCACCTCGCGGTTCGCGACGATCGCGGCAAGCCCGCGGAGCGCGGCTTCGCCGTGACCCGCGAGTACCTCGATCCGGACAAGGACGAGCCCAAGACCTCCTTCGCGGTAGGCGACCTGGTGAGGGTGCGGGTGAAGGTGGTCGCCGACGGGGACCGCTACTGGGTGGCCGTGGAGGATCCGCTGCCCGCAGGGTTCGAGGCCGTGAACACCCGGCTCGAGACCTCGCGGGCACCCCTGGGCATGGTCGGCGACGGGAACGACGGCGATCGTTTCCGCTACGGCTACCGCCGCAACGAGTGGTCGTACACCGAGCTGCGCGACGACCGCGTGCTGGCCTTCGCCGACCGGTTCTGGAAGGGCGAGGCCCAGCTCGAGTACCTGGCGCGGGCGCTGACACCGGGGACGTTCACCGCGGCGCCGGCCCGGGCCGAGCAGATGTACCAGCCCGAGATCTCCGGCCGCACCGCGGCGGTGAAGGTCGAGGTGTCCCGGTGAGGAGGATCCGGAAACGCGTGCGCCGGGTGCTGCTCGTTCTGCTGCTCGCCGGCAGCGCCATCGCGGGCCTCTCGATGCACGCCCTGGCCGTGGCCGTGCTGGCCGTGCCCTATCCCGTGGACCGGCTGTCACCGGATGCGGGGGGGCCCCTGGTCGTCCTGGATCGCAGAGGTGAGGTGCTGCGCCGGGTGCCGGCCGAGGACGGGCGCCCGGGCCGCGAGGCCTGGGTCCCCCTGGGCAGGATCCGTTCCCACGCGGTGCTGGCCCTGGTGCAGTCCGAGGACGAGCGTTTCTTCGAGCACGTCGGCGTCGATCCCGTGGGTCTGGCCCGCGCCGTCGTCCTGAACGTGCGGGAGAGACGCCTGGGCTACGGCGGCTCCACCATCACCATGCAGCTGATGCGGATGGTCCACAACCCAGGGGAGCCCCGCACCCTGGCCAACAAGGTGGAGGAGGCGGTGCTGGCGCTGCGCCTGGAGCGGGCCATGACCAAGCGCGAGATCCTCGAGCAGTACCTGAACCGGACGTACTACGGCCGCGGCGCCCACGGCATCGAGGCCGCGGCGCGGACGTATTTCGACAAGCCCGCGGCTGCCCTCGGCACGGGGGAGGCCACGTTGCTGGCCGTGGTGCCCAGGGGTCCGGCGGTGTACGACCCGATCCGCCACCTCGATCGTGCCCTGGCCCGCCGGGACCACGTGCTCGATCTGATGGCGGCCCGTGGTGCCATCGCCGCGGACGAGGTCGCCCGCGCCCGCGCCGAGGCCGTACGGCCCGCGCTCCATGCGAGCGAGTTCGTCGCACCCCACTTCGCGGACTGGGTCGTGGGCGGGCTGCCCGAAGAGGTCCGCCGGCGCGGCGGGATCGTGGAGACCACGCTGGACCTGGACCTCCAGCGGCGGCTCGAGCACCGCGTGCGGGAGCACGTGGCCGGCCTGGCGACGGGAGGATTGGGGCAGGCCGGGCTCGTGGTGCTCGACACGCGATCCGGCGAGGTCCTGGCCATGGTAGGCTCGCCGGACTTCGAGGCTGCGGATGGGCAGCTCAACATCACGACCCGGCGGCGCCACCCGGGCTCGGCCCTCAAGCCGTTCGTCTACGCCCTGGCTCTGGAGGCCGGGGACAGCCCGGCGACCATCGCCCATGACATCCGCGACGTGGAGTCCCGCTACGAAGTGGCGCGGGTGACCCAGCCCGAGCGCGGGCCCGTGCGGCTGCGGGAGGCCCTGGCCGGCTCGTACAACCTGGCCGCGGTCCACGTGCTCGAGAAGGTCGGCGAGGAGCGGCTGGTCACGCGGTTGCGCCAGGCGGGCGTGGGCGATCTGCCCGGAGATCCGGCAGACTACGGCCTGCGCCTGGCCCTCGGCGCCACGAGGATCAGGCTGGTGGACCTGGCCGCGGGATACGGGTTCCTGGTCCGGGGCGGCACCGTGACCCGCCCGGCGGGCGTGCGCTCGGTGGAGCTGTCGGGCGGCGGATCCTGGCGCCCGGCCGCCCTGGCGGAGCGCCGGGTGTTCTCCGAGGAGGTGAGCTGGCTGGTGATGGACATGCTGGCCGACCCCGAGGCCCGGCGGCCGATGTTCGGCCAGGAGCTGCCCGTGGACGACATGCCGTTCCGGATCGCGTTCAAGACGGGCACCTCGCGGGGGTTCGCGGACACCGTGGCCGTGGGCGTGACCGAGCAGATCACGGTGGCGGCCTGGGCGGGCAACTTCGACGGCCGGCCCACCGAGGGGCTGGTGGCCATGGACGCGGCCGCGCCGCTGGTCCGCGAGGGGATGATGCTGGCGGCCCGGGGCAGGAAGCTCACGCTGCCCGAGCAGCCCGGGACCCTGGTGTCCGCCAGGATCTGCCCGCTCTCGGGCAAGCTGGCCGGGCCGGACTGTCCCCACGGCAAGGTCGAGCACTTCGCTCCGGGCACCGTGCCGACCGCGACCTGCGACTGGCACGAGCAACACGGCGACGAGATCCGCGTGCGCTATCCGGCCGAGATCGCCCGCTGGGCCGCCCGCACCCGACACGCCGGTGGCCGCGGGATCTGAACCGCAGAGTCTTGACACATGGACTGTGTATAATAATAATGTGTATGTGTAGCTGTGCAACGTGAATCAGTGGAGAAATGGCCATGCCCAATGTGACGATTTCCCTGGAAGAGGACGTGCTGCGCGCCGGCCGGGAGTACGCCAGAAGGAGGAACCTCTCGCTGAACGCCCTGATCCGCCAACTGCTCGAGCAGCGGGTGAGGCGGGTCGAGGCGACCTGGATCGACGCCTGCTTCCAGAGGATGGACGCGGCGGCAGTCGACTCGGGTGGCCGCAACTGGAAGCGCGAAGAGCTGTACGATGTCTGATCCTCTCCTCGAAGGAAGCGCCAAGATCTTCATCGACACCAACGTGGTCGTCTATGCCCTCGACAATGCCGATCCGGCCAAGCGGGATCGCTGCCGCGCCATCCTGCGCTCCGCCGCCGTGTCCGGTCGCGGAGTGGTCTCCACACAGATCCTGCAGGAGCTCTTCGTCGTGGCCACCCGCAAGCTCGGGATGGATCCCCTCGACGCCAAGGACATCGTTGCCGCCCAGGAGAACTTCGAGGTCGTGGTGATGACGCCCGCGCTGATCCGCGAGGCCGTCGACTGCAGCGTGCTCGCCCGCCTCTCCTTCTGGGACGCGCTCGTCGCCGTGGCCGCGGAGTCGGCGGCCTGCGCGTACCTCGTCACCGAGGACATGAACGGCGGTCAGCTCATCCGCGGAGTGCGGGTCACGAGCCCGTTCGCCTGATTGTGGTGCCTGCCCCCATGGCAGCCGCTCACCAGCGGCGCAGGCGGGCCAGGACGCGACGGGCGAGGGTCACGAGCGGCCAGGAGCGCCGCACGGCCAGGACCCGTCCGATGATGGCCTCTTCCGGAACGGCCTCGGGCGCGGCGCCGTCCGCATCGGCGCGGACCCGGGCCACACCACCCGCGTCCGGGGCGCGGACGATCCGGTGCGCCACCAGCCGGCCGTGGCTGCCGCGATAGACGACGACGTCACCGGGGGCCAGGCGGGCCGGGGGCACGGTTTCGATATCGAGGAGATCCCCCGGACGGAGGGCGGGGGCCATGCTCGTGCCGCACAGGCCGGCCCGCAACCTGAGCCGTCCGCCCATGGCCGCGACCCGGGAGGCGAGGGCATCGACGTCGCCGGGCGGCAGGTGGACGACCCTCACCGCAACACCTCGTCCAGCGCGCCCGCGTCGGGAGTGAAATCCAGGTGGACACAGGGCACCCGGGCAACCAGCTCGCTGGCGAAGGAGAGCGTGAACTCCATGCCCGGGGCCGACCACAGAGGCAGGAAGCAACGCGCCAGGAGCTCGGCGGTCGCCTGGCCCCCGCCCAGGGGGACGGTCCGGTGGCCGGTGCCGTGCTCGATGATCCAGATGCCCGTCAGGGGAGCTCCCGTCGCCGAGACCTCCGAGCAGTCGCCGTGCCAGGGGGTGCCGTGGATCCAGGGAACGCCGTCGGCCGATCGCACCACGATCCGGTCGTCGTTCAGCACGCGGAAGCGCCCGTTGGCCAGTCGGGCCAGGGTGCTCTTGCCCGCTCCCGAATGTCCGGCCAGCAGGAATCCGCGGCCGTCCAGCTCCAGGCCCAGGGCGTGGACCAGCAGGCCCCGGCCGGCGGCCAGCAGCGAGACCGTCAGGGCTTCGCCCAGGGGATATTCCAGGGGGTCCGGCAGCAGCGGCCCGCGTGCCCCCAGCTTGCCCGCGAGATCGCTGACGATGGTGCCCCGGGTCAGTCCGTGGTCGAAAGAGGCCATGCGGTAGAGGCGCCCGCCGTCCATGCCGCGCAGAACGAAGATCGAACGCTCGGCGTCGGCACGAAGCTGCCACAGTCCATCCGAGTCGAAGACCGCGAGCGTCCCGTCGAGATCGGCTTCCCGTGGTGGGGAGAACCGGAGCTCGATTTCGAGATCGACCGGCCCTGGCGCTTTCGAACGGAACGGCTCGAGGGACGGGGCGAAACCTATGGACGGAAGGGGCACCTCGGCGTGCAGCCCGAGGGACAGGCCGCCGAAGGTCAGTACGCTGTCGTTGGCTTCGCGAAGAGCTGCCCCCGCGTGGGTCGCGGTCGGCTCTGGCATCTTCAGGATCCGGGGTTCCGGCCGCCCGGCCAGCCCGGAGGCGGACATTCGCCATGACCGGGGCTCTTGCACGCGCCGAGCACGGTCTCCTCGAGCCGCAACTCGACCCGCTGGACCCGCGGCTCGCGGTAGGGGCGGCGTCTTGTTTTCGTCTTGTCCTTCAAGCCATCCACCTGACTTCGGGACGCAGCCGCTCCAGGGCCTCGCGCCTTGCCTGGGCCACAGCGCAAACATACTCGATGGGCTTCTCGATGTCACCGTGTTCCAGACCGCCGAACCCCCCGCACTGGTCGCACACCGGGGCCAGCTCGCAGGCGACGCAAGGACCGTCCGGGGAGGCCGGCGATCGGGCCAGATCTGCCAGGGGCCCATGCCAGGCCCGGGCGAAGCCGCCTTGCGAGATGTCGATGGCCGGCTCCCGGACCATCAGGCACGGGCAGAGCCGCCCGCGCCAGTCCACGTGGAACGCGCTGACGGCCGCGCCGCAGTCGAGCCGCGTCCGCGCCCGGCCCGCGACTTCTCGCATGTGCTCGGCCCGCACCGCCCAGGCGTCGATCACGGCGGGCTCGGAAAGCTCCATCGCGATCAGCTCGCGCGGGTCCAACCGGAGAGCGGTCACCGGGGTCCGACGGTCCAGGTGGGCGTTCAAGACCCCGTCCGTGCGGAAGGGCACACCTAGGTCGTCTGCGATCCGCCGGAGAGCCGGCAGGTCCGGGGCATTGTCGCGGGTCAACGCCGTTTTGAGAGACACGCGCACGCCGCGGTCCAGGAGGCGACGGGTGCCCTCCAGGCAGGACGTGAAGGCGAGGGGATCGCCGGTCACCCGCTCGCAGGTGGCCTCCGAGGCACCGTAGAGGCTGATATCCACCACCAGCGGGGGCAGAGCGGCCAGGAGATCGGCGATGCCGTCGGTGATCAACGTGCCGTTGGTGAGCAGTGTGACCAGGAAGCCGCGCCGTCTGGCCGCCTCGTAGATGGTCGGGAAATCGGGGCGAAGCAACGGCTCGCCGCCGGTGAGGCCGAGCCAAAGGCATCCGGCATCCGCGAGGTCGTCGAGGATTCCCGCCCATGTCGCGGCGTCGAGCTCCTCGCCGCTCGCCGGGCGGGGCGCGGCGTGGTCGACGATGAAGCAATGGCCGCAGCCGAGGTTGCAGCGCGCGGTGAGCTCGCACGTGCCCGAGAGCGGTATCCGCCGCTCGTTCGCCACGGGTCGCAGGTGCTTCAGGAGCCAGGCGGGACCCGGGGTTCGGCCGCGCCCGCTCACACTTTCTCCTGTTCCAGCGCGCCGATCGCGGCCAGGTGCGCGAGCAGGGCATCGACGTCGTTTGCGGCCCGCTCACGAGTGACTTCGAACTCCTCGACCAGCGCATCCGCGATTTCCGCGGTCGTCCGAGCGCCGTCGACCAGGGCCCAGATCTCGGCCGCCACCTCGTCCAGCAAGTACATGCTGTCCCTATCGCCGCGCCCCGAGCCGACGGGAACGATGACGACTTCGTCGCCTACGCGGCGCCAGGCCACGCTGTCGCTTTTTTTCGCGATTGATCCCCATTGGTTCTGTGGGCTGGATCGCACGGATCCATCATAGCAGGAGACCGGCCGTTGTCCACGGAAGATTACCGTGCTTTTCGACGAGCCACCAGGAGTCCGACCGCGACGAGCACGCAGGCCAGGAGTGCTCCGGGGGAGGTGTGGTGGGACCCAGCGGCCGTCGCGGAGCAGGTCATGGCCTCGACGGTCTCCTCGAGCCCGGCGTAGAGGTATCCGGCACCGGCGATGTCGTCGTCGTGAAGGTCACCGGCCTCATCACCGACGGCGATCGTGGGGTACATGCGCGCCTCGCTCACGCCCGAGTGGGCCATCCCGAGCAGGTGACCGACCTCGTGGAGAGCCACCGTGAAGACATCGAGGGTACCGGGCTCGCCGTCCAGGCTCCAGAGCCCCGCGTCGAGGTTGAAGAGGATGTCTCCGTCGATGATCTCGCCGCTGGGGGCCGAGTAGGAGATCCGGGTGACAGCCCCGGTGTGGCTCGATTCCTGCCCCGTGCTCCCGGCCATCACGCAGTTCTCGTTGTTCCCGCCCTGCTGGTACCCGAGATCACCGCAGTGGCCCCGGACGAACGTGAAATCGATGGGCAGCTCCGCGTCGGAAACCCAGTGCTCGAACGCGGCCATTACAGCCTCTTCCACCTGGAGCGTCGGGCCCAGCCCGGAGAGGGAGCCGTCCAGCGTGATCCGGATCTCCGTGACTCCCCAGTGCACGGGCTCGCCTTCCGCGGTCTTCTGGATTTCGTAGGACCACGCCGATGATGTCGCCAGAAGGCACACGCCGGCGAACAGGAGACGCAGGCCTGCCCGAGCGGGCTCGTTTCGATATGTCGGGTCATTCATTTTCATCCACCTCGCGCCTGGAACATCGCAAGGAGGATGCCACTTCGGGTGTGGTTTCCTGCCAGAGGGGTCAGAGAGGGCTATTCGTTAATGAAAATAAATAGATGGACAGAGGCCACTTCATGACGATAAAAGAGAATAAAAAGGAAAGACAAGCTACGATGATTTCAGAAGGCAATTGAAGCATGCAAAAACAGCGTTCCAAGGCCATTTATAAAGCAGAATATGCACGGATAGCGCCTGCTTCAGGTCTTTTTCCGTCGGGCTCTTTTCCGGCTGGAGGGTATCCGATCCAGACCGTGGTGCTTCAGCTTCGCGGCGAAGGTCCGTATGGGCATGCCGAGGAGCTCCGCCGCCCGGGTCCGCACGCCATCGCTTGCTGACAGGGATTGCTCCATGCGGAGGCGCTCCAGCTCGGCCACCTCGTCGGCCAGGGGACGGAACCGCTCGGGCGTGCTTGCGGGCAGGGGGGAGGCTGGAGTGCCCTGGCCTCGCGCCGCCTGCCCCAGCAACCAGGGTGCCACCGCGGCGCCGATGTGCTCCGGCAGCAGCTCGGCGTCGATGATCGGCTCATGGACCGTGGCGGCCAGGTATTCCATCAGGTTGCGCAGCTCGCGGACATTCCCCGGCCAGTCGTGGAGCAGCAGCCGCTGCCTGGCCTCCGGAGCGAACTCGCGTCTCCTGCGGCCCAGGCGTTCGCATGCGGCGTCCAGGAAAAGGTCGATGAGCAGTGCCAGGTCGAGGGGGCGATCCCGCAGGGGCGGCACCACGATCTGGGCCGCGCCCAGCCTGTAGAAGAGATCCCGCCGGAAACGCCCGGCGGCGATCTCGACCTCGATGTCTCGATTGGTCGCGGCCACGACACGAGCTTCGATGGCCCGTTCGTCAACAGCGCCGACGCGGCGGACCAGCTTCGTCTCGAGGACACGGAGCAGCTCGGCCTGGGTGCGGCTCGAGGCCTCGCCGATCTCGTCGAGGAACACGGTGCCCCGGCCCGCGCTCTCGAGCAGCCCGGGCTTGGCCGACACGGCTCCGGTGAAGGCGCCGCGCTCGTGGCCGAACAGCTCGCTCTCCAGCAGTGTCTCGGTCATGGCCGCGCAATTGACCGAGACGAAACGGGCCGCGTTCCGCGGCGACCAGTGATGGATCGCCGAGGCGACCACGTCCTTGCCGGCTCCCGTCTCTCCCACCACCAGCACGGGAAGGTCGCTGGCGGCCAGTGAGCGGACCAGATCGAACACCTGGCGCGTGGCGGCGTCGGCTGCCACGATGCGCTGGCCGCCGATCTCGAAAGTACCCATCCCGGGGCCCACGGCGGCGACTTCTCCCGGTCCGGCATCCCGGGCCGCGGCCCGCGCCCAGGCGAGGAGGGCCTCGGGCTCGGATGCATCGTTCGGGAAACGGGCCAGGCCCGCCCGCACCTCGGGGATGTCCTCGGCGATGGAGTGGAGCAGGCGCGTCGCGGGGATTTTCGCCGTCGCTCCGGTCTCCGGCAGGAGCACCGCGATTTCTCCGACGGCCATCTCTCCGACCACGTCGACGGCGCGGACGCCGCCGGTGATGCGCTCCCGCAGCGTCTCCGACATCGATGGACCCCCGTCGTGGACGGAGAGCACGAGCACGGCCAACGCGCGCCTGTAGCGCATTGCCCGTTCGACTTCCTGGCGCAGGCGCATCTCGAACCCCTCCAGATCCAGGACCGCAACGGCGGGGCGGAGAGCGCCGCGGCGATGCAGGATCAGGGTGTGCACACCGACCTTCACTTCCTCTCCGGATGACAGCGTGCGTTCGGCCGAGATCGGCCGTCCGCCGACAAGGATCCCCGGTGCCTCCCCCACCGGGACGATGAGCGTTCGATCGATCTCCACGACCAGCCAGGCGAACCCGTGCCCGACGTCCCCCCCGGTCACCACATCCCCGTTCCCGTCCCGGGAGAGCAGCACACGACCGTCCACTGGCAGGGGGATGCGCCGGGAGCCGGAAGGCCCGAAGACCAGCAGGTAGGACTCGGAAGGAACGCTCGTTCGTGGTGCCATGGAAGGAGCGCTACTCCACCGGAGTGTATTCGCCCTCGCAGACGCCGACCTCGAGGATCAGGTACAGGAGGACGTACTCCTGGGGCCGGATCTGCACCGACGAGGACGACTCGACGACCTGGTAGCCCGAGAAGAAGATCTTGCCGCAGCCGAAGTTGTAGGTGACCGTCATCGGACAGCCGTCGGCGTCGCAGCCGCTCCAGGCGTTGGCCGTGACCCAGGTCTTGGGCTTGACCCACCAGTCGTCCTCCTCGATGCCGAACCCGTCGTTCACGTCGTAGACCTTCTCGGCGTGGACCCAGGCGCCCGAGACCTGGAACGCGTTCGGGTTCTCGCTCGTCACGACCTGGAGCCAGGCGCTCATTTCCTCGTCCTGGATGACCGTCGGCCCGTCCCACGGGGAGTGGGTCGCGCCCAGGAGCTGCGCGTCGTCGCCGGGGAACTCGATGTAGTCCGGGAACGGCTGCTCGATCCAGTCGTAGCCGTAGCACGTGCCGTAGAACTTGCCGCCCGAATAGACGTAGAACCGGATCAGGTTGATGTAGTGCTCGGACTGGAGCCCGGGGTTCGCGTACTTGAGGTGGCTCGACGTGCACGGCATGAACACCATGTGGTAGGGCTTGATGGTGTCGATGGATTCGTAGATCGCCGAGGAATCGAGGTAGCCCGACTGGGTCACGTCGTCGTTGTAGATGTCGAAGTTCTCGGTCCCGAAGACCAGCTCGCCTCCCGAGCCGAGTTCGCCGATGCCGAGCTTGGCCAGCAGGTTGTGGGGCCGGTCCCAGCTGTTCAGCGCCACGGCGTAGTTCGGGATGTCGTCGAGCCCGTCGCCGGAGTTGGCCGTGGGCAGGGTCGTGATCTCGACCGGGACGTCCTGGACGTCGGTGCCGGTGACGACGATCTGGCGCTGGCGCTGGAAGAAGCCCTTGCGCGTGACGATGTTCCACGGCCCCGGGGGCACGTCCTCGATGCTCCAGGTCCCGTCGGCGTTGGACAGGGTCCACTTCTTGCCCGACATGTCCTCGCACTCGTAGCAGAAGACCTCGTCCGGGATGTCGGACCCGTCGCCCTGGGTCAGGTAGACCAGGGCACCCGGGATCGGGAAGACCTCCGACGGCGCGAGCACCGTGCCGTGCAGGCTGCCGACGTCGGTGTCCGAGTCGGAGTCGGCGTCGGCGTCGGCGTCGGCATCCGAGTCACTGTCGGCATCGGCGTCGGTGTCGGTGTCGGCGTCGGTGTCGCCGTCGGAGTCGGAGTCCGTATCGCCGGTGCCGTCGTCATCGTCGCCTGAGCCGGAGCATCCCGGGCAGACGGCGAGGGCAGCGAGCAGCAGCCAAAGGATCGTTGCAGCTTTCATCGAGTTCCCTCCATGCCCGGCGGGCCGGGCCGTCAATTGCACGTGCCGATGCACTGCCCGGCACATGTGCCGCTGACCTCGGTGTAGCACTGGCCGTCGCAGCTCCCGTCGCAGGTCCCGGCGCACTCGGTGCCCACGGTCTCGGAGCAGGGGCCGTCGCACGAGCCGCAGCACATCCCGGAGCAGGTGCCGATGACGCCCTTGCGGCACCAGCCCTGGCAGTCGCCCTCGCAGGTGGTACCCGTGGACTCGCAGGACAGATCGCCGCCGCTGCCGGTGTCGCTGCCGGAGTCGGTGTCGGAGTCCGTGTCGGAGTCCGCGTCGGTGTCCGCGTCGGTGTCCGCGTCCGTGGCGCCGTCGTCGTCGCCGTCGTCCCGATCGTTGGCCGAGCAGCCGAGGATCAGGCCGAGACAGAAGAGGGGAAGGGCCCGTCCGGTCCAGGCAATCGTCGTCATGGGGTTCTCCTTTGGCGCCATCCGCCGCACAGCATACCACGGCATGACGCGGTTTGTCGCCCACACCCGTGGTCCGGCAGGAGTTCCGCAAGTCCTCTGCGGCGGGGGCCGGTTGCGGGGAGCCGGGGTGGTCCGCCGTGGTTCGGGCGCACCGGTCCGGATGGCGCCCGGTTTCTGGAGTTTTTCGTTCGTACCTTTTCTGGCGGAATGCCCGCCGCCACACGGGGCCGTTGTCTGGAGGGAGGGGCGAGCGCAGCCGCGGCCGGTTCGGCTCCGGGCGCCCCAGTCGCATCAGCTGGAGTTCCACTCGAAGGGGAAGCTGAAGCGTTCGAGGTCGCCGAGCATTTCGTCGATCAGGCGGGTGTCCGCCGAGCAGACCCTGTCCTCCGACGTTTCCAGCCCCAGAGCCCGCTGCATTCCGGCCTCGGCCAGCCGTGGTTCGAGCGCGTTGAAGCTGCGAATCCGCAGGAGCCCGAGGAGAAACATCGTGCGCGCCACCAGGCTCGCGGGGACCCGTGGCTTCTTCCGCCGGTCCGTCATGCCCTCCAGAAGCAGATCCAGCCGGTAGGTCTTTCGGCCGTATTGCAGGATCTGACGCAGCCGTCCCGGACGGTCGATGTCGAGCCTGCTATCCACGCCCGGGTTTGCGGCCCCGCTTCTTGGCCGGCGGGATCGGGTCCTTCTCGGGATAGGGCTTGAGTAAGGTCTCGCCGAGTTCCTTGACGAGGCCGAGCACTTCTTCTCCCAGTTCCGCGATTTCCGCCCGCAGCTCCTGGAATCGCCGGTAGCGTTCCACGCCCCTGGCGACTTCGACCTCGTCGCGCTTTGGCACGTGGACCTGCCGGGTGACCCCGTCCACAGCGGCGGACAGGTACTTGGATTCGTGGAGTTCGCCTCTGGCGCAGCGGCATCCTGGGTTTCCGCAGACCCTGGCGCGAGTGCCGAGGTATCCACGGATGAGGCCCTGGTTCTGGCTGAGGACCTGCTCGAGCCTGTCGCCGCGTCGTTCTTCGAGCGCCTGGATTTTCTTCCTGAGTTTGCTCTTGGTGTTTTTCATGAGGTGATTATAGCATGGCTACTGGCACGTGTCAATACGCATAAAGCGTGCCTGTTCTACCCGGCACAACCAGTTTGGGAATCGGCCCCTTGCCGTTTCCCGGCTACGACGGCCTTTTCAAGCTAGTTACGGAACTCCTGGTGGTCCGGTGATGTACCAGGTCTTGTGTCAGGGTGCGCCGGTCAGTGAGGCGCAGAAAATAAAAGAGGGGTACCTCGATTGGAGCCTGTTGCTGTGACCACAAAGGAGGTACCCCAAGTAGAGTCCCCCCGCGTGGTGTACGAGTCGGCAACGGGTAAGCCGTTCTCTGGATAGCAAGCGGCCACTCACCTTGGTTGGGACTACGTGGATCAGTGCGAGTCCAGCCAGTTGCTTGGGACC
>CAYZAI010000045.1:0-18076 GCA_964476305.1 uncultured Myxococcales bacterium
TCGGACGCGGATTCGGACGCGGATTCGGACAGCGACGGGGATCAGGCCTATGACTACAACGCCGGAGCAGCCGTGGGAGACGTCCTCTCCTACCACCTCGACGAGGAGTCCGCCACCATCAGCTGGGAGAACGAGACCACGAGCGAGAGCGGAACGGCCACCTACGACACGGTGACGGAGGGCCTCATGGAAGGCGCGCTGCTGGTGACCTCGGGACAGGAGTCCTTCTACGCCCTGCACGTCCCGGGCAAGTTCCTCTCCACGCTCGTCCCGAACGAATCCGGCGCCGAGCTCGTGGTCGGGGTCGCGAAGGTCGAGGACTCCTACGTCCAGGCCGACCACGTGGGCAACTACCTCTTCGTACACGCTGATCCGGAGGGCACCGACAACCTGTGGGGGACCTTCGAGCTGAAGTCCGATGACACCTACACGTGGGTCGGCTACGACCTCGACGGCAACGAAGTCGTTTCCGGCGACGGCGACTGGGCCATCGACGAGGACGACTCCAGCCGCATCGTCGCCACCGAGCAGGACATGGAATTCGTGGGGATGATCCTGCCCGACAAGATGATGGTGTTCGACAACGGCCCCGGTCTCGGCATCGACATCGGCCTCGAGGAGCCCGCCGAGCCCGTGGATCCGGCCGACCTGGCGGGAACGTACGTGTACCTGGACACGCCGGGCTCCGGCCAGTTCACGCTGGATGCGGAGGGATCCTGCACCTGGTCCTACGTCGACTACGGGTCGACGGACGAGCTGACCGGCTCGGCGACCTTCCGCTTGACCACGTCCTCCGATCCCATCCATTTCAACAACGCGTTCTTTTTTGACGACGACAACCCGGACATCCCGGACGGCTACATGTTCGTGCTCCCCGGAGAGGCGATGCTGATGATCTACCCGAGCGAGGAGTTCGGCATCTGGTTCGCTCTCGGCCTGAAGATCGACTAGGGCCCGCCCGCCCCGGGCGTCCCTTCCCCCAGCACCCGCTCGAGGGCCCGCCGCCGGACGCGCAGCGTGCGCTCCCGGTCGCCGGCGAGCCCGAGCCGCTCCCGCACCAGGTCGAGCAGGATCCGCGCCGCGCCCAGGCCGGTCTGGCCCTTGCTCCGGGAGTAGCTGGTGTAGGAGACCGAGACCGGCTCCTCTGCCCACTTCATGCCCTCGCGGGAAACGCGGCCCAGGATCTGCGAGGCGTGGGCCATGCGGTTCTGGGTCAACTCCAGTCGCCGGGCGGCGTCGGCGCGGAAGACGCGCAGGCCGTTGTGGGTGTCGGTCAGAAGCATCCCCGTGGTCAGCCGCGTGAAGAGCAGGCCGGCGCGAAGAAGGACGTGCCGCTCGAGGGGCATGCCCTCCGAGCGTCGGCCCCCGCGGGTGCCGAGCACGACGTCGAGACCCTCGCGGTCGAGCCGCTCGATCATGCGGCTCGCGTCCTCGGGGCGGTGCTGGCCGTCTGCATCACAGGTGACGACGTGGGTCGCTCCGAGGGCGAGAGCCAACTCGAGGCCGGTCCGGATCGCCGCCCCCTGCCCCAGATTCTCCTCGTGGACGGCCACGCGCGCGCCCGCCGCCGAGGCGGCCCGGGCCGTGCCATCGGCCGAACCGTCGTCGACGACGATCACTTCGTCGCCCACGCGAAGCGCCCGGCCCACCACCTGCCCCACGGAGGCGGCTTCGTTGTAGGCCGGGATGACGAAGACCACGTGCGGCTCGCCCATCGCCCCTTAGTACACAAACGGCTCCGTGGGGTCAAAGCCGCGCCCGGGGGCTGCTTGGAACAAAACCGCGCGCGACTTGTCCAAGTGTTCGATGACCTCCGCACGGATCGAAAACGCCAGCCGGACGACCCGAAAGTCCAGTGAGATCGCAACATGCCGTTGACCGCGGAGATTCCCGCTTTCGGCCGCACCGACCTCGACGGGACTCACCGGGCAATCGTCGAAGGCGACCTGCCGAACCTCGAGCGCTTCCTGCGGGACAAGACCCCGGGCAGCGCGCCGATCCTGCTCCTCGAGGCCGGAGACGGGCGGTGCGCCTGCCTGCTTGCCGAGTACCGTCGGACGGACGCTTCCCGCCTGCTCGTCGACCAGTTCAAGCTGCGGCACTTGGGCGTGGACGACGGCGGGCTCGTGACCCTGCGCGTCGCCGATCTCCCCGCGGCCGAGCAGATCGAGATCGCGGTGCCCCGGGACTTCGGCGAGCGCGACGCGGTGCGGCTGATCGGCAAGCCCCTCTGCCCCGGCGAGACCACCGCCCAGTATTCGTTCAGTGGAGACCCGAGGCTGATCCGGGTCATCGCGACGCGCCCGGCGGGGCCCGTCGTCGTGTCCAGCGCAACGGTGATCAAGCGCTCCGAGGCGGGGGCCGAGCGGGCGCCGGTGGGCTACGCCGATATCGGAGGCCTCGGCCGCGAGATCACGCGGATCCGCGAGGTCGTCGAGTATCCGCTGCGCTTCGGCTCGGTCTTCGCCGAGCTGGGCGTGAGGCCGCCCCGCGGGATCATCCTCCACGGTCCGCCGGGCACGGGAAAGACGCTGATCGCCCGGGCCCTGGCCGGAGAGATCGGCGCCCGCTTCTTCTCGATCAGCGGCCCGGAGATCTACAGCCGCTGGTACGGCAAATCCGAGGAGAACCTGCGCAACGTCTTCGAAGAGGCGGTCAAACACGCCCCTTCCATCGTGGTCATCGACGAGCTGGACGCACTGGTCCCGCGCCGCGAGCGCTCCCACGGCGACCAGGAGCAGCGCATCGTGGCGACCTTCCTGACCCAGATGGACGGGCTGGCCGAGATAGAGGACGTCGTCATCGTGGGCACCACCAACCGCCTCGACGCCATCGATCCGGCCCTGCGTCGGGGCGGCCGCTTCGAGCACGAGATCCACATCGGCGTGCCCGACGCCGCGGGGCGTCGCGAAATCCTCGGGATCCAGACCCGGCGCATGCCCCTGGCCCAGGACGTCGATCTGAAGGCCCTGGCGGAGCGCACCGTCGGGTTCGTCGGCGCCGATCTCGCCTCGCTCTGCCGGGAGGCGGCCTACGCCGCTCTCCGTCGGCGTTTCGGCCCGGAAGAGCTGGCCGCGGGGGAATCGCCGAGCGTCACGGGGATCGAGATCACCGCCGCCGACTTCGGCGCCGCCCTGGCCGCGATCCCGCCGTCCGGGGCCCGGGAGTTCGCTGTCGAGATTCCGCGCGTCTCGTGGGAGCGCATCGGCGGCCTCGATGAGATCAAGCTCCTGCTCCGGGAGAACATCGCCTATGCCGTAACCCGGCGCGAAGCGTTCGAGCGCGCCCGGGTCCTGCCCGCGGGCGGGATCCTGCTCCACGGACCCCCAGGCACCGGCAAGACCCTGCTGGCCCAGGCAGTGGCCAGCGAGTGCGGCGCCAACTTCATCGCGATCAAGGGTCCTCTGCTTCGCGCCCGCTTCCTGGGGGAAGCCGAGGAGCGGATCCGCGCTCTCTTCGACCGGGCGCGGTTGCTCGCCCCGTGCGTGCTGTTCTTCGACGAGATCGACGCGGCGCTCCCGATCCGCGGTCGGGGAGCCGGCGGTGCGGCGGACTCGATGGTGAACCAGCTCCTGGCCGAGATGGACGGCATCGATCGGGCCCGAGGCGTGTTCGTCGTCGGTGCAACCAACCGCCTCGAGCAGCTCGATCCCGCGGCCCTGCGGCCCGGGCGCTTCGATCACCTGGTCGAGGTCCCGTTACCCGACCGCGCGGCGCGAGCGGCGATCTTCGCGGTGCACCTGGACGGGCGCCCCCTGACCGAGGACGTGGACCCGTCCGCCCTGGTGGAAGCGACCGCCGGCCTGTCCGGCGCGGACATCGCCGAGATCTGCCGGGGCGCCGCGTGGGAGGCGCTCCGGGAGACGGGCTTCTCGCCGGAGGGTCTGGTCATCCGGCAGGCCCAGCTGGTGCTCGCCCTCGATCGGGTGCTCGCCGCGGCCCGCCAGCGCGAGGCCCCGGGGAGGTCGCACCCATGAAACCTCTGCCGCTTCTGCTCGTCGCCGCGACGCTGCTCGCCGTTCCGGCCGCGGCGAATGCCGAGGAGCGGGGCCGATCCGTGGGCCTGCTCGTGCTGTGGGACACCGGCGCCGGCCTCCCCGCTCCGGATGGCCGGGAGCTCGGTCGTTTCCTCGGCGGGCTCAGGCCGGGCGACCGGGCCGGGTTCATGGCCGTGGGCGCACGCCCCCGGCTGCTGCAGCCCTTGAGCGAGGTGACCGCCGAAGGAGCCGCCTCGGCCGGCTACGCGATCGCCGCGGGGCTGGCGCCCGTCGCGGAGGAGTCCGATCTCCGGGCGGCTCTCGACGCCGCCATCGAGCACCTCTCCGCGCTGCGGCGCCCCACCGAGCAACAGGCCATCGTGATCGTGGCGGACGGGGCCGGGCCCGGCGGAAGCCTCGACGACCAGGCGTCCCGCCTCGTCCTCGGCGAGGTCGTCACACACGCGATCCACCTCGCCGGAACCCGGAGCAGGACGGCCGCAGACCGCACCGCGCTCGAGGAGGTGGCCGCCTCCGCCGGCGGCCGCTTCCTCGCCACCGCGGACGAGGCGTCGGCCCTTACCGCGCTCTGGTTCGTCTACGATTCCTCGCGGCTCGCGGCCGCCGATCTGGCCCGTGCGCAGGTGGACGTCGAGGGCCCGCGACCCGATGAGGACTTCTCGTTCCTCGACGAGAAGCGGTCCATCGAGCAGATCGCCGAGGCCGCGTCCACCGGGAAGGGTGCCTTTGCGCGGGACCCCGACCTGCCACCGGCCCTGGTCGCGGCGGCGCTCGCGGCCGCCGTCCTGCTGCTCGCGGTCCTCGGATATCTGGTCTTCCTGGGCCAGCGCCTGTCGGCTGTGCTGCGGATCCACGGGGACCTCGACGCAGTCCTCAAGGATCGCTCCTCCCCCTCCTTCGCCAGGCTGAGCCAGGCCATGAGCCGGCTCCAGCACTCGTGGAACGAGGCCGACAAGCACGTGCAGGCCCTGAGCCTGGACCTCGAGGACTACGGCATCGAGAGCTGGGAGATCGAGAAGCGGCTGCTCGACGACTACGCGGCACTGGCGGACAGCCTGTTCTTGCTGGTCGACCACCTCGAGGTGCAGACCCGGGCCGGGCAAGCCGGGGACCCGGCGTGGTTCCGCTCGCGCCTGCGGCAGATCCTGGAGGACGAGAGCATCCAGGAGATCTCCGCCGAGCCCGGCGACGAGACGCAGCCCGCGCGCCACGTACGCACCGGAGAGCGGCCCGACCCCTCTCCACCGGGGACGGTGCTGGAGCTGGTGCGCCGGGGCTGGGTCAAACGACGAGGCGCCGGCGGCGACGAGGATCTGGTGCTGCGCAAGGCGGAGGTGGTCGTCAGCGCCGGCCCGGTGGGCGGCGGCAGCGGGGAGCGCAAGAATGGTTAGATCGATCGGCATCGACCTCGGGACCTACAACTCAGCCGCCGCCGTGGCCGTGGGCCGCAGCCGGGTGGCGATGATCGAGAGCCGCTACGGCCGGACACTCTACGGCAAGAGCTTCCCGTCGTTCGTGCTCTTCGACCACAACGGCAACCGGCAGCTCGTGGGCCAGCGCGCCCGCGAGGAGCTGCTGCTCAACCCGAAGCTCGTGGTCTGGGGCGTGAAGAGGCTGGTCGGCCTTTCCTACCAGGCCGCCCGCGAGGCCGGGGAGCTGGACCGTTTCCGCTACGAGATCGAGGAGGGCCCGGGGGGCGGGATCCTGATCAAGGTCGGCGAGGAGCGCTTCACCCCGTCCCACATCCTCGAGCACATCCTGCGCGAAATAAAGGAGGACGCGGAGAACAGCCGGGTCAACCCGCTGATCGGCGGCCCGGTGGACCGCGCCGTGATCTCGATCCCCGCCTACTTCAAGGCGATCCGCACCGCGCCGATCGTCGAAGCCGCGCGCCACGCGGGCTTCGCCGAGGTCGATACCATCGCCGAGCCCACCGCCGCGGCGATCCAGTACTGTCTCGACGTGCCGCGAGAGGCGCACCTGCTGGCCTTCGACATCGGGGCCGGCACCCTGGATGTGACCGTGATGCTGGTGCTGAACGAGCGGGGCGAGCTCGTGCCCGGAGAGCTGTGCACCTCGGGCCACGAGGCCCTCGGCGGCATCGACATGGACGACGCGCTCATGGCGCACATCTGCGCCGAGCACCGCGCCGGGGACATCGCCGCCGATCCGGCCCGGGCCGCCGTCCTCGAGGCCGAGATCGAGAAGGCCAAGATCCGGCTCTCGGTCCGCGAAGCGGCCACCATCGACCTGCCCGGCCGCGAGACGATCAAGCTCACCCGCGGCGAGCTCGAGGAGGTGCTGGCGCCGCTGCTCGACAAGTGCCGCGGCCCGATCCGGGTGGCCCTCGAGCAGGCCGGGATCGGCGCCGGGACCCTGGACAAGGTGCTCTTCGTCGGCGGGCCGTCGGCGATGCCCGCGGTCCGGCGGCTGGTGCGCGAGGAGCTCGCCGCTCTCGGGGCGAGGCCAGAGCTGGTGGCGGAGATCGCGGGCATGGACGACGCCGGGTTGCCGGTGGAGCCGATGGAGTGCGTGGCCAAGGGCGCCGCGCTCAAGGCCGGGCGCATCGTCGAACCCGCCGCCAAGGTCATCGCCGAGGGCTACGGCACGGTCTTCGGGCCGGTGGACGGCGCGGCCGACTACTACCAGCCGATCATCCGGCAGAACGCCCACTACCCGATCTCCGGGCGCACGATGATCTGCCACGGCGATCCGGCGGCGCTCGAGGTGCCCGTGGCCCTGGTGGCCAAGCGCCCCGACGTCGAGCGCTCGACCCCGGAGCGCACGGTCTTCACCTACGAGCACCTCGGCAACTACACCCTGGGGATCACGCCCCAAAGGCGCCTGCCGTCCATCGAGATCCAGCTCAAGGTCACCGATGACAAGCGCGTCGTGTGCACGCTTATCCACACCCAGACCCGGCAGCACGTCCGCTACGAGGGCCTCGACCTGCTCGGCGGCGGCCGCATCGACCTCCAGGAGGACACGCCGCCGGCCACCTTCCGCCACCAGGACATCGCGCTGCTCGGCGAGGCCGTGGACGACCGGCGGGGCAGCTGGACCCACAGGCAGCTGGAGAGCCTGCTCCACGTGGCCCGGGAAGCCCTGGCCCTGGTGATTGACGCCACCCACGACAAGGTCGCCCGGGCCTCGGCCGAGGTGGAGCGCGCCGTGGCCCGCGCCGTCGAGCAGGAGCGGCCCGCGCCCGACGAGGAGTGCCCGAACATCTCGAACCGGGTCAAGGAGCTGCTCGACGCCTTGCGCCAGCCCGGCGTCGACCAGATCGACGTCGCCGAGTTCCGCCGCTACATGGACGAGCTGATCCGGCTCGCCCGGATGGGGTGAGCGCGGTGGCGGCGACCCCCCGGGCGGCCCGGATCCTGGAGCATGTCGCCGGAGGACGCTACGAGGAAGCCCTCGGCGTGGGGCACGACGCCACGCGGGACGAGATCAACCGCTCCCACGTGCGGGCCCTTTTCCGGTTCCGGGGCAAAGCGGCGGTGCTGGAGGCGCTCAACCGGGTGAAGGGCCTGCTCGCGGACGAGACACCGATCGAGAAGGCCCGGCGCCTGCTGCGCCTCGAGCGCCGGGAGGAGGCCCTCTGGCACCTCGCCCGAGCCCTCGACCGGGACCGGTGCGGGCTTTCGGATCGCAATCGCGCCGAGGCGCACCACCTGGCGGGCTGGGCGCTGTTCCAGCTGGGGCGCACCCCCGAGGCGCGGCCACACCTCGAAGCGGCGGCTTCCCTGCGCGGCAACGCGGCGGACGAGATCTGGCTCGGCAGCGCGCTCGAGCGCCTCGGCCTGCTCGAGACCGCCCTGGACCGCTACCGCCGGGCGGTGGAGTTGCGCGGCCACGCCACCGAGCGCCTGCTCCTCGGCAACGCGCTCCTGCGCCTGGACCGCTGGGAGGACGCCCTGCCGCACCTCGAACGGGCGCAGAGCGAGGAAGCCTGCCCGCCCGATCTCGCGGATCTGCTCCGCCGCCTGAATGCCCGCCGTCGCCGGGCGCGGATCCGCGGCTCGCTGCGACGGGCCGCCGACTTCGCGCGCCGGGAGCCCCTGGACTTCCTGCTGGCCGGCCTGACTTTGGCCTACGGCGTCTATTTCTTCTGCTCGCTGATACACTGACCCGCGGTCTGTGGTATACGTCCCGCGACGGCCCACCGACCCGAGGAGGATCCCGGATGCGCATCGCCATGGTGACCCGCGAGCTCGCGCCCTACGACCCGAAGCCGCCGTCGCAAGCCGCGGCGGATCTCGCCGCCGCCCTGGTCGGCCTGGGCCACGAGGTCCACGCCGTCGCCCTGCTGGGAGAGGACATCAACACCGAGTCGCGCGGGCTGGCGCGGCGACTGCGTCCGCTGACGGCGAGCGGTCCGGGCGGCGACACGTCGTGGCACCGCTTCGACGGGCTCTCCTCGAGCGGCGTCCAGGTGCACCTCCTCGCTCCGGTCGTCGCCGATGGAGGGCCGACCCCGTGCGAGGGCTTCCTTCACGCCGCGGTCGAGCTCGCGATCTCGCTGGGCCCGGGCACCACATGGTGCTGCTCGTGGGGCCCGGAGTGCGCGGCGTCCGCGGTGGCCAGCGCCTCGGGCCCTGTCCTCGCCGATCGCGTGCTGCGGCACGTGCTGGTGCTGAGCGAAGCCGGAGAATGGTCCGATGACCTCGCGGCGGCCATCGAGGCCTACGAGAGCGTCGTGCTGATCGGCAGCACCGCCGCCGACGGCTGGAGAGCCCGAAACCAGGTGTTCGGCCGGCTGCTCGAGGAAGGGCGCCTCACCGTGTTCCCGGCGCCGGTGCCGAGGTCGTCGGCGCTGCCTTCCGGGGACAAGGCCGCGCGGAAGGCCGCGCTTCAGATCCGCCACGGCCTGCCCGTGCGGCCCGATCTGCCGCTCGCGGCCGTCGACGACGGTGCGGCTGAGGTTCCCGGGCTGCTGTCCCGGATCCTGCGCCAGGACGTGCAGGTCGCGGTCGAAGCGGGAAGCGGCACGGTGTCCCCGCTTGCGGAGCGCTACCCGGATCGGCTGCTGACGGTCGGCCCGGATCTGTCACGGGACGATCTGCTGGCCGCGGCGGACATCGCCCTCATCGCCGGCGATCCGGGCGGCGCGGTCCGCGCCATGTCGCGCGGCGCCGTGCCCGTGGTCGGACCGGGTGACGCCGAGGGGGTCGTGGACCTCGCCCCCGACCTTTCGAGCGGCTCGGGCCACGTGGCCGAAAGCGACGCCGCGGAGGCGCTGCTGGAAGCCTTCGGACGGGCCGTGGGAGCCTTCCGGCGCGGGCCATCGTTCCGCACCCTGTCCGAGAGGATCCAGGGCTACCCGCCGGCCTGGCCCGCCGTCGCCGCCAGGTTCGCGAAGCTGATGATCGAGCCCGTCAGCGAGCCAGCAGATCCCACGCCAGCCCGGCCATCCACAGCAACCTGACGTCGGAAGCCCTGACCAACCGCTCTCCGTCGATCTCCAGATCCTCACCGAGCACCGTGGCCAGCACCCCTGCTCCCACCACCGCGTCGATCCCGCAGGGGAATGGCAGGTGCCACGTGGTGATGCCGCCCACCTGGATCTCGAGGTCGACCGACGCCGACGCTCCCGCCGGACCCGCGGGATCCCGCCGCGAGAACACCGTGTCCAACCTGCCCACGGGAGCCACGGCGAAGGTCGCCGGACCCACCTCGAACCGCAACCGGATCGCCAGCGAGATCGGGATGCGGTGCGTCATCGCCTCTCCCGCCGCGCCCTCGCCCCGGCGGATCCCCAGCCACCCCACAGCCATGGTCGGAGCCACATACCGGCTCGGCGCCAGGGAAAGCCCGACCATCGGGCCGTGGATCGGCCGCCCTCCGGGGTGGGCGTACTCCCCGGCGTATCCGCCTTCGATCCAGACCCTGAGCGGATCGCTGCCCTCGGCCGCGGTCCGAGGCGTATCGTCCCCGTCCGCCGCGTCTTCTTCTTCGATCGGTCGGGGCTCGCCACTCGAAGCGATGCGGTGGAGCTCGACGAGCAGATCTCCGAGAACCGCCTCGGCGATGATCGCTGCCAGGGCCCCGGCCCACTCGTCGTCCGCAACCTCTCGGGTCACGGGAAGCTCGGCGATGCCGCCTTCCCCTGGCTCGACCAGCCACACCGTACAATCCTTGCCCGCCGCATCGCAGCGCCAGCCCGTCATCGCCAGCGTGCCCGGCCGTTCGCGAGCCAGCCTGCGCGCCAGGGCCGTCCAGTCGGAGGACGCCGCCGGCTCCTTCTCCAGCGCGTGGACGTCCACCTCCACACGAGCCGTTTCGAGCCGTTCGGCGAGCTCGCCGGCGACGTCCGCGGCGGAAACAGCGGAGCCGGGCATGTCCAGGACCACGATACGGGCGGAACGCGGTTCTTCGGCTCCGGCGGGCATGACCACGAGGAGGACAGAGACGGCCGCCACCACCGCCACCCGGCCACTCCTGGTTTCCCATGCGAACCGGGGCAACGGAACCCCTACTCGATGAGCGTCTTGACGAGTTGGGTCGTCTGTCCGGACTGGATCTTCACCCGGAAGGTGCGCTTGATGTTGAAGCCCGGGTTCTCGAGCATCACCGTGTAGGTGCCGGGCTTCAGCACGTGGTTGACGAGCGGCGTGTTCTTGATCTTCTGCCCGTTGATATAGACCGTGGACCAGGGCTTCGTCTGCACCGACAGCTTGCCCGGGGGGCCGCCGCCGCCACCGCCGCCACCGCCGCCACCGCCGCCGCCGCCGCCACCACCACCACCACCACCACCGCCGCCGGTCTTCTTCGCGGCGGGATCGAGGCTGACATCGATGGTGACCTTCTCCTTGCCCTTCTCGTAATCCAGGGGCGCGGTCTTGGGCTTGTAGTCCTTGTGGGAGTACTCGACCCGATAGGCTTTCGAAGTGTCGATCTTGGTCGAAACCGGGATGACCCCCACCTCCTGCTTGCGCTTGCCGTCGAGCAGCGTGACCTTGACGCCCGCGGGCCCCGTGAAAGAGACCTCGACCTCGACCAGGTCCAACGTCTTGGTGGGGAGCTTGGTGATCTGGCCCTCGACCACATCGACCTCGAGGTTGAGCGGCTGATAGGCATCGCCCCTGGCAACCCGCACCATCCGCTTGCCCGGCTCGATATCGGTGACGGTGAGCGGCGTCTTGTCCTCGAGGATGCGGTCGTCGACCCAGACCTGGGCTCCGGCCGGGATGGTATCGAGATAGAACCCGCTGTCCCGCTTCTCGCGCTCGAGGACGATCGACCGCGCCGCCGTCTCGCCGGGCCTGACCTCGAAGACGACATTGGTCTGTTTCTTGAATCCGTCCGCCTCTATCCCGAGGCTGTGCATCCCTGCGGTCAGATCCTTCAAGGTCCCGGCATGCACGATCCGATCGCCGTCGAGAATGATCCTGAGTCCCGGCGCGTCGCCGGGCTCAACCTGCAGATCCAGGCCACCGGTGTCCTTGCCCCCGAACACGAAGATGATGAGCATCGCGGCGATCACACCCGCGACGACCACGCCGCCCCCAATCCCCAGGAACAGCGGCAGGTTGGATTTCCTCTTGCGCGCCGCGGCCGACGGTCCTTCGTCGATCTCCTCGATTTCTTCGAAATCGGAATCCGCAACGGCCGGCATCCGCATCGAGCCAGTGGACCGGGACGGAGGAGAAACCCGGGCTGATCCGGCGACAGCCGCCCGGGCCATCTCGGCCGCGGTCTGCTTGTCGTAGATGTTGGTCGGGGGCTCTTCCTCGTCCCAGGCGTCGAGGCCGATCCCCGGCGCCGCCGGCGTGGCGACGCGGCCACTGGCCAGGTCAGGGGGGAGCGCGCTTCCCTGCCGAGGCGGCGGTGGGGCACCGGGAGGAGGAGGCATCTGCACGGCGGGCATGCCGAGCATCGTGCGTTTGGGATCCCCGGGCCGGGGCGGCGGCGCCGCGCGACCGGGAGGGGCCGGCGGGCCCGGCGGAATGGGCATCGTCATGTGGCGGCCTGTGACCCGGCCACCGGGGGGGGGGATGGCCGGCCCGCTGCCCGTGGGACGCGGCGGCGGGGGGGGCGCCTGGCTCGTACGCGGAGGCGGAGGCGGAGCGCCGGGGCGCGCAGGACCACCCCCCGGACGTGTGGCGCGGGGCGGAGGGGGGACCGTGGAGCGGGCCAGGTCGTTGGCCGCCCCGTCGCTCGTGAGCAGCTCCTTCTCGATATCGGCCCGGAAGACCTCCTGCTGGAACGCCCCCAGATCCTTGCGCGCGAAGAAGTTGCCGGACGTGTACATCCAGGATTGGAGATCGTCGTGCAGGTCCATCGCGCTCTGGTAGCGGTCCTCGACCTCCTTGCTCAGCGCCTTGAGGATGATCTTCTCGAGGTCATCGGGGATGCGCTTGTTGTAGCTCGATGGCGGAGTGATCTCGACGTTGCGCACCTTCTCGAGGGTCGAGAAATCGCTGTCGCCCACGAACAGGCGCTCGCCCGTGACGATCTCCCAAAGGACGATCCCCACGGCGAAGATGTCGGAGCGCCGGTCGAGGGGCAGCCCGCGAACCTGCTCGGGCGACATGTAGCCGAACTTGCCCTTCAGGATGCCGGCCTGGGTCTTGCCCGCCTTGCCCGCCGCCTTGGCGATGCCGAAGTCGATCAGCTTCACCTCGCCGTCGTACGAGATGAGCACGTTCTGCGGCGAGACGTCCCGGTGCACCAGATTGAGATCGCGTCCGGCGCCGTCCTTCTTGTTGTGGGCGTAGTCGAGGCCTTCGCAGACCTTCATCACGATGTAGGCGGCCATCTGGATCGGGATGGTCTGACCGTTCTTTCGCATCCGATCGAAAATGGTGCGAACGTCCTTGCCGGCGACGTATTCGAGCGCGATGAAAAAGGAATCCCCCACTTTGCCGAGATCGAAGATCTGGGCGATGTTCGCGTGCGTGAGTTGCACGGCGATTTTCGCCTCGTCGATGAACATCGTGATGAATTCTTCATCCTCGGCGATGCTCGGGAGAATGCGCTTGACCGCGATCAGGCGTTCGAACCCCTCGACCCCGAATGCCTTGGCCTTGAACACTTCGGCCATGCCGCCGACGCTGATGCGGTCCAGCAGGTAGTATTTTCCGAATGGAATCGGCTTCTTCACGAGTACTCTCCGGGGCGTTGGTCGTTTGCCGCTCGGCTCGAAAATATCTCATGCGCGGGCGGCCAAGTCAACGCCAAGGAAGACAAGGGAAAACGGCTGCCGGGGTTCACTCCCGTGGCGGAAGATCCTCTCGTTCCGGGTGGTCGAGCAACTTGCCTCGCCTGCGGTTGACCTCTCGCCAGACCTGTGGCGGCACCGGTTGCACGTCCCGGAAAATTCTGCGCCACGCCCTGACCCCGTCCAGCCGAACCACGAGCCAGAAGACCCCTTCCGCCGACGCCTCGTGCTCGGGGGGGATGAGCACGGCGCCGTCGGCCACGCCCGCCGCCTCCAACGTCCGGCGCAACCCGTCCACGTCGCCGCGACCCTCGGCGACCACGAAACGGCCCTCGGCGTCGAGGCCGAACGCGAAGCGCGGGCCCGGGACCCCGGCAATGCCCACCGGCAACCCCTGCAGCGCGGTCCGCTCCGCTTTCGCCTCCTCCGGCGAGACGGCGGTCGCCCGGTGCCGTCCCAGCCCGATCCCGGGTTCCCCGGGTTGCAGCGGGCTCGCGATCCTGCCATCCCGCACGAGGCCCGTGGTCAGCCCTTCCGCGGCGGTCGCGAAAGGCAGCGCCAGGGGTACGCCTTCGGGCCGATCCGGCTCGATCGCGAAGTCCACCTGGGAAACGTCGATCCTGACGATGTCCGTCCCCCACCGGGTGCGCCCCGCTATGATGGGAACGGGGTAGCCCTCCCGGGCGCCACGGGCCGTCCAGCCCGACTCCAGACCTTCCGGCTCGCCATCGAAGACCGACCGGCGCTTCAGCAGATAGAAGAAGTCGCGGGGATCGCGACCGATGTAACGGGGAAAGCGCATGTGCGCCATTTTCCTTGTCAGCTTCCGGGCTCGGTAGACCAGATCGGGCCGGCGGGGGACTTCGCCCTCGGCCTCGTCCCTGTCGACCGGCCGCTCGATGGCGGGTTGTGCACCGACCGGATCCACCCGGTAGTACTCGAATCCGCAGTGCCCGGCGTTCATGTCCAGGTGCAGCCCGAAATCGCAACCCGCGGCGAGCATCGCGGTCCCGAGGGTCTCCGGGGACTGGTGCTCGCCCCACAGGTAGATCAGCTTGCCGCCGGAGGTCAGGCACAGGCCGCTGCGAACCGTGAAGACGCGCTCCTCTATCCCCTCGGGCACGCCGCCCCACCAGGCCCGCCGGTAGGGGTTCAGCGCGCCCCCCTCGACGAGAGCGTTCACGTTCTGGCGCAGGTCGAGCATCCCCTCGGGCATGTCACCCACGGGGTGTGGCCAGGAGCCGAAGCCGATGCTGCCGTCGTCGTAACGGGCCACGGTGGCTCCGTACGCCCGGGGTGGCAGCCAGGTCCGGCGGTTCAGGACCATCCCCCACTCGCCGTGGAGGGCCTGGAACGCCCCGTTGAACGCCCCGACGAGCCGGGAGACGTCCCGGCCGTCCGCCGAGGACCGCGGCACCTCACCGGCCCCGCGCAGTCCGGTCGTGGAGATCGGCTCGTTTGTCCCGGCCATGATGCCGAGCTCGACGAGCGCCGGATCCCAGGCGGACAGGTACACCGAAGCGAAGGGGCGTTCCGGATCCACCCGCAACCACGTCTGATAGAAGAGCGGCGGCCCCGATGTCCTCGGCAAGAACAGCCCGGTATCGTCCGCCGGAACCCAGACCCCCTCCCCCTCCGACGGTCTCGCCAGCACCGGCTCGATATCCGGCGGCGGCCATCCGGGGATTCCCGTATCCTCTGCGGCGAGGGACGGGCCGCTCCACGACGGCCCGTCGGCCGCGTCCTGCCCCCCGAACACGTCGTAGCGCATGCGGGCGAACCAGTCGCTGGTCTGGAACCAGTACTTCTCGAGCCATTCGATCTTGCGCCTGCCGATCCACGGCACGGCTCGTACCGTGTCCACGGCCCAGGCCAGGGGCGCCGGCCGGCCCTTGACCATCTCCTGCACGACGACCTCGCTCGAGGTGGTGCCGCTCCGCCTGTCGACCTCGAACCGTGCTGCCGGGGTCTCCACCAACAGCTTCCCGTCCGGGGTGAACGAGAGCGCGATTTCCGCTGGGGGCCGCCGGAACACGAGGGTCCGGTGGCCAATCCCACCGGACCTCCCCGTCCGCTGGAGGTTGGTTATCCGGTTCGCGATGCGCGCGGATCGGGGCCAGTCGGCGGTCAACGCCGCGGGTTCCCCAGCCAGGTCGAGGATGTGCACGGCCTCGAAACCTTCCCCGCCGCGCCAGGCGTAGGCGACGAGATCGCCCGCGGCCTCGACCACCGACTCGTCGACATCCGCCGAGTCCGAGAGGTTGGCCGCCCACCGGACCTGCCGGGGAGATCCGTCGGCGTCGATCCGGATGTCTGCGATCCAGAGGTCGCGCAGGCCCGTGGCCACGCCCCGGGCGAGAAAGACGACCGTGTGCCACTCGAGCGGACCGCACCGTTCCACGTCACCGGACCGGACCCAGCGCAGCGAGCCGGGCTCCGGCGTGAACCCCGTGCCCACGCCGAGCAGGAAGCGGGTCGGCTCCGAGGGGGCCGGAGCGTGGGGCATCGCGCGGCCGAGGAAGGTCGCCGCGGACACGGCTGAGACGGCGAGCAGAACGGCCACGCGAGAGAGAATGTGTCGTGCGACGGACATGTGCGGGCATTATAGCTTTTCAATCGCACCGATTCTGCTAGAAAAACGCCCCATGAAGGTCCTGCTGACAGGCGGCGCCGGATTCATCGGGTCCCACCTCGCCGAGCGCCTGCTCGCCGCGGGGCACGACGTCGTGTGCCTCGACAACTTCAACGACTTCTACGACCCGGCGATCAAGAAGCGCAACATCGAGCGGGCCCTGGCCAGCCCCGGCTACACACTGGTGACCGGAGACATCCTCGATCGCGACCTGCTGGATCGGCTCTTCGACAAGCAGTGCGGCATCGACTGCATCGCACACCTCGCGGCCTACGCGGGCGTCCGGCCCTCCATCGAGCGGCCCGAGATCTACCAGCGGGTCAACATCGAGGGCACCCTCAATCTGCTGGAACGCGCAAGGATCTACGAAGTGCCGCGGTTCGTCTTCGCCTCGTCATCGTCGGTCTACGGCGGCCGCACTGAGGTGCCATTCTGCGAGACCGACGACGTGATGCGCCCGATCTCCCCCTACGCCGCGACCAAGGTGGCGGGTGAGGCCCTGTGCCACACCCACCACCACCTGTTCGGCCTCGCCGTGCACGTGCTGCGCTTCTTCACGGTCTACGGCCCGAGACAGCGCCCGGAGATGGCGATCCACCTGTTCGCCGGCAAGCTGCTCCGGGGCGAGCCTGTGCGGATCTTCGGCGACGGCCATTCGAGCCGCGACTATACCTACATCGACGACATCGTCTCCGGAGTGGTCGCGTCCATCGAACGCTGCGCCGGGTTCGAGGTGATCAACATCGGGGGCTCACGCACGACCTCTCTTGACGACCTGATCGCCATCCTGGCCCGGCGGCTCGACGTGACGCCGGTCATCGAGCGCGAGCCTGACCAACCAGGCGACGTGCCCGTGACCTTCGCCGACGTCTCCCGCGCCGCGCGGCTCCTCGGCTACCGACCCGAGGTCGGCATCGAGGAGGGCATCGACCGCTTCTGCTCCTGGCTGGAGAACACCCACCGCGGCAGGTGACCCCGGCGGCGGTTCGTCGTAGACTCGCCTCCATGTCCCCAGAACCGGACAGCTACCTGCGGACCCGCTGGGCCGCGGTGCGCACCCAACTGGGTCACCTTCCCCGCGCCGCGAGACTCGTCTGGTCCGCGGCGCCGCGGGTGACGCTGACCTGGCTCGGCCTGTTGATGCTCCAGGGCCTCCTGCCCGTGGCCGTCGTGCTTCTGGCCCGCGAGGTCGTGGACGGTGGTGCCGCCGCGATTGCGGAGGGGGGAACCTGGGAGGCGCTCTCCCCGGTGCTGCCGGCGGCCGGGCTGCTGGCCGGGGCCGTGGTCCTCGGCGAGGCCCTCGGCGGGCTGATGGGCTGGATCCGCGCCTGGCAGTCGCGGCTGGTCGAGGACCACATCGCCGCCGCGATTCATGAGCGGTCCGCGGCCGTGGACCTGGCGTTTTACGAGACCCCCGACTACTACGATCACCTCCACCGGGCCCGGGCCGAGGCATGGCACCGCCCCCGCCGGCTGGTGGACAACGCGGCGGCCGTGCTCCAGGGCACGGTGACGCTGGTGGCCATGGGCGGCCTGCTGTCCTCGTTCGGCGCCTGGGTGCCGCTGGTGCTGGTGCTGAGCACGCTGCCGGCCCTGCTGGTGGTGCTGCGCCACGCCGAGCGCCAGCACCGCTGGCGGCTCGCCAACACCGAGGACGAGCGCCGCGCCTGGTACTGCGACACCGTGCTGACAGCGGCCGAAAACGCCGCGGAGCTCCGCCTGCTGGGCCTGGCCGATCACTACAAGCAGCGCTTCGGCAAGATCCGCCGCCGCCTGCGCGAGGAGGAACTGGCCCTGGAAGCGCGTGAGGGACTGGCCGGCGTCGGAGCGGCGCTGGTGGCCCTGGGCGCGGCCGGCGCCTGCCTGGTCTGGGTGGGCTTTCGCGCCGCGGCCGGCGAGGCCAGCCCCGGGGACCTGGTGCTGTTTTTCGCCGCCTTCCGCCAGGGCCAGCTGCTGCTGCGCGGCCTGCTCGCCAACGTCGGCGACATCTACAGGAACCTCCTGTTCCTCGGCGACCTGCTGCGCTTCCTGGACCTCGAGCCCCGGATCGGGGATCCCGAGCGGCCCCGCAGGGTGCCCGCCGATGCGCCGGGCAGCCTCGGGGTTCGCGGCGTTCGCTTCGCCTACCCCGGCTCCGGCAGAGCCGTGCTCGACGGCTTCGACCTCGAGATCCCCGCGGGGCGCACGGTCGCCGTCGTGGGCTCCAACGGCTCGGGCAAGAGCACGCTGCTCAAGCTGCTGTGCCGGCTCTACGATCCCGACGAGGGAGTGGTGACCATCGAC
>CAYZAI010000046.1:0-15179 GCA_964476305.1 uncultured Myxococcales bacterium
GGCATCAGGCGCCCCACTCCGCGATCCCCGTCACCCGCCACGCCTTCGCGAAAACTATATAATAACGAACTGATCCACGTAGTCCCAACCAAGTTAGGGGCCACGCCTTCGCGAAAACCAAATGATAACGAACTGATCCACGTAGTCACAACCAAGTTGGTTGTTTTCATGTGGTTGGTGGTCCCAAGCAAGTGGCTGGGCTCGCCGTGGAACCGCGGACTCGGCATCGACCGCCCTGCCTTCCGATCCCGAAACTGGAGAGCGGCGAGGGCTTCGGCCCCGATTCCTCAGCGCGAGATCAGCGAGATGAAGATGCCGGCGGCGACGATCGTGCCGATGACACCCGCCACGTTGGGCCCCATGGCGTGCATCATCAGGTAGCACTTCTTGTTGGCGTCCTGGCCCATCTTGTGACTGACCCGGGCGGCCATCGGCACGGCCGAGACGCCCGCGGAGCCGAGCAGCGGATTGACCTTCTCCTTGACGAAGAGGTTCATCAGCTTGGCGAAAAGGATTCCGCCGGCGGTGGCTACGGCGAACGCGACCAGGCCCATCAGATAGATCTTGACCACGCTCCATTCGAGGAAATGCCGCGCCTGCATCGTGGCCCCCACCGAGATCCCGAGGACGATCGTGACCGTGTTCATCAGCGCGTTCTGGGCCGTGTCCGTCAGGCGCTGCACCACGCCCGAGTTGACCATCAGGTTGCCGAGCATGAACATGCTGATCAACGGAGTGGCCGGAGGTACCAGCAGGCAGACCACCAGCGCCACCGCGATCGGGAAGACGATCTTCTCGGTCCGGCCCACCGGGCGCAGCACCTTCATCGTGATGCCGCGCTCCTTCTTCGTGGTCAGCAGCCGGATCACCGGCGGCTGGATGATCGGTACCATCGCCATGTACGAGTAGGCCGAGACCGCCGTGGCGCCGAGGAGGTGGGGCGCCAGCTTGGTTGCCGTGTAGATCGTGGTGGGACCATCCGCGCCGCCGATGATGCCGATGGAGGCCGCCTCGGACGGATCGAAGCCGAGTAGCAGGGCTCCGAAGAACGCGACGAAAACGCCGACCTGGGCCGCGGCGCCGAGCAGCAGGGTCTTGGGGTTCGCGATCAAAGGCCCGAAGTCGGTCAGTGCGCCGAGGCCGAGGAAGATCACGCACGGCACGACGTCGGTCTCGAGCCCGTAGTGATAGAAGAACCGGAACAGCCCCATCGGCTCGCCGTTGCCACCCTCGGTGGTCAGCCCGCCGAGGGGGATGTTGACCATCAGCACGGCGAAGCCGATCGGCAAGAGCAGCAGGGGCTCCATCTCCTTCTTGATCGCCAGGAAAATGAAGGCCAGCCCGATCGCCCACATCACCGGCGTCTGCCAGACGAGGTCCCAGCCGCCGGCGCCGGTAGCCAGGTGCGCGATTCCCGTCTGGGCGATCATCTTCTGGAACAGTTCGGCGAGTTCTTGCATGACTGGTGTTTCGTGGAGCTGGGGGATTTTGCCGTCAGGCGAGTTCGACCAGCACCTGATCGCCCTCCACCGTGTCGCCCTCCTTGATCTTGATCGCCGAGACCGTGCCGTCCTCGGGCGCCACGACCGGCATCTCGACCTTCATCGCCTCGAGCATCAGCACCGGCTCGTCCTCGGATACCTGCTGGCCCTGCTGGACCAGGATTTTCACGACCTTGCCAACCATCGGAGCATTGATTTCGACTGCCATCTGGTTCTCCTTCCATCCGGCGTACCGGCCCTAGCCGGCGGCTTACGCGTTCTGTGGCTCTTCCTTCTTCTTCGGTTTCTTCTTTCCCAGCACGGCTCCCATCAGCGAGACCACCAGGGCCAGCAGCGCCAGGTTGGCGAACACCCCGGCGATGCCCACGGCCATGATCCTCAGTCCTTCGCCGATCTGTGCGTCCATCGCGGCGACCTAGCGTGACCCCAGCACGTGCCTGGCGATGATCATCTTCTGCACGTTCGAGGTGCCTTCCACCACCTGGAATGACTTGGCGTCCCGCAGGTAGCGTCCCACCGGGTACTCGTTCGAGTAGCCGTACGAGCCGTGGATCTTCATCGCCGTGTTGGCGCAGAACACCGCCGACTCCGCGGCGAAGTACTTGGCGATCGAGACCTCGTGGGTGTTGCGGGCGTCGGGGTGCTTGTCCTTGGTGGCGGCGGCCCGGTAGACCAGCAGCCGGGCAGCCTCGTGCTCGGCGGTCATCTGGGCGATCTGGTCCTGGATCATCTGGAACGAGCCGATGGGCTTGCCGAACTGGGTGCGGTCGTTGGCGTACTCCACCGAGGCCTTGATGCAGGCCGCGGCCACTCCCACCGCCCGCGCCGCACACGACAACCGGGTGACGTCGAGCATGGACATGCAGATCTTGAACCCGTCGCCGCGTTTGCCGAGCATCCGTTCCGCCGGCACGAACGCATCCTCGAAGTAGATTTCGGAAGTGGGGCAGCAGAACAGGCCGAACTTCTTCTCGATCGGCACGGTGGTGATTCCCGGTGTCTTCTTCAAATCGACGATGAAACAGGATATCCCCTTGGTACCCTTGTCCCTGTCGGTGTACGCGAAGACCAAGCCGATATCAGCGACGTGGCCCTGGGAGATCCAGGTCTTGTTGCCGTTGAGCACGAACCCGCCGTCGCCCTCCACGGCCGATGTCTTCATCGAGGCCACGTCGGAGCCGGTGTTGGGCTCGGTGATGGCGAAGCAGCCGAGCGTCTCGGCGTCCACCAGGGCCGGGATGTACTTCTTCTTCTGCTCTTCGTTGCCGAAACGCTGGATCGTCAGCGCCGGCCCGTTCATCTGCATGTTGAACGGCAGGCCCCACGAGGCCGAGACCTTGGCCACCTCCTCGGCCATCAGGCAGGCGACCAGGTGCCCGGCCTCGGTGCCGCCGTAGCTCTCTTCGATGACCGATCCGAAAAAGCCGAGCTCGGCCATTTCCTTGACCCGCTCCGGACGGAAGCGGTGGGCCTCTTCGTCCTCCTCTACTGTCGGCGCGATCCGGTCCTCGGCGAACTTGCGGGCCGTGTCCCGCATCAGTACCTGTTCTTCGTTCAGGTCGAAATCCATGGTGTCCTCCTCGCGTGCGTTGTGCCGGTCCGACCTTCCGTACCGCCCCCCGAACGGCCGGCGAAACCTATCAGGGTTGCCCAACGACTTCAAGGTGGGCGTTTGGGGGGTGTGGCCAGAAATCCCTTGGTGATTCCGCTCTCCATCGTCTAGCGTGGGCCGCGAGGAGGTGCCCGGATGAGCCCGAGCGGCAGGTACGGACAGCCGAGCGCCAAGGCCGCCGAGATGCCCCCGTTCCTGGTGATGGAGGTGCTCGAGCGTGCCAAGGCCCTGGAGCGCCAGGGGCGCTCGGTGATCCACATGGAGGTCGGCGAGCCGGATTTCGACACCCCCGAGGTCGTGCGCGAGGCCGGGGCGCGAGCCCTGCGGGACGGGCGCACCCACTACACCCACTCGCTGGGGCATCCGGAGCTGCGAGAGGCCATCACCACCTGGATGCACCGCAGGTACGGCCTCGACATCTCGCCGGAGCGGGTCGTGGTCACCCTGGGCAGCTCGGGTGCGATGATGATGGTCTACGCCGCGATCCTCGATCCCGGAGACCAGGTGGTGATGACCGATCCCTGCTACGCCTGCTACCCCAACTTCGTCCGCGCCTGCCACGCCGAGTCCGTGCGGTTGCCGGTGCGGGAGGAGGACGGCTTCCAGTTCGAGCCGGAGGCCGTGCGCGAGCAAGTGGAGCGGGGCGCCCGAGCCGTGCTGCTCAACTCCCCGGCCAACCCCACGGGCATCGTCACGTCACCCGATCGGCTGGCCCGGCTGGCCGAGGTCACCCGCGGGCGCGCGCACCTGATCTCCGACGAGATCTACCACGGCCTGACCTACGGCGAGGAGGCGCACTCGATCCTCGAGTTCGACCCCGAGGCCGTGGTGGTGAGCGGCTTCTCGAAGCTGTTCGCGATGACCGGCTGGCGGCTCGGCTGGACGATCCTGCCGGAGCACCTGGTGCGCCCGGTGCAGAAGCTGCAGCAGAACCTGATGATCTCGGCCCCGGACTTCCCGCAGTTCGCCGGGATCGCGGCCCTGACCTCGGCGGACGCGGACATCGAACGGATGCGGCTCTGCTACGACGAGCGGCGACGGCTGGTGCTGCGGCGGCTCGCGGAGATGGGGCTCGAGGTGCTCGTGGAGCCCACCGGCGCCTTCTACGTGTTCTTCAACGTCGGTCGCTACACCGACGACGTGCTCGCGTTCGCCTTCGAGATCCTCGAGCAGGCCGGCGTGGCGCTCACCCCCGGAGTGGATTTCGGGCCGCACGGCCAGGGCTTCCTGCGCCTGTCCTACGCCAACTCCCTCGAGAACCTGGCCGAGGGGATGGATCGCCTCGAGCGGTTCCTCGCCCGCCGATGACCGCGTGCTGTGCTGACGCGTCCGCAGCGGATCGCGCGTGGCGCCGCGGGATTCCCCCGGGTCCCGAGCGGCCCGACCCGTCGGCCGTACGGGAGGGCGAGACCCTGGACCGGCTCGCCGGGACCTGGTGGATCTACCAGCTCGCCCGCGGCCAGCGCTATTCGACGGACGACGTGGTCACGGCCTGGTGCGCCATCCGCGCCCGGCCCGATGCCTTGCGCGTGCTCGACCTCGGCGCGGGCACCGGCGCCCTCGGGTTCCTCACCCTGCTCAGGCTCGATCCCTCGGCCCGCTTGGTGAGCGTCGAGGCGCAGCCGGTCATGGCCGGGCTGATCGAGCGCTCCGCGAGGCTCGACGGGCTCTCCGGGCGCGTGGAGGTGCGCTGGGGCGACCTCCGCGACCCTGGCGTGCTCGGCGCGGACGAGCGGTTCGATCTGATCGTCTCCAATCCGCCCTACCTGGCCCCGCACGCGGCCCTGGCCTCGCCCTGTCCGGAGAGAGCCGGGGCTCGGCTCGAGCTGCGCGGCGACGTGTTCGACTTCTGCCTGGCGTCGGCGAGGGTGCTGGCACCAGGCGGCGCTCTGTGCCTGTGCCACGCCGCGGCGGACCGCCGGCCGGAAGAGGCGGCGCGGGCGGCGGGGCTCGGCCTCGAGAAGCGACTCGACGTCACGGCCCTCGAGGGCAGGGCGCCGCTGATCGCGATCCGCACCATGACGGCGGAGGCCGATGTCTGCCGATTAGCCGCGATCACCGTGCGCCGCAAGGACGGCTCGCGAAGCGACGAATACCTGGAACTGCTGCGCCGGATGCTGATCGAGAAGTAGGCCGATGGACGGCGGTGGAACGGCCGGGACCGGAAGGGACTTCCACGCGGAGCTCGAACGGGTGCCGTTCTGGGATATCACCTGCGAACGGCAGCTCGCCGAGCGCGGTGAGGCCCTCGTCGATCGCCCCTTGCAGAACCGCGATGAGGTCGTTGCCCTGTGCGAGCTCATCGAGCGTGAGCGGATCCGGTCGTACCTCGAGATCGGCGTCTGGACCGGCGCCCTGGTGCGCCTGCTCCACGGGCTCTTCGAGTTCGACGTCGTCGCCGCCTGCGATCAGGCGTGGGCCGAGCGGTTCGGGCTGGAGGTGCGATTGCCCGAAAGCGTGCACTTCCACCGCGGAGACTCGGGGTCGCCGGGCTACGCGAGGTTCCGAGCCTCGCTGGGACGGGTGGACCTGGTGCTGATCGACGCTGACCACTCCTACCGCGCCGTCCGCGCCGACTTCGAGCGGGAGCGCCGCTTCCCCCATCGCTTCATCGCGCTGCACGACATCACCGGTGCCAGGCGACAGACGGCGGGCGTGGCGCGCCTGTGGCGGGAGATCGCGGGAGGCCGCAAGCTCGAGATCGTCCGGCCCCACCTCGAGTTGGGGCTCGATCGGTCGCTGATGGGGATCGGCGTCTGGTCGGATCTCAATCCGTCGTGAAGATCGGACGGCGGGTGCACGCGGTCTCGATGGTCTCGCCGCGGAAGGTCGCGCAGCTGCCCTGCACGCACCGAACCTCGAGACCCGCGGCCGCGCACCCGTCCTTGCACTCGCCACGCAGCCGGGGCGAGGCGGCGTACCAGCCGGCGTTGACCGCGCCGTACAGGCAGCTAGCCATGCAGTCCGAGTCGACGGCGCAGGCGTGGGCCGGACCCGGCCCGGCCACGACCTCGGCGACCTTCCGCGTGCAACTGGGATCCGGAGCACCCCCACGGAAGGCCGTGCAGATCCCGTCGACGCAACGGGGCGCCTCGAAGCCCTTGGACGTGCACCCGTCCTTGCAGGCTTCGCCGCCCGGGTAGCTGGCGGCGTACCAGGCTCGGTTCACCGCGCCGTGCAGGCAGGAGCCGACGCAGTCACGGTTCTGCTCGCAGCCGAACATCCCCTCGGGATCGTCGTTGGCGGGCCGCGGTTCCGGCGCCGGCGCGGGGGGCGAGGCCGGCTCCACCGCGGCGGGGTGTGGCGGCTCGTCACCGCACCGGCAGCCCCAGGTGGCCAGGCACCCGAGCAGGATCCACGGCGTCACGCACCCACTGGTCTTTGTCCCATGCATGATCAGTTCATATAGCCCAGCTGTCGAAGCTGGTCCTTGAGGTCATCGGGGATGGCTGTCTCCTCCTCGGTGGCGGCGGGGCCGGGCGGGGCCTGGACCGCGATCTGGCCGGCCGGCCAGGTGTGCTTGTCCGGGGCTCCGATGAACTGTCCGAGGGCGATCCTGAGCGCGCGCAGCACGATCGGATAGCGCTCGTCGACGTCACCGTGCTCACCAGGATCCTCGGCCAGGTTGTAGAGGTAGCTGCGGACCGGCCCCCGCATCAGCAGCTTCCAGTCGCCCTGCCTGGCCGCCCACTGCAGGTTGCGCCCGTCCGCTTCGCTCCAGAAGGACGAGAACGAGGCGCCGTTCGGCTCCGGCCGGCCAGACGCGCAGGCCGCGACCAGGTCACGACCCTCGAGGCCGGCCGGGATCTTCTGCCCCGTGGCGGCCAATGCTGTGGGCAGCACGTCCGAGAGGGCTACCGCCAACTGCGAGCGCTGCCCCCCGGCGACCTGGCCCGGGGCACGGATGGCCAGCGGCACGCGCAGAAGCTCCTGATAGAGTGTGTGGCCGTGCCCCACCGAGTCGTGCTCGAAGAACTCCTCGCCATGGTCCGCAGTAACGATGATGGCGGTGTCGTCGAGCACGCCGAGCTTGGCCAGCCCGTCGAGGAAGCGGCCGAAGTGCCGGTCGTGGTAGGTGACCTCGCCGTCGTAGAGCGCTTCGAGCCGACGGCGATCCCGGGGGCCCAGCTCCATCCGCTTGCGCTTGAACTCCTCGAGCAGGTTGCCGGTGGAGCGGGGCTTGACCGGGCCCTCGTAGGAGCCGGCGTCGTACAGCTTGAGGTCGTCCTCTGGGGGATCGTAGGGCACGTGGGGATCGATGGTCTGGACGTAGGCGTAGAACGGCTCCTCCTTGTGCAGCGTCACGAACTCGAGCACGTCCTTGAGGACGTTCTCGGCTTTGGTGTTCCTGTTCTCGCGGATGTAGTTCACGTACTGGGTCCAGCCGCGGTTGAAGCCGAACTCCGCGGCGAGGTAGCCGTTGGCGATGAACGCGCCGGTCTTGAAGCCCGCGTCGCGGAAGATCTCCGAGGCCATCCGCACCGATCCGGCGAGCTTGCTGGAGTGGCCGCGGGCCTTGTGGCTGTCCGGGTGCAGCCCGGTGAGCAGCGTGGCGCTCGAGGGCTTGGTCCAGTTGCCGTTGGCCTGGCAGCGTTCGAACAGCATCGCCTCGGCCGCGAACCTGTCGAAGGCCGGGGTCTTCACCCGCGTCTTGTCGAAGGCCGTGAGCTTGTCGGCCCGGAGCGTGTCGATGACGAGCACGATGACATTCCTCGCCTTGCGCGACCCCGCCTCGATCTTCGGCGGCGGCAGGCGCAGGGCCAGGTCGCCGAGGGCGAGCCGTGCGGCGCCTTCGCCGGTGGTCGCGAGATCCAGACGCACCAGCTTGCCCGCCACGGGGGCGAGGTCGATCAGTTCCTCGCTCCAACCGTCCGCTGAGTACTTTCCGGAGAAGAGGTCCGCCGGGGGTCCGCCGTCGGCGGGGTGGGCCTGGATACCCAGCGCGAGCTCCACGCCCTTCTCGCGGTTGCCCAGGGCCAGGGCCGCGGCGACCGACAGCTTGGCCCCGGCGGGAACGTCCAGGTACCAGGAGAGCCTCGTCGAGGGCGTGAGCATCAGGGACTCGCGCTCGCGCCCGGCGGACTGGAAGATCTGCTTCATCGCAGAGAGGTAGGGCGCATCGAACGCGCCGGGGGCGTCCTCGCCCTCGGGGATGATTCGCAGGTAGTCGACGGCGATGGCTCCGCCGGCCTTGCCGGCTTCCGCCTTGTAGATCAGCTTGAGGAGGTTCTCACCGGGCACGGTCTGGTCCGCCGTCGCCTTGACCCGGTAGGTGCCCCAGTCGCTTCCCTTGAGACCTACCCTGGTGAGGGGCTTGTCGTTGAGGTAGACGGAGAAGGAATCCGCGCCGCCGGCCCGGGCTCGGAACTCCAGGTCGAGGGGCGCGGCACGATCCAGGCTGAAATAGATGCGCGACGGGGATCGGGAGGCCCAGGTGAACGTCTCCCCGTTCATCGACACGTCGGTGTCCCAGCCGGTCATCCAGCCACCGAGGGTGTACTTGAACCGGGCCGCGGTGCCGAAATCCACGAACTCGCCCCGGTTCCGGACGTCCGCGAGGTGCGCCGACGCGACGAGGTCGAGCACCTTGTCGAGCCCGGCCCAGGGGGTGCCGGCCGCGGCGGGATCGGCGCCCGGCCCGGGAGAGGGAGCCTTGTCGTCCCCGCCACCACAGCCGAAGGGCAGGCCAGCGGCCACGGCGGCCCCGGCGCCCGCGGCCAGGAAGTCACGGCGGTTGATCAGGAACCGGCGCCACCCCTCCGCGGCGGTCCCGGGAACGTCCTTGCGGTTCTCGTCCATCGCCTCTGTCCTCTCTCGACCAGGCTCCCCGATGTCCCCGGCTTGGCTCCGGTCGCGCTCGTGACAGCAACCGGAATACCAAAGCCCGCGCGGTTGATCAAAAGAACGGGCCCCGCGCGAGGGCTATTCCGCCGGAGAGGACCGCTCCCGCTCCCGGCCCGGGCCGCGGTTTCCCCCATGGCTTTTCCGTTTGCGCTATCATCCGGACCGAAGCGGAGGAAAAGATGATCAACCAGACGACGCTCGCGTTCGCGCTCGTCCTTGGGCCAGTGGCCCGACCGGCGACAATGCTGTAGAATGGACAGACATGGGGAGCCGTCCCGAGACGGGAGCGCCGCGATGCCGCTGAGGGAGACACTGGACCGGATCAAGGAGCGCCTCGGTGCGCTGTACGGCGGGCGCCTGCGCGGCATCGTCCTCTTCGGCTCGGAGGCGCGGGGCGAGGCCCGGCCGGACAGCGATGTCGACCTGCTGGTCCTGCTCGAAGGCCCGGTCGACAGGTGGTGCGAAACGAAGCGGATCAACCGCACGCTCTACGAAGTGGAGCTGGCCGCGGAGCCGTACCGCGCCATCAACGCGCTGCCGCTGGACCTGGCCGAGTACGAGGCCGAGGCCGCCCCACTGTTCTCGACAGCCAGGCAGGACGGAATCCGGCTGTGACCGACTGGCGGGAATACGCGGCCCAGAGCTGGTTCCGGGCGCGCAAGGAGCTGGAGATCGCCAGGGCCGTGCTCAGTCTCGATCCGAACTCCGCGGCGAACCGCGCGTACTACGCGGGGTTCCACGCAGTGACGGCGCTCTTCGCGCTCGAAGGCAAGAGCTTCTCCAAGCACACCACGGTCAGGGCGGCGGTTCACAACGAGCTCGTCAAGACCGGACGGTGGCCCGTGGAGTTGGGCGCGTCCTACAACGACCTCATGAGCGCCCGCCACATCGGTGACTACGGCGGCCTGATCCATGTCTCGAGGGAAGAGGCCGAGGACGCGATCGCCATCGCGGAAACGGTCATCCTCGCCGCGCACCGCCTGGCCCCGGACTCGCTTCCGTTCTAGGGCAGCGGCCATTTACTCGTCAGTGACTCCGCCCCGGGCCTTCAGGCGGACGTGGAGCAGCTCGATGGCGGCCGGGGTCATGCCCGGGATGCGGCCGGCCTGGCCCAGGGTCGCCGGGCGGACCGCCAGCAGCTTCTCGGCCAGCTCGGCGCGCAGCCCCGGGATGCCCCGCAGATCCAGGTCGCCGGGGACGCGGACGTCCTCGAGGGCCGCGAGCCCCTCCGCCCGGGCGGACTGCCGCTCGATGTAGCCCGCGTACTTGACGTGCACCTCCAGCCGGTCGAGGACCTCCGCCGGCTCGGCCGTGAGCCACGGCGCCAGGGGCGCCAGGTCCCGGGCCCGCACACCGGGGCGGCGTAGCAGGTCAGCCACCCGCGCCGGCCGGGTCAACGGCGGGAGGCCGACCCGGGCGAGGGCCTTGTCGCTCGCGGTTCCGAGGCCGACGAACTGCCCGGCCAGCCGCTCGGCGGCTCGCTCGACCCGGTCCCTCCGGGAGCGGATCGCGGCGGCGCGCTCCCCGGAAACCAGCCCGGCCGCGGCGGCCGCGTCCACCAGCCGCTCCTCGGCGTTGTCCTCGCGCAGGAGCAGCCGGTGCTCGGCCCGCGAGGTGAACATCCGATAGGGCTCGTCCACCCCGCGGGTCACCAGATCGTCGATCATCACGCCGACGTAGGCCTGGTCCCGTCGCAGGACGACGGACGGCTCCCCACGGGCGGCGAGGGCGGCGTTTGCACCGGCGATCAGCCCCAGGGCCGCGGCCTCCTCGTAGCCCGAGGTGCCGAGGATCTGTCCGGCGAGGAACAGTCCGGCGATGCCGTCGACCTCGAGGCCGGGTGAGAGGCAGCGGGGCTGGATCGCATCGTACTCCACCGCGTAACCGGGCCTGAGGATCCGGGTCCGTTCCAGCCCGGGGATCAGGCGCACCATGCGCTCCTGGATCGGCAGCGGCAGGCTGGTGGACAGGCCGGACGGATAGATGACCGAGCCGTGGCGATCCTCGGGCTCGAGGAAGATCTGGTGGCGCTCGCGGTCCGGGAAACGGGCGATCTTGGTCTCGATGGACGGGCAGTAGCGCGGTCCGATGCCGGTGATGGCGCCGCCGAAAAGCGCGGACGTGCCGAGATTGGCGCGGATCAGGTCGTGGCAGGGCGCCCCTGTCCAGGTCAGGTGGCAGGGCCGCTGAGGCAGGGTCGTTCCCCGGGTTTCCGGATCGAAAAACGGCTCCGGCAGATCCCCGGGCTGCTCCTCGAGGCACGCGAAGTCCACGCTGTCCCCGGCGAGGCGCGGGCAGGTGCCCGTCTTGAGGCGCAGCAGGGGCATCCCGAGCCTCTCGAGACACTCGGCGAGCTCGACCGAGGGGGCGGCTCCGCGCCGGCCGCCCGGGGTCCGTTCGTTGCCCAGGAACAGCATTCCCCTCAGGAACGTCCCGGTGGTGACGACCGCTGCTCGGGCCCGGATTTCCCCACCCCGGGCGAGCCGCAGGCCCCGCAGGCGGCGGCTCCGGTCAGAGCCCTCGACGATCAGGCCGAGGGCCGTGTCCTCGATCAGCAGCCCGCCGGGGATGCGCTCGAGCTCGGCCCGCATCGCCTCGGGGTAGGCCCTCGCCTCGGTCTGGACCCGGGTCGAGCGCACGGCCGGGCCCTTGCGCAGGTTCAGGGTTCGGAACTGGAGCCCGCAGCGGTCGGTGACGCGTCCCATCAGGCCGCCGAGGGCCACGACCTCGCGCACCAGGTGCCCCTTGCCAGGGCCGCCCACCGCCGGGTTGCAGGGCTGGACCGCCACCGCGGCGAGGTCCGGCGTGACGAGGGCGGCGGACGCGCCGATCCGGCAGGCCGCGGCGAAGGCCTCGCAGCCCGCGTGACCGCCGCCGATGACGACGACGTCGAAAACCCTTTCCCGGCGCGTGCTCATGTCCTGGCCTGACCTCGCCCTGCCACGGCAACGGGTCTAGCCGCGACCGGGGTTCCGGGCAAGGTGTCAATGGCGAGAGCGCTCGAGGGATCGCCGTGAAAAAGGCGCTCCATCCCGGGGACCGACACTGCTATCATCGGCCCACGGAGGACGCCGGGTCGCGGGCGGGGAGCGCGGCGCGACGACCCCGGGAGAGGACGGGAGGTGAGGCTCGAAGCGATGTGGAAGGCGGCCAGGTCCGCCCTCGCCGAGCGCTGGCCGCTGCTGCTGCTCCTCGTCGCGGCGGTCGTCGTTCACCGGGACCTGCTCGTCCACCTCCCCGGTAGCGGGGATCACCACTGCCATTTCTTCAAGGGTTGGCTCCTCGCCGAGCACCTGATCCCCAGCGGCCGGATCACGGGCTGGAGCCACATGGCCTACGCCGGCTTTCCCGCGGGGATGTACTACCCCATCGGGGGTGATCTCTATCTCGTGGCCCTGCGCGCGCTGACCCTGGGTCTCACGAGCTGGGAGTTCGTCTTCCGGGTGTCCATCTTCCTGTTGATGGTCGTGATGCCCGCCGCCGTCTACGGCATCGCCCGCAGGGCCATGGGCGTGCCGTGGGCGTTCCTCGCCGGGTTCTTCGCTCTCGGGGACGTGGGCGGGTTCCGGCAGGGCGGAAGCATCCACACGCTGTACTGGGGCGTGTGGCCCTTCGCGCTCTCGGTGGTTGCGTCCCTGGCGACGTTGCTCGCCTTCGAGCGGGCGCTGGCCCGTGGCGGTGGTGCGGGGTTCGCTTGGCCCCTGGTCGCGGCCGCGACCCTGGCGTTTTCCGTCCTGGCGCACCCGATGTCGGCGGTGTACCTGGTCGTCGCGCTGCCGGTCCTGCTGGTGTGCTTCGCCCTTTTCGAAAAAAGGCGAGCGCCCGTCGTGCGGCTCGCGGTCATGGCCGCCGCGGTCGGAGTCGCCGCGCTGGCGCTGGCCGCGTTCTGGCTGGTGCCCTACGTCATCGAGGCCGAGGGGGTGTCCATCTCCATCGGGACCGGGTGGCTGGACGCGGCCGACGTCCTGGAGGACGCGCTGGAAGGCGAGGCGCTCGAGGGTTTCCACCCCGTGCCGTGGGTGGCCGGCTTCTTCGGTTTGATCTTCGGGGCCGTGTCGAGAAAGACCTGGCCGACCTTCCTGGCGACCTCGACGACGCTGCTCTTCGCCGTGGCCATCGTGGGGGGGGAGCACTTCGCGGACACGATCCAGTACGAGCGGCTCGCCGCCTACATCAGGGGCGGCTGGCTCGCCCTCGCTGCCTACGGGTTCGCCTGCGCCTTCGCCTTCCTCGGCCGCCGCCTGGCCCGGTTCCGACCGGCGCTCGGGGCCGCACCCCGATGGAAGGTGCGGCTCGCGGAGCAGGGGCTGGTGCTGCTCCTCGCGGCCACGATCGCGGCGGTGGGATGGCAACGGTACTACGGCAGGATCCCGGTGTTCGTCCCGATGGCGGACGGGAAGTGGGAGGGCATGCGGGCCGTGGGTGGGTGGCTGGCGGGCAAGGAGCGGCACTCGCTGGACCGCGTGCTGATCCGGGCGGAGGAGGTGTGCACCGGGGGGAAACTCCGGTCGCGACGTTGCAGCAAGGCCTACAACAACCACCTGTACGAAGCGTTCCCCGTGCTGTCCGGGCTGCCCAAGATCCGGTTCGGCTTCCAGCCCGCCGAGGGGTTTGCGAACCTGCCGATGCCACGGGAGGTCAGGGCGCTCAGACAGGCCATCCGGGAATACCGTTCCGATCCGGGGGTGCTCGAGAACCTCGGTATCCGCTGGATTGTGTCCCATGCCACGTTCTCCGACCGCAAGGACCTCGACCTCGCAGCGCACATCGGACCGCTGTGGGTCTACGAAGTCGTCTCGGCCCCCGGGCCCGCGAGGCTGGTCGGCCACGGTACCCTGTCGATTGAAACATTTGAAGACGAACGAATCGTGGTCGACGTGGAGCACCCGGCGCCGGGGGGCGTCCTCCAGTTAGCCGTGGCCGCCCACCCGTACTGGCGGGCGACGGCGAGCGGGGTCGCTCTCCCCATCTCCACCCGGCCGATCTCGCCTGGGCAGAAGCGGGCGGTGCTGATGAGCGTCCCGGCGGTGGAAGGGCGCACCGAGCTCGTCTTCGAGCGCCCGTGGTACCGGACCGCTTCGGAGCGGACGAGCGCAATCGCCTGGTCGCTCCTGCTCGCGGCCCTCTTTCTCGGCGGCGTCCGATCGCTCCTTTGCCGGCTCGGACGGCGGCAGCGCGGGCGAAACACGACCGGGGCCTTTTGACAGACGAAATTGGTTGGGATAAGTAGTTGGCGGAGGGAAGGCGGACCCATGCGACAGTGGGAAAACGAACTGCTCGAGCGGCTGCTGCGAGTGCAGGAGATCGACCTCAGGATCCGTGGGGTCGAGATGAAGATCAGCGCCCTCTACGACCAGTCGATGCGCGACGACCCGCGGCTTTGCAAGCTGAAGGCCGAGGCCGCCCGCCTCGAGGAGTCGATCGAGACCGCGCTGTCCCAGCAGGAGATGTACTTGAACACGCTCGAGGACATCCGCAGCGCGATTCAGGGGCTGGTCTCCACCCGCGCCGGCGCGTTCAAGCTGCGCACCCGCTCGTCCACCGAGGCGCTCAAGATCGAAGAGGACAAGCTGACGATCCTGGTCAAGGAGACCGAGGAGCAGATCCAGAAGCTGCGAGAGGAACTCGGCGGGATCCGGGACGCCATCGTCGCCCGTTCGCGGGAGGTCCAGGCCGCTCAGCAGGCCCCCGAGGCGGAGATCCGCAAGCTCCGCAACCGCTCCCGGCGCCTCGAGAAGCAACGCGAGGAGGCTGTGGTGGGAATTCCGCAGCTGCTGCTGCGCAAGTACGAACGGTTGCGCAACTCCCGCTCGGGCATCGGCCTGACGATCATGCGCGACGGCGTGTGCTCGGTCTGCCGGATGCAGATGCCGACGGGTATCCGTTTCCGGCTGTTCCGTGGCGAGGTGATCAGCGCCTGCCCGGCGTGCGGCCGGATGGTGGCGCGAATCGAGAACCCGGAAGCCAATCGGCTCGGTCTGAGCATCCTCGAGAGCGGAAGCGGGGGCGACTGGGACGGGGACGAAGAGGAAGAGGACGATGGAGAGGCGGCTCGCGAGACCGGTCGCTTCGGCGAGGCCGACGAGGGGGAGACGGACGAGGGCGAGCAGGCCCGCCGGACTGCGCGCCCGGGCGATTCCTCACGAACCCGGGGCGGCAGGAAGCCCGCGCCGAAGCCGAAGGCGAAGGCGGGGAAGCCCGCGCCGAAGCCGAAGGCGAAG
>CAYZAI010000046.1:15279-18056 GCA_964476305.1 uncultured Myxococcales bacterium
GCCGAAGCCGAAGGCGAAGGCGGGGAAGCCCGCGCCGAAGCCGAAGGCGAAGGCGAAGCCGAAGCCGAAGCCGAAGAAGAACCCCCGCAAGAGATAGGCTCCGCCCGAGCATGAGCGACAGGTGGGACAGGCGGACGTTCCTCAAGCACGCCGGCATCGCCTGTGCCGGAATGGCCGGCACCACGGCCACAGGGTTCGCTCTATGCGACCGAGGCCGACACGAGCCACTCTCCCGTCCGCGGGCTGCTCAGATCCGCGACTTCGGAGCGGGCCTCGACCCGGGCTCCGGTGAAATCGTCGTCGCCCGCGGCGCGCCGTCCGAGGCCACCCGCGCGGCCATCGAGGCCCTCGGCGGCATCTCGAGGTTCGTGCGCCCGGGCGAAACCGTGGCGATCAAGCCCAACATCGGCTGGGACCGCACGCCGGCCCAGGCCGCCAACACCCATCCCGAGGTCGTGGCCGCCATCGTCGCGCTGTGCCGGGAGGCGGGCGCGGCGCGGGTGATCGTGACGGACAACACATGCAACGAGGCCCGGCGCTGTTTCACCCGCTCCGGGATCTGGAAGGCGGCCGAGGAGGCAGGCGCGGAGGTGATCCTCCCGGCGGGGCACCGGTTCCGCGAGTACGATCTCGGGGGAGTGGTGCTCGGCCGCATGCCGGTGCTCCTCCCCGCGGTGCGGGCGGACCGGTTCATCAACGTGCCGATCGCGAAACACCACGGCATGTCCGGCTTCACCGGCGCCATGAAGAACCTGTACGGAGTGCTCGGTGGCCGGCGCAACCGGTTGCACCAGCGGATCGACGACTCCATCACCGACCTCGCGGACTTCCTCCGCCCGACCTTGACCGTGATGGACGCCACGCGCGTGTTGCTCAGGAACGGCCCCCAGGGCGGTGACCTGGCCGACACGCGGGCCGTTGGCGAGGTCATCGCGTCGGTGGACCAGGTGGCCGTCGACGCCCATTCCTGCGCCCTCGTCGGGCTCTCGCCGTCCGACCTGCCCTACCTCGCACTCGCCGAGCGCCGCGGCCTGGGCACCGCCGATCCCTCGCGGCTCAGGCTGCGGGAGCTGTCGTGAGCGGCGAGACGAAACCGCAGTCTGCCGCGGATCGCCGCTGGCGGGCTCTGCGTTGGGCTCGACGCGTGGTCCAGGGAATCTCCCTCGGGATCTTCGTCTGGCTGGTCCTGGCCACGGTCTCGCTGGCCGGGGCGCGCTTCGACGCGGCCACCTCGGCGCAGGTGCCCTATCCCGTCGAGGTCTTCCTGCTCCTCGACCCCCTGGCCGGGCTGCTCACCCTGCTCGGCACGGGCACCATCCCCCTGGCGATGCTGCTCGGGCTGATCACGCTCGGCAGCGCGCTGCTGCTCGGCCGGGCCTTCTGCGGCTGGGTCTGCCCCCTGGGGGCGCTGAACCACGCCGTCGGGTCGATCCGCCCCGCGCGCTCGGCGGCGAAGCGGCTCGAGGCCAACCGCACGCGCCCCTATCAGCGGATCAAGTACGTCGTACTGGCGGGCGCTCTGCTCGCCGCCGTGTTCGGCTCGGCGGTGGGCGGGTTGCTCGACCCCATCTCGCTGCTCACGCGCGGGCTGTCCCAGGTCCTGCTGCCCTGGGCCAGCGACCTGGCCGGCGGAGCCGTCTCCAGCGCCGCGGAGTCCGGAGTGCCCGCGCTGTGGAAGATCTCCGACGGGGCGTACGAGGCGCTGGGGGGGGTGCTGCTTTCCCAGCGGGGCATGCTCGTCGGCGGCGGTTTCCTCGGCGCGCTGCTGTTCGTCTTCGTCCTGGCGTCCAACCGCTGGATCTTCCGCTTCTGGTGCCGCGGGCTGTGCCCGCTGGGCGCGCTGCTCGGCGCGAGCGGCAGGTTCGGCCTCCTGTCTCTGCGGAAGGACGCGCAGGCCTGCAGCGGCTGCAACCGCTGCCAGCTCGAGTGCTCGGGCGCGGCGAGCCCCAAGCCCGGAGATCTCTGGCAGCGGGCCGAGTGCGATCTGTGCCTCAACTGCGTGGCCGAGTGCCCGGACGACGCCCTGGCCTTCGGGCTGGTGGGACGACGCGCCGAGGAGCGGTCCTCACCCGACGTACGGCGCCGGACGGTGCTCGCCGGCGCGGCCGCCGGGGCGCTGCTGGTCCCCGCCCTGCGGTCCGGCGCGCTCACGGCCCCCGGCGGACGGCCCCACCCGGACTGCATCAGGCCGCCGGGCGCCCTCGGCGAGGAGGAGTTCCTGGCGCGCTGCATCCGCTGCGGGCAGTGCATCAAGATCTGCCCGAACAACGCCCTGCACCCGGCGCTGCACGAGGCCGGGATCGAGGGGCTGTGGACGCCGGTGCTCGTGGCGCGCGTCGGCTACTGCGAGCCCACGTGCACGCTGTGCACCCAGGTCTGCCCCACCGCGGCCATCCGCCGCGTGACCGAGGCCCGGAAGACGGGCAGGGACGGCGAGGAGATGGTGCGCATCGGCACGGCGTTCTTCGACCGCGGCCGCTGCCTGCCCTGGGCCATGGGCACGCCCTGCACGGTGTGCGAGGAGTTCTGCCCGGTCTCTCCCAAGGCCATCTGGTTCGAGGAGGTCGAGGTGCCCACCCGCGAGGGCGGGACCGCCAAGGTCAAGCGGCCCTACGTCGATCCCGCCCGCTGCAACGGCTGCGGCGCCTGCGAGTTCGCCTGCCCGGTCCACGACAGGGCGGCGATCCGCGTCTCCTCGGCTGGCGAGACCAGGAACCCCAAGAACGCGCTGCTGCTGGCGGAGCCTGTGGGGAAGGAACCGCGGCGGCCCGCCGTGG
>CAYZAI010000047.1:0-17994 GCA_964476305.1 uncultured Myxococcales bacterium
CGGCCGATGAACAGCCACTCGGGCAGCTCGGTGCCGCCCTCCCCCTCGAAGTACTCGGTGATGTACGACGGGCCGCTGTTGCCGCCGGTGTTCAGGGGATCCTCGGGGTCGGGGCACGAGGCCCCGGAGTTGTTGCACCCGTAGTAGCGCAGGCCCACCTTCTGACCCCCGTCCTCGATCCAATCGACGAAGATCACGGCGTGCCCGGAGCCGCCCGACCTCGACAGGTTGACGTAGTCGCCGGTGAGGGCCTCGTCCCAGTTCTCCTCTTCGATGTTCTCGCCGATGCCCGCCGTCTCGAAGGCCTCGGCCGCGCTGGCGTAGGAGGCGACCCCGAAGCCCTGCCACCACTGGTAGAAGTCCCCGATGTCCACCGAGTCGAGAGAGAGCGTGCTGCCGCCCACCTGGAAGAGGCATTCCTCCTCGAGCCCGTGATCATCGAGCCAGAGCCGGTAGGCCGCGAGGAAGATCTCCAGGGTGTGCCCCGAGCAGAAACAGTCGCCGCCGCCGGGGAAGAGCAGCTCGCCGCCATAGGACCCGTCGTGGATCTGGCCCCACATGTCGCCACACCACGTCTCGCCCCAGCAGTAGGGGTACGTGCCGTCCTTGGGGTACAGGATCCAGTCGTTGACGACCCGGATGGTGTACTCGTTGAAGCCCGGCCGGGGACCGAGCGCGCAGGACTCGTCGAGGGGGATGAAGGTCACCGTGTCCTCGGCCACCGGATCCCCGCCAGAGTCGTACCCGACCAGGGAGACGTCCCTGGGGAAGTTGACCGCCGAGAAGTCCCAGGTGTGGGTCCCGTCCCCCACCGGGAACGGCTCGTCCTGGAGGGGCCACTCGTCCTCGTCCACGAAGAAGGCGACGTCGGTCACGCCGCCGCCGGCGCTGTACTCGAAGGTGACCGGGTCCGCGGCCTGCTCACCCTCCCCGGGGTAGTCGATGCTGACCCAGGGCCCGGGCGGATCCGAATCCGCGTCCGAGTCCGCGTCGGAATCCGAGTCCGCGTCCGAGTCCGAGTCGCCGTCCCCGCCCGCGCCGCCGTCGCCGTCGCAGCCGGCGAGCGGAAGCGTGGCCGCGAGCGCCATTCCCAGGCCGACCAGAAGAGCAATCAGCGTCTTTTTCATGGTGCGCCCATGATAGCACGAACCGCCCGGCGCCAGGCCCAGAGGATCGCCGCGCCGCCGTACGGAATCAGGAGCGGCAGCAGCGGCGTGACGTAGCGCGGGTTGCAGACCGTGGCCGCGTGGATCGCCACCAGCGGGACCAGCGCCCCGAGCCAGATCCACCGCGCCGCGGGCCGGCGCACGGTCGCCACGAACCCCAGCAGGGACAGAAGCCACAGACCACGGGAGACCCAGGCCAGGATCGGCCACATCACGCGGTCGTACTTCCTCCCGTCCCAGACCGGCCAGATCGAGATGCGGAAGTCGCTGAACAGCCCCAGGAGCCGCGCCGGCTGGACTCGCGCCCAGCGGTCGCCGTTCGCGGCCAGCCACTCGTCGAGCCAGACGCCGCTCGCCCGATCGAGCCCCATCAACTCCTCCGGCCCGAGGGGGTGCCTCCAGTGGTCGAAGAAGGTGCGGTTGACCTCGGGCAGGCGCACCCGCGGCTCGCCGAGCTCCCGCGACCAGCGCCCGAGGTCGAGAACCCGGCTGGCTGCGCCGCCCACGGGCGCCGGCGAGAACGGCAGGCCCAGGGAGGCGTTGCGCGCCGACCAGGCCAGCACCGGCGCGCCGAGGGAGACGGCCAGGGCCAGGACCGGAAGCCACGCAGCGAAGACGCGCCACCTGTCGGCGAGGCCCGTCACCGCCACCCAGCCCGCGGCGAGGAGCGCGGCCGCGGCGAAGGCGGGACGGTTCAGCACCAGGCTCGCCAGCACCAGGCCGATGGCGCCAGCCCGGAGCCAGGCCCGCGGCCGCTTCCGACCGTCCCGCCAGCCGAGCAGCAGCAGCGCGGCCAGGGCCACCTGGAACATGGCCGGGGCCTCGGTCAGCACGTTGTTGGCCGCGCCGGCCACCTGGGGCGTGAGCAGGGCGAGGGCACTGCCGGCCAGCGCCGCGGCGCGGTCCCCGAGCAGGCGCAAGGCCGCCAGGTAGCCGAGGGCCAGGGCCCCGGCCGCCAGCAGCGCGTTCAGCCACAGCACCGCCGCCGGCTCGCGGCCGAGCACCGAGTAGATCGCGGCCACCAGGCCGGGCACCAGGGGCGTCCGCGTGAGCTCCGGCCGGAAGGGCGGCTCGCGATCGTGGCTGAACCCGCTTCCCGCGGCGAGGTTGGCGCCGATGCTCTCGTACAGCACGGCGTCGGGCGTCGGCCGCTGGGGATTGACGACGATCCACAACGCCGCGAGCGCGAACCCGGCGGCAAAGAGCGACGCGAGCCAGGGCAGGTTCGGGCGCGCCTGCGAACAATCGGGTTGTTTCACGGCCATCGACCGCCTAAATAGCAATCGGGCCCCGCGGGGTCAAAGCCACGGGGCCGGGCCCGAGGATCATGACACACGACGACACCGGCGACGGGAAGAAGACGAGGGGAAGCACCCTCGGGCCGGTGCTGATCGCCTCGAGCGCGCTGGGGCTGTTCGACGCCCTGGTCACCGCCCTGGGACACCGCGCCGCGCTGCCCGGGCCCGCCCTCGCCACGCTCGCGGCGGGCGCGTTCCTCTTCGACTTCGGCATCGCGCTGGGCATGGCGGCGGCCCTGCTCCCAATCGCGCGGCTGCTCCTCGGGCGCGAGTCGGTCGACTCCCGGCTGGAGGCCCCCTGGCGGCTGCTGTCCGCGGCGCTCTTCCGTCCCCGCGAGCCATCCACGGCCGTGGCGCTGCACCGGGCGTGGACGATGGTCTGCGGGCTGTTCCCGGCCCTCGCGGCCCTGGCCCTGGTGACCTGGGCTTCCGTCGCCGCCTTTCACGAGCCCGTCCGCACGGCCCTGTTCGTCGCCTTCGCCGGCCTGCCGGCCGCCCTTCTCGCCCGCGCCGCGGGCCGGACCCTGTGGAACCGTCTGGTCGCCGATCCGGCCGTCCGGGGCCTCGGCTTCCCCGCCTGGGTCGGGCCGGTCAGCGCTCTCGTGCTGGCCGGAACGCCGATCTCGGCCGCGATCTGGTCCCTGGCGAACCGGGGCGACGTCTTCGGCGCCATCGATCCCTGGCCCGCTGCCGCGCTCGCGGTCTTCACGGCGGCCCTCGGCATCGCCATCGCAGCCCGGGGTCACCTCCGTCCGGTCCGGCGCGCCGCGCGCCGCCTCGCCTGGGCATCCGCCGCGGCAGCTGTGGCCGCCGTCGTCGGCGGGGCCGCGCTGCTCACCACCTCGGCACAGGTGCACATCGCCCTGCGCCGCGGCTCGGGCCTGGCGCCGGTGCTCCACGCCGCCGCCGCCGGGCTGCTCGACATGGACCGGGACGACCACCCCTTCCTGCTCGGCGGCGACTGCGCGCCCTTCGACCCGGCGATCCACCCCCTGGCCGAGGACGTCGCGGGCGACGGTCGGGACCAGGACTGCGATGGGATCGACGGGCCCCCGGCCGCCGCGTCCTGGCGTGATCCCCTGCGGGCGATGGCGGGCACGTCGCCGGGCGAGCGGGGCGGAATCCTGTTGTTGGTGATCGACGCCGCGAGGCCCGACCACCTCTCGCTGTACGGCTACGACAGGCCCACCACGCCGAACCTGGTCCGGTTCGCCGGCGGCTCGATCGTGTTCGAGGACTTTTTCGCCGTGAGCAACCACACGGCCCTGTCGCTGCCCGCGATCCTGACCGGCCGCTACCCGTCGACCCGCCCCGGCGTGCGGAACGTCAACTGGCACGGCACCGGGATCCGGGCGATGGAGCACCCGGTGGCGACCCGGCTGAAGGCGAAGGGCTGGCAGGCGCTGTTCCTTCCCGGTCACCACATGAAAGGCTACCTCACCGGGTTCAACGTGAGGCTGCCGCGGGGCAAGGGCCACGAGCCCGCCCGGGCCACGGTCCGCCGGATCATGAACGCGCTGAAAAGGCTGGGGGCGAACCCGGGGAAGCCCGCGCTGGTCGGCGCGCACTTCATGGGCCCCCACCACCCGTATCGGGCCCCCGAAAGACCGGATCGCTTCGGAACGGGGCCCGTCGATCGGTACGACGCGGAGCTGGCCCACGTGGACGAGGCCCTGGCTCCGCTGCTCGAGCTGATGGAGAGCCCTGGCTGGGACCGCTGGCTCGTGATGATCACCTCGGATCACGGCGAGGCCTTCCACGAGCACGGCACCGCCCACCACGGGTACACGCTCCACGACGAGGAGATCCGCGTGCCGCTGGTGCTGCGCGTGCCCGGGATCGACGGCCGACGCGAGGCGACCCCGGCCGGGCACCTCGACCTCGCCCCGACCCTGATGGAGTGGGCGACGGGCAAGGTCCCGCGCGAGCTCCCCGGCGCCTCGCTGCTCGCTCTGGCCGGTCGCCCGCCCGGGGGACAGCCCCTTGGCCGGCTCGTCTTCAGCGAGTCGTACCGCCGGGGCGACGCCTTCTCGGTGCGGGACGGACGGCGAGCGCTGATCCTCCACTCGGCGCCGTGGCTGTTCGAGCTCTACGACAGCGCCGCCGATCCGCTGCACCGCCACGACCTCTACGCGCCGGACGCGGAGCGGGGCCTGCGCGCAGCGCTCGTCGAGCACGCCCGCCGCGCCACCGCTGCCATCGAGAAGAACGAGCCGCGCTGAACCGCTCGGAAGGAAAGGCGGTTCCCCGCCTTCCATGACACGGCGGTTCGGGCTACAAGACACTGTTGTAGAGATCCCGATAATGGAAAAGAAACGCATCCGCAGACCCAAGGTCGTCGTGAGCTGGTGGCTCGCGCTGCTCGAGTCGCTGCTCGTGCGCTATGTCAAGATTGACGACGAGTGGATCGAGGCCGTGCGCGCCGCCGCGGCCAAGGGACCGGTCGTGTTCGTGCTGCGCAACCGCTCGCTGGTGGACCTCCTGTGCATCCGCGGCCTGGCGAAGAGGTACGGGCTGCCTCCGCTGGGCTTCGTCGCCGGGCTCTCGACCTTCCTGTTCATGCCGCTGTGGCTGTGGATCGTCCGCCTGTTCCGCCGCCGCCGGCCCGAGCGGCGCCGCCGCAAGCTGACCGAGGTCTTCGCCGGGGGCGGCTCGGCCCTGGTGTTCCTGCGGCGGCCCGCGGCGGTCTGGCTGGGCAGCCGGCCCGTGGCGGTGGACGGCATCCGCCTCGCCGTGGAGGTGCAGGGCGAGCTGGGGCTCCCCGTGCAGGCCGTCCCCACGGTCATCATCTGGGGCGAGGACCCGATGCGGCGGGCCGGCCGCAGCGGCTGGCGCTTCGTGCTCGGGACCAACGACTACCCGCGCCTGCTCCGCTCGCTGTGGATGCTCGTCCGCCGCCGCTCGGTCCACGGCACCTGGGTCGGCGAGCCCCTCGACCTGGCGGCCCTGCGCCGCGAGCGGGCCACGAACGACGAAGCCCTGGTCGGCATCGTCCGCGCCGGCGTGGGGCGCCGCATCGAGATGATCCGCCGGGCCAGGCTCGGCTCGCTGACCAAGCCCTCCTCGCGGATCAAGGCCGAGGTGCTCGGCAGCCGGCGGCTGAAGGAGGATCTCGCGGTCATCGCCGCCGAGGAGGGCATCCCGGCGGCCGAGGTGCCGGCCCGGGCGCGGCAGATCATCCGCCAGCTCGCCACGGACTTCCGGCCCCGGGTGCTGACCCTGTTCGCGGCGGTGATGGCCTTCGTCTGGAAGCGGCTCTACTCGGGGATCGACGTCCGCGACGAGGATCTCGAACGCCTGCGGGAGGCCTCGGGCCGGGGCCCGCTCCTGATCCTGCCGTGCCACAAGAGCCACATCGACTACCTCGTGATCTCCCAGGTGATGCGCGACGCCAACATCATGCTGCCCCATATCGCCGCCGGCGAGAACCTCTCGTTCTGGCCCCTCGGGCCGCTCTTCCGATCCTCGGGCGCGTTCTTCATCCGCCGAAAGTTCATCCTCGACCGGTTCTACACCGCCGTGGTGGGCGCCTACATCCGCCGCCTGCTCCAGGAGGGCTACTCCCTCGAGGTCTTCATCGAGGGCGGCCGTTCGCGCACGGGCAAGCTGCTGCGCCCCAAGCTCGGAATGCTCGAGATGTCCCTGCGAGCGATGGCCGCGAGCCCGCTCATCGACCCGGGCGTGCTTCCGATGTTCATCGGCTACGAGCGGGTGATCGAGGAGCGGGCCTACGTGGACGAGTCCACCGGACGACCCAAGCAGCGCGAGAACGTCGCCGGGCTGTTCAAGATCGCCGGCGTGCTCTTCCACCGTTACGGCCGCCTGCACGTCCGCGCCGGGAACCACTTCACCTTCAGCGAAGTGCTCGGGCGGCTCGGCATGACCCGCGAGCAGATGCTGGACGGCCACGCCAGGCGGGACGCGGCCCAGGAGATCGCCCTCGACACGCTGCGCGAGATCAACCGCGTGGCCGTCGCCACTCCCAGCGCGTTGCTGGCGAGCGCCCTGCTCTCCCGGCGGGAGCTCCGGGTGTCCCGCACCGAGCTGCGCCGGGACGCGATCCGCCTCGCCTCGTTTCTCGCGTCCGAGGACATGGCGCGAAGCGACCTGGTGGCCCGGTGGCCCGACGAGTCCGGCGCCGGTGAAAGCGGCGACACCCTCGACCGCACGATCGCGGTCTTCATCCGCGGCGGTCGGATATCGGCGCAGGGCGCGGGCAGCGAGCGCGGGTACGAGATCGCGCCGGGGCAACGTCTGCCCCTGGACTATTACAAGAACAACACGGTGCATTTCTTCGTTCCGGCGGCCCTGGCCGCCGTCACCCTTCTCGCCGCGAGCGACGGGGAGGTCTCCCTGGACGATCTCGCCGCGGACGCGGCCTCGGCCTGCCGCCTCTACCGCTGGGAGTTCCTGCTCCCGGAGCAGCCCGCCTCCGTCGACGCGGGGCCGACCCCGGCCGTGCTCGAGCTGGCGGCCAGCGGGATCGCGGCCCTCGCCCGCAACGGGATCGTCACCGCGAACGGGCGCACATTTCGCCTCGTCGATCCGGAACGCGCCCTGCTGCTTCGCGAGCTGCTGCGCGCCCAGCACGAGACCTACCACGCCTGCCTGCTCGCGCTGCGTGACCGGGCGGCCGGGGCCTACGAAGGGGATTCCCTCCGAAGGGCCCGGTCCGAGAGCGAGCGCGCCCTGGCCGCGGGGCGATACCTGAAGCCCGAGGGACCCACCCGGCTCGGGCTCCAGACGGCGATGCAGGCGCTCAAGGACCTGAAGATCTCGCGGCCCTCCGCCGGCGAGCGGCCCTTCGACGAGGGGCAGATCGGTCACGCCCTGCTCGCCTACCTCGAGAACGCGATCACGACCCCCTGACCTCGACCACCTCTCCGCCGGCGGCGCGGGTGTGGCCCTCGATTTCCGCCAGAGCGTGGTCGAACCCGGAGAACCAGGCGGGGTTGATGTAGATCCTCCGCCCGTCGGCGCCGATCACGCGAACCTCGGTCGGCCCCACGGCCCGTACGCGGATCCGCAGCGTGGCGCCGGTCAGGGGCACCGAGCGCCGCCAGGGCCAGACCCGCAGGCGGACACGGCCCGGCTCCACGGCGAGCCGGAGCGCGGCCACCGAGGAGTTCACCAGCAGCAGCAGAAGGCAGATCCCCCCGCCGACCCCGACCAGCGCCCACGGCACCGTCTCGCCGAGCCGGCCGAGCAGCACCGCCGCCCCCGCCAGCGCCAGGATCGTCAGCGCGAGCAGGCCGTTCATCAGGTACAGGGGCCAGCGGATCAGCGGCGACGGGCGGTAGTCGGTCACGGCGCTCACGCGAACGGGGCGAACTCGACCTGCAGGTTCCTGCCGACCATGAGGAAGGTGTCCTCGCCGAGGGGCCGGAACGCCGGGTGGGCCGCCGGGCTCGGGCCCGAGCGGACCAGCACCGCGCGCAGCTCCTCGTGGTGCACCGGTGTGGGCGGCCCCTTCGAGGCTCGGGAGATCCGGCACAGCGGGCAATCCCTGATGCCCTGGATCAGCGCCACCCGCACGGGGACGCCGCGTTCGACGGCCACGAGACTGTAGCCGTCCGTCAGCACTGCCGCCGCCGGCGACGGCGCCTGCCCGCTCGCCCGGGTGAACTCGTCGAAGGTCTGGAGCGCCTGGCGCAGGGCGTCGCGGATGGCGTGGCAGCCGGGATCCGGCCGCCCGAGCCGGCCCGAGTCGTAGAGGAACGAGAGCACGAGGTGGAACAAGTGCTCGGAATCCGTTTCGCCGCGTACCCGGCGCTGGATGAAGGGCGGCATCATGTCGAGCAGGCGATCGCGAAAGCCCTCGAACCCGGCGAAAGTGCCGTTGTGGGCCAGCAGCCAGTCCTGAAAGCGGAAGGGGTGGGTGTTCTCGCGGCGCACGACGCCCACAGTGGCTTCGCGGACGTGGAGCACCAGCATGTTGGAGCGCAGAGCGGACAGCGCGGGCCAGGCGTCGATGGCATCCCTGCGATCGAGGGGCTCGATCCGCTGCAGCAGCTCACCCGAGGAGAAGTAGCCGAGCCCCCAGCCACCGTCGGCGCCGGCGGGCAACAGCAAATCCTCGGCGAAGCCCTCGAGGGCGCACGCCAGTTGCTCGGCGGAGTTGCTGGCGCAGGCGATGAAATGCGACATGACGGGTGCTCGCGGTTGTGGTTCAGGGCTCGGGATCCGGTGAACCGCCCGGGTCGTCGAGATCGTCGAGATCGCTCCAACCCGGCTGCTCCTCTCCGGCACCACCGGCCTGCGAGCCGACGACCTGTTCGATGATGCGGCGAGTCTTGCGCGCGACAATGACCTCGGAGAGCCTTCGTACGATCCAGATCGCCGCCACCGCGCCGAGCCCGATGATCACCACCCACTTCCAGATGGCGAGGTCGATGGTGAAGCTGCCGTCGGTCGGAGCCGCCTCGGCGGCCTTCGCGAGCAGAGCAATCGGCACTGTGGTGATGGGCATCGTCTCTCCGGTTCCTTCACCGCTCGGGCCAAGGTATACTCCGAAGCTCCGAGGAGTGGCAAGGCGTAGCGGCGAAAACGGGAAAACTGAGATATCCCGCCAGACCGTGTTGACATTTTACGGTCCCACCAACTATTAGACGATAGTTGTCGGTCCCAAGGCCGAAAGGTGACCCACGACAGCGGGAGCCGATGGAGGTGGAGATGGAGCATGCTGTGAAACCCTACCTGGGCAACTCTTTCATCCCCAAGCAGGTGTTCTTCACCTGCGGCGTGGGCGTGCACCGGGAGAAACTCCAGTCCTACGAGCTGTCGCTGCGCAAGGCCGGCATCGCCCATCTGAACCTGGTCGTGGTTTCCAGCATCTTCCCTCCAGGGGCGCAGATCATCCCCCGGGAAAAAGGCCTGCGGCAGATCCAGCCCGGGCAGATCGTCTTCATCGTCCAGGCCCGGGCCGAAACCAATGAGCCCAACCGCCTCTGCGCGGCATCGGTGGGCCTGGCCACACCCAAGGACAAGAGCCACTACGGCTACCTGAGCGAGCACCACTCCTACGGCGAGACCAAGCAGAAGGTCAGCGACTATGCCGAGGATCTCGCTGCCTCGATGCTGGCCACCACGCTGGGCATCGAGTTCGATCCCGACAAGGACTACGACGAGCGCAAGGAGATCTTCCGCATGAGCGGCAAGATCGTGACAACTCGCAGCATCACCCAGACCGCGCGGGGCAACAAGGACGGCTTGTGGACCACCGTCATCGCCGGCGCGGTGCTGCTGCCCTAGGTCAACCATGACCCTGACCATCGACTTCGGTTATTCGAACAGCGCCGCGTCCTGGGCCGACGCCTACCTCGCGTTGCTGTTCGCCTGCCGGGGCGAAGCAGCCGACGTCGGCCGTGCCTCGGGACCGCTTGCCATTGCCGACGCGTCGCGCTTCGTCGAGCTGTTCGAGATGCAGATCGGGCTCTCCCCTCTCGACATCGGCACCTATGCCGAGGCCGTGGGCGGGGAGGATCCGATCGAGGCCGCGGTCACACGCGCGGCCGAGGCCCGGGCGCGCGGCATGTTCCCGATCATCGTCGGCGACGATCGCCGGGTCACCGAGCAACACTCGGCCGAGCCGCTGGTGGCCCTGTGGGGCAAGGTCGGCAGGATCGAGGCCGACGAGACAGCGCTGCTCGGCCGCCACCCCTCCATCCTCGCGGGGGTGCGGGCCGCCACCAACAACGCGTTCCAGTCCATCCCACAGACGACGACCATCCTCACGGCCCGGACGCTCACCGAGCAGCGGGAGAGCTTCGGCGAGGCGCTCGCGAGGGTCAAGGATCCGGTGCACCTCAGCATCGATCTCGACGTACTGGCACCTGCCGTGGCCCAGACCTTCCGCTCCCTCGAGCCGGGAGGGCTGACATGGTACGGGCTGATGGACGCCATCGAGATGGTGTTCCAGGGTCCGGGCGTCGCCGCGGCCGATCTGGTGGGTACGGCGCCCGTGGCTCCGCGCACGCCGGCGGCCCTGCTCGGCTCCCAGGTACTGCTTCGGCTGGCGGGACTGCTGGCCGTCGGCCTCGGCGAGTGAGCGGATGGACGCCCCGACCAACCTCGGCATCGTCGCCCTGCCCTTCGAGATCAGCACGAGCTTCCGCAAGGGCACGGCCCACGGCCCCGAGGCGATCCTCCACGAACTCGATCGGCTCGACGGCTTCGACTTCCGCCTCGGCTACGATCCGTTCCACGGCGTGCCGCGCTCGGTGATCAAGGCCCACGGACCAGAGATCGTCGATCCGCGGATCGAGCAGGCCGTGGCCGGCCGAGTGGTGGGCGAGGTCCTGGACAGCGGCGGGTTTCCCGTGAGCCTCGGCGGCGAGCACACCGTGTCCCTCGGGCCGATTCGTGCCGCCCGCGCCCGCGGGGAGCTGGGCGTGGTGCAGCTCGACGCCCACTCCGACCTGCGGGACGCCTACGAAGGCAACCCCCTGAGCCACGCGTGCGTGATGCGACGCGTGCTCGATATGGACTGCCGCACCCTGGGGGTCGGCGTCCGCTCGATGTGCCGGGAGGAGGCGGCGCTGGTCGTCGAGCGCGACCTGGCCATCGTCTCGGCCAGACAGGTCAGCACCGGCGTCGACTGGTGGCGCCTGACCGACGGGCTGCCCGAGCGCGTCTACCTCTCCATTGACGTCGACTACTTCGATCCCGCCGACGTCCCGGCCGTCGGCACCCCCGAGCCCGGCGGGCCCGGCTGGGACGAGACGCTTGCGTTCCTCGAGCACCTGTTCACGGTGAAGAACGTCGTGGCCGCGGACATCGTCGAGCTGATGCCCGGCCCGGGGGACGAGTCCTCGGTGCGGCTCGCCGCCCGGCTGCTGGGCTTCCTCACGGGCCTGCGTTTTCCCCGAACGGGCTGACGATCCGGCCGGATGGAGACGGACGTGAGATCGATTCGTGAGATGGCTGCCGGCATCCGTCGGCGGGTGCTCGATCACACCGTGCGCAACGCGGGCGGCTACATGAGCCAGGCCTGCTCGTCGGCCGAGATCCTCGCGAGCCTGTACGGTTCCCTGATGCGGCTCGGCCCGGTCGAGCGACCGCTCGCGCCCCGGCCGTTCCCCGGCCCCCCCTCCGCGACGAACCTCGACGCCTTCCTGGGCGTCGACTTCAACGGCGGCGTGATCCGCGGCGCGGATCGCTTCATCCTCTCGCCCACCCACTACTCGCTCGTCCTCTACGCCGCCCTCATCGAGGCGGGCCGCATGACAGAGGACGCCCTGGGCGAGTTCAACAAGGACGGCTCCTGCCTCGAGATGATCGGCGCCGAGCACTCACCGGGCATGGAGGTGATGACCGGCTCCCTGGGACAGGGGCTGGGCCAGGCGGCCGGGATCGCCCTGGGGAAGCGGCTGAAGGGCGATCCGGGACGCGTCTTCGTATTCATGTCCGACGGCGAGTTCCAGATCGGGATGACCTGGGAGTCCTTCCAGTTCATGGGGCACCACGGGCTCTCCAACATGCGCATCCTCGTCGACGTGAACGGCCAGCAGTGCGACGGGACCGTGCCGTCGGTGATGCGCGTCGATCCCCTGGACGCGCGGCTCTCGGCCTTCGGGGCCAGGGTCGCCTGCGTCGACGGGCACGACGTCGAGGCGCTGCTGGCCGCGGGGAACGAAGAACCCGATGGCGGCCCGCTGGTCGTGCTGTGCCGGACCGATCCCTGCCGGGGCCTGGAGCTCCTCAGGAGGAACGCCCCGAAGCTCCACTACCTGCGCTTCAGGACCGAGGACGAGCGCGACGAGTACGCCCGGGCGCTCGCGGAGATGACCGATGGAAACGCTCTCTAGGGTCCACGCCCGCAACCTGGTCTCGTTCGCGCGCGACCGGAAGGACGTCCTCGTCCTGTCGGCGGACCTCACGAGCTCCTGCGAGGCCGACCTCTTCCGCGACGCGTACCCCGAGCGGTTCGTCTCGGCCGGCATCGCCGAGCAGAACATGCTCAGCGTGGCGGGCGGCCTGGCCCGCGAGGGGTTCGTCCCCTTCGTCCACACCTTCGCCGTGTTCATCGCTCGCCGGGCCTTCGACCAGGTGGCGATGTCCGTGGCCTACCCCGACGTGGACGTGAAGATGCTGGGGTTCCTGCCCGGAATCACGACGCCAGGCGGCGCCACCCACCAGGCCATCGAGGACGCGGCCGTGATGCGCGCGCTGCCCAACATGACCGTGCTCGAGGTCGGCGACGCCACCGAGGTCGAGGGTGTCCTGGATCTCGCCTACCGGACCCGGGGGCCGGTCTACGTCCGGATGCTCCGCGGCGATCTGCCGCGGCTGTTCGATCCGGCGGAGCCCATTGCCGTGGATCGGCCCCGCGTCCTGGCGCGGGGTGAGGACGTCGTCGTCGTGTCGAGCGGGATCTGCACCGGGGAGGCCATGCGCGCCGTGGCCGCCCTGGCGGCGCGCGGGCTACGCGTGGGCCACGTCCACGTCTCGACCCTCAAGCCCTTCGACAGCCCGCTTCTGCGCCGGGAACTGGAGAGGGCGCACCGGGGCGTGGTCACCGTCGAGAACCACACCGTGCTGGGCGGTCTCGGGACGCTCGTCGCCGAGCGGATGGTGGAGTGGGGCGTCCGCGCGCCGCTCCTGAAGCTCGGGCTCCAGGACACCTTCGCCAACGGGGCGAGCCGGCGCTACCTCATGCGCCGCCACGGGCTGGACGCCCTCGCCGTCGCCCGGACCGTGGAGCGGCTGTCGGGCGCGACGCCCGGCATCGCGGAGGCCGATCTCGCCGAGGTGCGGATCGAGCCGGTCCACTCGCTGTCGCGGCCCGAGGCCCTCTGATGGACGGATCGCGGTTCCTCGTCCGATACTCGCTCGCGGCCCCCGGCGAGGAGGAGGCGCGGGCCGTCGCCTTCGGCATCTGCGTCGAGCAGACTGTGGAGTTCCCGTTCGACCTCGTCCGGCACGAGCGGATCCGCGAGCACATCGTCGGCCGCGTCGAGAGCCTCGCGCCGGCTGGCCGGGGGCGCTTCGCCGCCGACATCTCCTACGCCGAGGAGACGGCCGGAATGGAGCTCTCCCAGCTCCTCAACGTGATCTTCGGCAACACCAGCCTCAAGCCCGGGATCCGCGTCGAGTCCTTCGAGCCGACGGCAGCGCTGGCCGCGCGCTTCCAAGGTCCGCGCTTCGGCGTCGACGGCCTGCGCGGGCTCACGCGGACGGCCGCGGCGCCGCGCCCGCTGATCTGCTCGGCGGTCAAGCCGATGGGGCTGTCCGTGACCGAGCTCGCTTCTCTGGCCTCGGACTTCGCCGCCGGCGGCGTGGACCTGGTGAAGGACGACCACGGGCTCGCCGATCAGGCCTTCTCGCCGTTTCGCGAGCGGGTCGCGGCCTGCGCTGACGCGATCCGGGAGGCGAACGCGACCGCCGGCACCTGCTGTCTCTACGCGCCCAACGTGACCGCGGACGGCGAGGAGGAGGTCCTGCGCCGAGCTGTCTTCGCCCGGGACCGCGGCGCCGGCGCGCTGGTGATCTCGCCCGGGCTCGCCGGCTGGAGCTCGCTGCGCCGCTTGGCCGCCAGCGAAGAAGCCCGGCTGCCCGTGCTGATGCACCCCGCGCTCCTCGGCGGCTTCACGGCCGCCCCGCGGTCCGGCCTGGCCCACGGCGTGCTCTACGGGACCCTGGCCCGCCTGCTCGGTGCCGACGCCAGCATCTTCCCCAGCCACGGTGGCCGGTTCCCGTTCTCGCGCCGCGACTGCCGCGCCATCGCGAAGGGCTGCTCCGAGGCGAAGTGCCCCTGGCGCCCGATCCTCCCGGCCCCGGGGGGCGGGATCACCCTCGAGCGCATGCCGGAGCTGATCCGCTTCTACGGGACCGACGTGCTGTTCCTGATGGGCGGCGGGCTGTTTCGCCACCCGCGAGGCCTCGTCGCTGGCTGCCGGGCCTTCCGCCGCAGCGTCGGGGGCTGAAGCGGCCGTCCTCGGAAGACGCGCTTCCCATCTGCCGCGGATTGGCCCGCGGGCGGCGGGGCTGGTAGGCTGCCGGCGATGCGCGCGATGATCCTCGCCGCCGGGTTCGGCACGCGCCTTGCGCCGATCACCGACACCATCCCCAAGCCGCTGCTGCCCGTAGTCGGCGTGCCGGCCATCGTCCGCACCGCCTTGCACCTGAAGCGCTTCGGCGTCCGCGAGCTGGTGGTGAACCTGCACCACCTGCCCGAGGCCATTCCCGCCACCTTGCGCGACGGCGCGGGTCTCGGTGTGCGCATCGGGTACCTGCGGGAGTCGCCGGAGATCCTCGGCACCGGCGGCGGCATCCGGAACGCCCTGCCCCTGCTCGGCGACGGGACGTTCGTCGTGATCAACGGCGACGCCCTGTTCTCCCCTGACCTGGAGGCCGCGGTGGCCGCCCACCGGCGGAGCGGCGCCCTGGCCACGCTGGTGGTGCGCCCCGACCAGCACGCGGAGAAACTCGGCGCCGTGGGCCTGGACGAGTCGGGCCGCGTCCGCCGCCTCGTGAACGCGGGCGCGGCGCAACCGCCGGAGCGGACGTTCATGTTCACCGGCGTGCACGTGCTGGAACCGGCGATCGCCGAGCACCTGCCCACCGTGGGCTGCATCGTGCGGCAGACCTACATCCCGCTGCTGGAGCTCGGCGCGGCGCTGCACGGCCACGTGGAGCAGGGGTTCTTCTGCGACTTGGGCACTCCGGAGCGCTATGTCGGTGCCAACGCCGATCTGGTGCTGGGCCGAGCGCGCCTGCCCGGGATCGAGCCCTGCCCGGCCGGCGCGTGGATCGCCCCGGATGCCGACGTCGGCCCGGGTTGCGACATCGGCGGCGGCGCGGCCATCGGCCACCGGGCCCGCATCGCCCCGGGCGTCCGCGTGCACCGGACCGTGGTGCTCGACGGCGCCCGCGTCGAGCGCGACGTCGCCGACGCCGTCGTCCGCCCGGACGGCAGCATCGTCCCGGCGATCGGTTGAAGGATCACGGCCGCGCACCTCGTCGCCCTGGATTGCCCAGCCCGACTGAGGTATTCTCGGGAGTCCAAATCGAGCGACCTCGCCGCCCGCGACCGCCGGCGCCGGGGAAAGGGAGACGAGAATGAACAGCAAGGTCATCGGGATCGTGGTCTTCGTCGTGGCCCTCGGGGCCGTGAACCTGCTGAGCTACCTCTTCGACTGGAACTTCTGGCTGTACTAGCCGTTCTCGGCCTTCGGGGAGTTCGCGTGCCGCGGATCGAGCGGGCCTTCAACCTCTGCCTCGGGCTCTCGGTGCTGTCCTGGTCCGCGATGGCCCTGCTCCAGCCGCCCTCGCTCCCGCGTGTCGTCGTCGCAGGGCTCAACGCCGTGGTCGGCGTGCTGCTGGTCGCCCGCGCCCCGGTGATCGCGTCGGGATCGGCGCAGGCGCTGGCGCTCAGCCTTCCCGGCGTCGTCGTCGCCGGGCTTGCGATCCAGCTCTCGGCGCCCCTGGAGGCCTGGTCGTGGCCTGCCGAGGCGCTCTTCGCCACCGGCGGTACCCTGGCCGCGGCTTCCTTCGTCTTCCTCGGCCGCAGCTTCGCGATCCTGCCGGCGCTGCGCGGCGTGGTCACGGGCGGTCCCTACCGCCTCGTGCGGCACCCGGCCTACCTGGGCGAGCTGGCGATGGTGGCGGCCTGCCTGCTCGCCCGCCCGTGGTGGGCCACGGCGCTCGCCGCCGCGGCCGCGGTGCCCCTGGTGCTTCTGCGTATCCGCTTCGAGGAGCGACTGCTCGCCCGCGACCCGCGCCATGCGGACTACGCCCGGCGCACCCGCTTCCGCCTGCTGCCCGGCCTGTGGTGAACGCCTGTCGGCCCGCCTTCAGGAGAGGCTCTTCCACGCCGTGACGAGCATCTCCGCAGCGCGGCGGACGTCGGCGGCGGTGGTCCCGCGACCCAGGGAGAGCCGCACCGCGCCGAGGGCCTCGTCCGCCGACAGGCCCATGGCCAGCAGCACGGCCGAGGCCGACTCCCCGCCCGCGTGGCAGGCCGCGCCCGTGGACGCCGCGATCCCCGGCGCCGCCGCCAGCACCGCACTGCCAAGGACCCCCGGAAACCGCACGTTCAGCGTGTTCGGCAGCCGCAGCTCGGGGTGACCGTTCAACGCCAGCCCCGGGATCCGCTCCCCAAGCGACGACCACAGCCCGTCCCGGAGGGCGAGCACCCGCGCCGCCTCCTCGTCGAGGGACGCTGTCGCGGCCGCGCACGCCGCGCCGAGGCCGGCGATGGAGGCCACGTTCTCGGTGCCCGGACGCAGGCCCCGCTCGTGCCCCGCGCCCCACAGCACGGGCTCGAGGGCCACGCCGTCGCGCACGTACAGGGCGCCCACGCCCTTGGGCCCGTAGAGCTTGTGGCCGGCGACGGACAGCAGATCCGCCCCGAGCTCTCCGACGCGCACCCGGACCTTGCCCGCGGACTGGGCCGCGTCGGTGTGCAGCAGCGCCCCGGCGGCGTGCACCGCCTCCGCGATCTCGGCGACGGGCTGGAGCGTGCCGGTCTCGTTGTTGGCGTGCATCAGCGTCACCAGCGCGGTCCCATCGCCCACGGCCTTCCGGACGTCCGCGGCCCGGACCCGGCCGGTGCCGTCGACTGGCAGCCAGGTGACGTCGAAGCCCTGGATCTCGAGCAGCCGGCAGGGGTTGGCCGTGGCCGGGTGCTCGACGACCGAGGTGACGACGTGGCGCCGCGGAGAAAGGGCGGTCGCGCCCCGGATCGCCAGGTTGTTGGCCTCGGTGCCACCTGAGGTGAATACGATTTCGGAAGGCGCGGCACCGACCAGCGCGGCGACCTGCTCGCGGGCCCGCTCGACCGCCTGCCGGGCGCGCTGCCCGTAGGCGTGACCGCTCGAGGGGTTGCCGAAGTGCTCCCGCAGGTACGGCAGCATGGCCTCCACGACCTCCGGCAGGATCGGCGTCGTCGCGTTGTGATCGAGGTAGATCGGATCGCTCATGGCATTGCCTTTCCCGATGAATGCTCCACGCGAGGAACGCGCGATGAAAACGGCACCGTTCCCGTCAGGGGGCGGGTACCCATTCGTAGATGTGATAGACATACCCGTGCCCGGTGCCCACTTCGATGGCGGCATGGGCTTTCTCCGCGTTCCGCGGAGCGGCGCCGGCCGGTCCTCCGCTGACCGTATAGCTGCCGTTGTCCTTGGAATACCCGATATCGATGGCTCGTATGTTGGGATGGGTCAGCGCCACGGGATCGAAGATCGTCCAGAAGTACGCGATCATGCGACAGACACAGCAATGCGTTTTCAGCGGGCAGTCCATTTTCTGGGAGACGGCGAGATCCACCGGTCTTCCCGGGACGATGACCGAAGGATACGACCACGACATCTGGCAATCGAGAATGCAGCTTTCCTGCCACTCGCCGTTGATGTCCGCCTGTTCCGTATGGCGGAGCTTCAGGTGGGTCTGGCCGCTGCTCCCCTCCAGGGACCACCGGACCCCGGATCCCGGGGCTCCGTGATTCCACTTGGGCACGGGTTGGAAGGTCTGTCGATTGGCGGTTCGTACGTAGCGCCACACCCCTGTGGGGTTCTTTTCCGGGGCGG
>CAYZAI010000048.1:0-17841 GCA_964476305.1 uncultured Myxococcales bacterium
TCCCGGTCGGCTCGTCAGGTCAGCTCACGAACGGGGAGATGGGAAACTCCAATATAATAGCGGCTGGCAAGAAATGATAGTGAAGTGCAAGCGCTGTGGTCGTGAGGTCCCAGTGGAGAACAGCTATCAGCACCTTGGGGAGGCGCTGTGCGAGGACTGCTACATCGATATCAGATATCCGGCAAAAGCCTGTGATCCTTGGGCAGTCTATTCTGCCACGCGGTCGAGGGAGAACGCCGGATTGGAGGGGGCCGAGGGTCTAACGGAGCTACAGAAGAAAATCTACGAATTCGTCAAAAGAAAGGGGAAAGTAACCAGAGAAGAAATTCTGGCAAATCTCAACACAAAAGAGATGGAACTTCAGATAAATCTGGCTACATTGAGGCACTGTGAACTGGTGAAGGGACGCAAGGAAGGGAACTGCATTTACTTGGTCCCTTTTGACTTTGACAAATAAAGCTGTCCGGGCGTGGCAACCGGGCAGATGGGTGACCGCGACACGCGAAAGTCGGGGTGGGGATGAACGGCGCAGGCCGTGCCGGAACCGGTGCGGCTTCGCGTCTCGAAGCCGCCCGGGCACCCGGGCGACCTGGGAGCACTCGACCTTGAAAGTTGATGGTGGATTCTGGGCCGGTGTTGCGCGCGGTCCGGCGGCCCGGTAAAACAGCCGGTGATGGAAGAAACTCGCACCGAGACCGACGCCGGCGGCGGGCGGCCGCTCCTGATCATCACCGGGCTGTCCGGCGCGGGCAAGTCCACGGCGATGCGGGTCTTCGAGGACCTGGGCTGCTACTGCGTGGACAACCTGCCCCCGGGCCTGATCCCGATCTTCTTCGACCTCTGGCAGCAGAGCAACCTGAGCGCGGGCCACGTCGGCGGCGCCGGGGTCGTGATCGCCAGCGACGTGCGCTCCGGAGCGCTGTTCGACGACTTCGCCGGCACGGTCCGCGCCCTGGCCGAGCAGGGCGTCCGGTACGAGATCCTCTACCTCGACGCCGCGACTCACGTGCTGATCAACCGCTTCGCCGAGGTGCGGCGCAGCCACCCGCTCCAGGCCGGCGATCGGCCGGTGGCCGAGGCCATCGAGGAGGAGCGGCGCCGCCTCGAGCCGATCCGCGAGATCGCCAGCCAGATCGTCGACACCAGCGACCTCGACGCCGCGGGCCTGCGCGAGGCGCTTCTGTCCGTCCACGCCGCGGATCGCCCCGCCGGCGCCCTGCGGCTGCGCTTCGTCAGCTTCGGCTTCAAGTACGGCGTGCCCCAGGACGCGGACTTCATCTTCGACGTGCGCTTCCTTCCCAACCCCTTCTACGTGCCCGGCTTACGCGCCATGACCGGCGAGGATGACGCGGTGCGCGACTACGTGATGAAGTCGTCCGGGGCCCGCGAGTTCTTCGACCGGCTCGTCGAGATCGTCGAGCTGACATTGGAGCCCTTCGTCAAGGTCGGCAAGCTCAGCCTGACCGTGGCCGTGGGCTGCACCGGCGGCCGCCACCGCTCGGTGGCCTTCGCCCGGGAGCTGGCCGCGCGCTTCGCCGAACGGGGCATGGTCGCCCGGGCCCTGCACCGCGACGCGAGCAAGCCCCAGCACTGAGAGCCTGAGAATCGATCTCCTTGGTCGCATCTCGGCCGGACACGGACGTTCGCCGTGTTGTGGGCGTTCTCGACCTTGGCAACCATGTCCTGACTGGAGTCAGACCCCCTTATCGAGGCCCGAAACCCGACCCTGACTGGAGTCAGACCGGCTTTCCGACGGCTAAAACACGCGCTTTTACGGATAGTTGCGAAAAGGGGCGGCTCACCCGGCCGTCGCGGCGGCGGCCGCGTCGTCGGCGTCCGCGGGCTCGCCCTTGAGGTAGTCGTACCGGGCGCCGTAGGTGCGCATGACGCGCCGCTGGCTCGACGCTTCCAGCTTGCGCAGATGGAAGCGGAGCTCGGCCATCACCTCGTCCACCATCTCGTCCGCCCGGGTCCGCAGCTTCGCGAGCGCGTCCTGGGCCGTGTCGTACTCCCGGTCCGCGACCGCGCGCTGAGTTTTTCTGTCTCGGCCCGAACCATCGGCCGGAAGTCCGAAAGGAACGCCTCGACGCCGTTCAGCGTCCCGGCGGTGACGTATTCGCGCCCGGCGGCGAGGTCGCCGCGGCCGGTCTCCAGCGCGCGGACGAGGAACCCTTCCCGGTCCAGATCCCTTCGGACCCGTCGGAAAAAACGACGTCGCGAGTTTCGTTCAACCCTTGGCTTGTTCATGGCAAGTGGCCGGGTCCGACACTCTGCCCTCCCGCCACGGGCCTGTTCTTCCGCTGGCCCGGGTAGGATCGCGAGAAAGTCCAAGCACTGAAAGCCCCGCTGGCCCAGGGCGGGTCGCGACCGCCGGCCCGCTACGGCTGGCGCTCGTACGCGCCCATGTCGGCCCATGGCGGGCCGATCCCGCTGTTGGGCGCGGACGCGTCGTCCACGCGGGGCGCGCCCTCGAAGTCGAGCGTCGGCGCGACCGCGCCGTTGGCCGCGTCGATGGCGGGCGAGCCCGGCTGGAGGTGTAAGTCGTCGCCCCAGAAGTCGACGAACAGCGGGGCGGCGCTGATATTACCGACGCCCGCGTACCCGCCGTCGACGAGGCTGTAAGTCACGGAGGCGGTGGCGTTGTACACGTCAATCTCTTCGTTGTCGTTGCCCCAGAAGATCGAATTGATCACCGTGAGATCGCTCTCGAAAATCGCCGTGACGCCGCCGGTCCCCGAACCGAGGGCGTGGTTGCGGGCGATGGTGCAGTTGATCAACGTCAGGCAGCTGTTGAAAATGCTGTTGATAGCGCAGCCTTCCCCGCCGGCCCCCATCGTGTTGTCGTAGAACACACAGCTCTCGAACGTCGCGCTGCTGCTCTCCGTGTTATGGACCGTCGCGCCGTTGCCAGCGCCGGTGTTGGCGGTGAACACGCTGTTGAGAACGTGCGGAGAACTCTCGTTGTTCGAGATCGCGGCGCCGAACCCTCCCGCTGTGTTCCCGGTGAACACGCACCCGGCGATGATGGGATCGCTGTAGGCGACGTTGCACATCGCGCCGCCGTTTCCGTTGGCGTCGCCCCAACCGCCGACTGCGGTGTTGAGCGAGAATGTGCTGTCGATGATCGTTGGCGATGCGACTAGGTTGTACATCCCGCCGCCGCTGTCCACCGCGGAATTGCCCATGATCGAGCAGTGGGCGACGCGGAGGTCCGCGCCGACCGTGTTGTAGAAGCCGGCGCCCTTGTTGTGTGGTGAGACTCCGTTGGCGTTACCGCCGGTCACGGTGAAGCCGTCGAGCGCCGCGTCGCGGCTGCCGGTGACCACGTGGAATACCGCGCCGTTGCCGTCAAGGATCGTTTCATGGGCGATCCAGTCGCGCTCGTCCAGCGCGGTCTCACCGCTGTCGAAGCCGCCGTAGACGGACACCCCGGTCTTCATCAGCACCGTGTCGTACGCGCTGGACTGGAAGATCCCGTACGTCCCCTCGGCCACCCACACCTCGCACGGGCAGCACGGATCCGCGCCATCGGCCGCGTCGATCCCGTCCTGCACCTCCTGGAACGCCGTGGCCCACGAGAGGCCGTCCCCCGCGGGATCGGCATCGACATCGACGTACCGGACGCACGGTTCGGCACACTCCGAATCCGGGCACGAATCGGTGTCGGGCTCCCACTCGCAGCAAACGTCAAGTGGAGACCCGCAGGGGTACTCGTCGTGGATGACGCCGGACACCGCGCCACACAGCTGCGTGCTCGCGCACTCGTACGGGCAGGCGTCGGTGTCGTCATCGGCATCCGCGTCGGCGTCGCCATCGGCGTCGGCATCCGCGTCGGCATCCGCGTCGGCATCGGCGTCGGAATCCGCGTCGCCATCGGCGTCGGCATCGGCGTCGGCATCGGAATCGGAATCGGAGTCGGAGTCGGAGTCGGAATCGCCATCCGCGTCAGCATCGGTGTCCGCATCCGATTCAGCGTTTCCGATCCCCGCGCTCCTCTGACACGACGCCGCGATCACGAGAGCCGCGGCGATCGGCCACGCACCGAGAGCTTTCGCAGAACTCATCATCGCCCTCCACGCCCTTGGGGCTTCTCCTTCAGAAGCCGAATCAGTCTACCACAAACCAGGGAGCGCCGTGCCGTTTGACGCCGCGCCGGTCGTGGGCTAGGTAGACGCCGTTTTCCCGAACCGATGCTTCACATCAAGGACATCACCTATCGCGTCGGCGGCCGCACCCTGTTCGAGGGCGCGTCGGCCCACGTACCCGCCGGAGCCAAGGTGGGCCTGGTGGGCCCGAACGGCTCGGGCAAGACAACGCTGCTCAAGCTGATCACCGGCGAGCTCGAGCTCACCGGCGGCGCCATCGACGTCCGGTCCCGGGCCGCGGTGGGCACCGTGGCCCAGGAGGCTCCGGGGGGCGAGATCAGCCCGCTGGAGGCCGTGCTCGCCGCGGATCGCGAGCGCGGGCGCCTGCTGGCCGAGGCCGAGTCCGCCACGAGCCCCGAGCGCATCGCGGAAGTGCACGAGCGGCTGATCGACATCGACGCCCACGGGGCCCCGGCCCGGGCCGCGGCGATCCTCGCCGGCCTGGGCTTCGACGAGCGCGCGCAGCACGCCCCGCTGTCGAGCCTGTCCGGCGGCTGGCGGATGCGGGTGGCCCTGGCCTCGGCGCTGCTGTGCGAGCCCGACCTGCTGCTGCTCGACGAGCCCACCAACCACCTCGACCTGGAATCCGCGATCTGGCTCGAGAGCTACCTCAGGCAGTACCCCCACACGCTGGTGCTGGTCAGCCACGATCGCGATCTGCTCAACCGCGTGGCCGGGCGCATCCTGCACATCGAGGGCGCGCGCCTGTCGTCGTACAGCGGCGGATACGACGATTTCGCCCGGGTGCGCCTGGCCCGGCTGGCCCAGCAGGAGGCGCAAGCCGCTGCCCAGGAAACGGAGCGCGCGCGGCTCGGCCGCTTCATCGAGCGTTTCCGGGCCAAGGCCTCCAAGGCCCGCCAGGCCCAGAGCCGGATCAAGGCCCTCGAACGGCTGGCGCCCGTGGCCGCGACGGCGAGGGGGCGCACGGTGCGCTTCGACTTCCCGCCGCCGGCGGCCAGGCCGTCGCCCCTGCTCAAGATCGACGAGTGCGAGGTGGGCTACGACCCGGGCCGTCCGGTGCTTGGCGGCCTGAACCTCAGCCTCTTCGCCGACGACCGCGTCGCCCTGCTCGGCGCCAACGGCAACGGCAAGACCACCCTCGCCCGGCTGCTCACCGGCAGGCTGACCGCGAGCGGAGGCGAGGTGGTGCGCGCCACGCGCCTGGTGACCGGATACTTCGCCCAGGACCGCCTCGAGCAGCTCGACACCCGGCTCACGGCCCTCGAACAGATGCGCGGTGCCATGCCCGACGACCCGCCGAACCGGGTCCGGGGCTGGCTCGGCCGGTTCGGCTTCGAGCGGGAGCGGGCCGAGACCCCCGTGGCCGGCCTCTCCGGCGGTGAGCGCACGCGGTTGGCCCTGGCCCTGATGGCGCTGGCGCGGCCCAACCTGATGGTCCTCGACGAGCCCACCAATCACCTCGACATGGAGTCCCGGGATGCCCTGGTCGAGGGGCTGAACGAGTTCGAGGGCGCGGTGGTCCTGATCTCCCATGACCGGCACCTGATCGAGGCCACGACCGAACAGCTCTGGCTGGTGGAGGACGGCACGTGCCGCGCCTTCTTCGGAGACCTGGACGAGTACCGGGAACGCCTGCTGTCGAGGCGGGTCGATCGTCGCGGTGGAGAGGATCGGCCCGGGACCGGGGAGGACGGGTCTCGGGTCAGCCGCAGGGACGAGCGCCGGCAGGCGGCCGAGGCCCGGGCCCGCGTGCTGCCCCTGCGCAGGGCGGCCAAGGCCGCTTCGGCGCGGCTCGAGGCCCTGATCCGCGAGAAGGATGACGTCGAGAACCGCCTGGCCGACCCCGCACTCTGGACCGCGGACCCTGCCGCGGCAGGTCCCCTGGCCGCGCGCCTGCGGCGACTGGAGGCCGAGCTCCCCGAAGCCGAGGAACAGTGGCTCGCGGCCCACGCCGCCCTCGAGTACGATGGCGGGTGACGGTGACCATCGGCCTTGCCCTTTTCGCCCGGAAGTGTTTTGCTCCAGGGACGAAAAAGACCGTGGGTTCAGGCTGTTCGGCCGTCTGTCAGGAGCGATCATGAAAGCCAATCGAGGGATTCCATCTCTGCCGCCCCTTGTCGTCGGGACGCTGATGCTGGCCGCGGCTCTGCTCGCCGGCGGGGTCGCGGCGGCCCAGGACAAGGCCGCGGCCAGGAAGCACTTCGACAACGGCGTGGAGCTGATGGGGCTCGAGGACTTCGCCGGCGCCGCGGTGGAGTTCGAGGCCTCGGTCCAGGACTACCAGACGCGCAGCGCGATGTTCAACCTGGCCATGTGCTACAAGGCCCTGCACCGGTACGGCCCGGCCCTCGAGACCTTCCGCACGGTGCTCAAGACCTTCGGCGACGAGATGAGCGGCGAGATGAAGCGGGAGGTCCGCGACAACATCGCGGCCATCAACAAGCTGATCGGCGAGGTCGAGGTCCACACCTCGGTCCCCGGGGCCCTGGTGATGGTGGACGGGGTCCAGGTGGGCACCGCACCCCTCTCGGCGCCCCTGATGCTCGGCGCCGGAGAGCACCGCGTCCGCGTCTCGCTCCAGGGCTACGCCGACCAGGAGCAGGTCGTGTCCCTGGTCTCGGGCGGCCGCGAGGTCGTGAGCTTCCAGCTCGCCCCCGCGGGCTATGGCGCCGCGCCATCCCCCCCGGCATACGGGACCGCGCCCCCGCCGCCGGCGTACGGGACCGCGCCCCCGCCTCCGGTGGCGGTGGGCACCGCGCCGCCGCCCCCCGCCGGTGCCGGACCCCGGGTCCTGGCCGGCCCGCCCTCCGAGAGCGGCCGGATCTTCAAGCTGTTCGGCATCCGCGCCGGCGTCCAGGCCGGCTTGTTTCTCGTGGTCGGCCTTGGTGTGGGCCTGCCCGACAACGACATCCCCGTCCCCATGGGCCTGCTCGGCATCACCATGGGGGCAAGCGCCTTGGGCGGCGGCCTGATCTCGTGGGGCATCGGCGACAGCGGCGACAACTACAGGTTCCCCTGGTGGGGGGCTTTCGCCGGATCCTTCGTCGGCGCCGGCCTGGCCTTCGGTCTCGATTGGGCGGTCTACGAGAACTACAAGGACGGTTTCGACGACGACAGCACGGACCAATACGGCGACGCCTACAACTCCGAGGTCAGCTTCTGGACCCTGGCCGTGGTGATCACCATCATCATCCCCCCCGCCGCGGAAGCCGGCGCCTATGCCCTGTTCCGGCGGCCAGACCCACAGCGCTACCCGAATTACGGCAAGAAGCCCGAGCCCGCTCCGGCTCCCGCCCCCGCAGCCGCGGGCGCGGTCCCGGCCGACGGCGCGGCCCCGGCCGATGGTGCGACCCCGACCGCCCCGCCGCCGCCGCCCGCCGAGGTCTCGGTGCGCTGGAACCCGCCCGTGCCCGCGGCCTTCGCCGATCCCGACACCGGCCGCGTGCTCTACGGCTTCTCCTTCGGCGGGGTGTTCTAGAGACTACCGGTCAGGTCCGCGAGATCCTGCGGGAGGTAGCCGGCTCGGCGCAGGATCGCCCGCTGATCATCGTCCAGGCGCGGAGATAGCCCGACCTTCTCCACCTTCCACCCTGCGAAGGATCGATGGAGCTCGAGGAAGCGCCGGACATGCCCGTCGAAGCGATCCGCTTCTCGCAGCAGTTTCTCGGGATTCCTCTTGCACGAGCCGAGCCTGACCGTCTTCTCCCCTTCGGAAAGCGCGACCATGTCGATTTCGGTGCCGGATCTATCCCAGTATCCTCGGATTTCCCTCGTGAGTTCGAAGTCGCCGATTCCCTTGCGGCTGCGCTCCGCGTAGAGCGTGGAGACGAGACGCTCGAATCCGGGCCCCTCCGCTTCCGCGAGGCGCTCGTCCGCCTGGAGGATCAAGCTCTCCATGGGGCGGAAATTGATCGACGCGGCGGGAATGGCGAGCGCCGCGAGCCAGGAGCGAAGGAAGTTGTCGCGCAGGTAGAACCTGCCGTTGCGCGCGGTGGGCCTGGCGAACACCGGCAGCAGCCTTTCGATCATCCGGAACCGATCGGTCAGGTTCTTGATGTAGCCACCGACCTGGCGCTCCTTGCTCGGATCCATCGACTTCGCATGCTCGGCGATTTCGGAGTGCGTGCATCCCGGCTTTCGCGCGATGAACTTCAGCACGAGGTCGTATCGGCCCCGCAGCTCCCGGAGAAACCAGTTGTCGGCTTCGGTCCGCAGGGGCGACGAGCTCCTGAAGAACATCCTCTCCAGCAGCTCGGAGCGGTTCGAGCCCAGCACCCCCTGCTCGTGGCAGTCCCGGTAGAATTTCGGGACACCCTCGAACAGGTTCCAGAGAAACAGCAGGCGCATGGGGTCGTCGTCGGCATGGGCGCGGAGGATCTCCAGGACCGACGCGATGTCGAGGTGCGGCAGGTCGAGCTGGTCGGTGATGCGGTTGAAAAGAGGGGCGCTGCGGTCTTCCAGGATCGCGGCCAGCTCCGTGTGGAGCGAGCCCAGCACGATGAGCCCGCCCGGCACGGCGCACGCGCCCGAAGCCAGGCGATCCACCTCGGCCTGGAGGAAGGAGGTGAAGTCGTACAGGGCGGCGCGATGGAAGTACTGGAACTCGTCGATCACCACCACGCGGCCTTCGATGACGAGGTCGGACACGAGCTTCGCCAGGGATCTCATGTCGGTCGGCAGGTTCTTCGTCACTCCGAAGCCGGCGAGAAAATCGTTGGCACCGGAGACGACTCCCACCGGATCGGAGTCGGGAACCTGGAAGTACACGACGCGCTCAGGTCCCAGTTTCCTGATGGCCTCCTGGATGAGGCTGGTCTTGCCGATCCGGCGGCGACCGGATATCTTGACGAAGAACCAACGGCCGCGCCCGATGATCGAGGCGAGCTGGTCGAGCTCCTGGCGACGCCCGTAGAAGCCCCATGGCACCGTGGTCATTCGAAACCTCTGCAATATAATGGCCGTTATATTACGCCCTGTCAAGGCGTATCATATAGTAATCACTGATATTTATGGAACACGTTGTCTTTGGCGCTCGGCGTGGGCCGCGCAAGCCCGGCGGGCTGGAAATCCCCCCCGGAGCCGCCCCCCTTCGCCGAAGGGGGGATCCGGATCCCGGCTCAGGCAAGAGCGTCCGTGCGAGTCCGTGTGGGTCCGTGTTCGTCCGTGTGGAAGCGCCCCGCCCCCCCGCGCCCGTGGAATGCCATCGACGAAAACGCGCAGTGCGGGTGACAGCGGGCGTCTTCGGCACTCGAGGCTACAGGCCCAGGGCGCTCAGGGCCTGAACGAACAGCACCTCGCCGCCGTCCGGATGATCGCTCCGGAAGAAGACCCTGTCGCCTTCGATGCGCGGTTCCGTCTGCGAGCCCGGAAGCGAGGTGATTTGGTGTTCCTGCCCGGTGGAAAGGTCGTGCATCCAGATGTGGATCGCGCTTCGGTCGTAGAAATCGGAAGGATCGTCGCAGTCCCGGCTGTCTTGCCACACGATCCGATCTCCCGAGAGGTCGGGAAACGACTGGATCCATTCCTGGTTCGTTATTGCCGTGGTTTCCTCGGTGGAGAAATCGTGCATGAAAACGTCCGCGTGCTCGAAATTGTTGTACAGGGGATCCCCCTCCCAGTTCCGCAGGTCCGTCCAGACGATCCTCTGATCGTCGATGCGTGGCGCGAATTGATCCGCGGGGTGATAGGTGAGGTTCCAGGTTTCTCCACTCGAGAGCCTGTGGACGAAGATTTCCGATTTCCCGTCCGTCGAGTCGGTCCATGCGAGGTAGTCGCCCGCGATGTCCGACAGCGAGATCCACCTTTCCGGTTCCGAGATCGGTAAAAGCGAATCGAGAGTCCAATCGTAAAGCATCATCTGTCTGCCGTAATCCGAAAGGCCGCTGACGACGGCCAGTCCTTCGCCCTCCAGGCCGACGAAGGAATGGTTGATCGGTGTCTCATTCGAACCTCCGCTTCCCAGAAAACGCCTTTGCTTGCCAGTCCCGAGGTCCACGAGGAAGACCTCCGCTCTGCCGACCGAAGAGTCGAATCCCATTTCATTCACCGCGAAGGCCACCCTCTCGCCGTCGATGCTCGGGGAGCGGAACTTCGTCAACCAGTTGGTGAACTCGGGGTGGTAAATCCTGAGGAAGCAGTGGGTTTCGAGGTCGATCACCCGCGCCCCTTCTTCGTAGCCGGGAGAGTAGCACAGGTAACGCCCCCGGACATCCCACCCCGGCTGGGCGTCCGGCTGTTCATCGATGATCTGCTCGCACCCCGGACCGCAGTCGTATTCGATGGGCAGCCGCGGAATCCACTCCACACCCGGGTTTCCGGCCTGGCATTCGACCAGCGGACGGCAGTAGATCGTCGAGCCGCACGATGTGTTCGATTCGCAGGATATCCCCTCCTCCTCCGAGCATGGTTCGGTGCTTTCCTCCCAGCCTTCCCGGCACTCCGGAGAAGCCAAGCACTGGCTGTAGCTGCAGGACAGGCAGAACAGGAGGATCGACGCCGACAGGCAGGAAATCGGGACGATTCCCTGCGTGAACCCCGTGGCCGAGGCGTTCGTTTCGCTCGGAGGCGGCATCACAGCCATGATAGCATTGGATCGGGGCAACGGAGGTTTTTTCCGAGGTCGCGCGCCGCCGGAAACGGGTCGGAGGGAGCTCAGTCCTCCTCGCCGGTCCAGCAGGTCGTGCAAAGCTTGTCGCGGGGCAGGCCGATGACCGCCGCTTCGCCCTCGTCTAGAACCGTCGTGAGCAGCGGTTCCGACCCGAGGGACACCGGAAGGACCTCCACCCAGCCGCTTTCCCGGTACTCCTCGAGCCCGATGCCGCAGGCCCCTCCGGCCAGGACCTCCTCATGCACCTGTGCGGGAACGAGCACTGCCCGGGACAGGGTTCTCAGGATGTCCAGCCGGCCCAGTCCGGCCAGGGCGATCAACGGTCCCGTGTTCGAGACGATCGTCCCGAGGTTGCCGCGCCCGTCAGGATCCGAATTCGGCATCGATCTCCCCGTCGTCCCACCTGACCGTCGAAGAGCCATAGCCCCTGCACGCGAGGAGGAACGCCGCCCGCGGGATTCCCGCCATCGCCGCGGCCTGCCCCGACGTCAGCCTCCCCAGCTCGAAGAGCTTCACCGCCAGCGCGGTCCGGGCCTCCCGCTGGAACTCCTCGTGGCTGGCGTAGGAGCTCGCGACGACGGACTCCGGGTACTCGATCGTCATCTGCCCCATGATCGGATCCTCCTTCGGGAACGTTATCCCAAATCGGTCACGAGCGCCATCGCGACAAGGTCGCGCGCCGCCGAAAACGGGTCGGAGGGAGCTCAGACCTCCTCGCCGTTCCAGCAGACCGTGCAGAGCTTGCTGCGGGGCAGGCCAATGGCCTCGATCATGTCGCCGAGCGTCTGGTAGCGAAGGCTGGTGAGCCCGAGCCTGGCGCGGATCCTCTCGACCATGGCCGCGAAGCGCTCGCTGCCGGGATCGGCGTACTCGTCGAGGTGGGTGTCCGCATTGCCCTCGATCTCGACAATGGCCTTGCGGGCCGCCAGGTCGAGCACGGACTTCGAGCGGGAGAAGTTCAGGAACTTGCAGCCGTGCAGCAGCGGCGGACAGGCCGCCCGCATGTGCAGCTCCCGGGCGCCGTGACCGTATAGCCGCTGGATGATGTCCCCGAGCTGCGTACCGCGGACGATGGAGTCCTCGCAGAACAGGATGCGCTGCCCGTCGATCAGGTCGTGCACCGGGATCAGCTTCATCCGCGCCACCAGGTCGCGCACGGTCTGGTCCTGGGGCATGAAGCTGCGCGGCCACGTGGGCGTGTACTTCACGAACGGACGCCGATAAGGCACGTGGGCCTCGGAGGCGTACCCCACGGCGTGGCCCACTCCCGAGTCGGGGATGCCGGCCACCATGTCGACGTCCACGGAGTCGCGACGGGCCAGGGCCGCGCCGCAGCGGTTGCGTGCGACCTCGGTATTGACGCCCTCGTAGTCCGAGGCCGGATAGCCGTAGTAGATCCACAGGAACGAGCAGATCTGCATCCGATCGCCGGGCTCGGCCATCCGCTCGACGCCCTCTGCCGTGATGCGCACGATCTCGCCCGGTCCCAGGCCGCGCTCGAGCTCGTAGCCCAGGTTGGGCAGCGCGCAGCTCTCCATCGTCACGGCGAAGGCCCCGTCCTTGCGGCCGATGGACACCGGCGTGCGCCCGTGCAGGTCCCGGGCGGCCCAGATGGCGTCCTCGGTCAGGACCAGGAGCGATATCGAGCCCTCGATCTCGGTCAGCACTTGGCGGATTCCGTCCACCAGGTCGCGGCTCGAGTTGATCATCGCCGCCACCAGCTCGGTCTGGTTGATCTCGCCGCCCTTGAGCTCGGCGAAGTGGAACCCGCACTTGCTGAGCGCCCGATCCGCCAGCTGATCCAGGTTGTGGACCCGGCCCACCGTGACGATGGCGTAGCTGCCGTGGTGGGAGCGGATCAGGAGCGGCTGGTCCTCGTAGTCGCTTATCACGCCGAGGCCCATGGGCCCGTGGAGCTTGGGCAGGTCGTCCTCGAACTTGGAGCGGAACTGGGCATTGCTGATGTCGTGGATGTTGCGCTTGAAACCGTCGGACCTGCAGACCACCATGCCGCCGCGGCGGGTGCCGAGGTGCGAGTGGTAGTCCGTCCCGTAGAACAGATCCGCCAGGCAATCCCCGCGCGAGGCCACTCCGAACATGCCGCCCATGCCACGCTCCTTTCGACGCCGCCTGATGCGGTGTCGGCGGCAGTCTGCTTCCAGAAGAAGGGGAAAACAAGACCGATCAACGACGATCGACACCGGGAATCACGGTCCGGGATTGGGCTGGACATCACCTCCCCGGGCGGATAACCTCTGTCGATCGTCCGACGAATCTGAAGGAAGCCAGCAACCCGAACCCAGACGGAGGTCGTCGATGGCCAGCGAATTCAAACCGTACATCGACCCCAAGGAGACCTTGAAGGAGCTGACCCTGCCGCCCCTGGTTCTGGGCGCGATCATGGCCGTCGTGCTCGGCGCGGCCAACGTCTACCTGGGTCTCAAGGCCGGCATGACCGTGGCCGCGGTGTTCCCGGCCGCGGTGATCTCCATGGCCGTGTTGCGGGCGTTTCGGGGCAACATCCTCGAGGAGAACATCTCCAGGACCACGGGCGCCGTGGGCGAGGCCCTGGCCGCCGGAGCGATCTTCACCATCCCGGCGTTCGTGATGGTGGGGGCATGGGAGAACCTGGACTTCCTCACCGGGCCCTGGTTCCTGGCCACGGCGCTGCTGATGGTGGGCGGCCTGCTGGGCGTGCTGCTGATGGTCCTGCTTCGGCGTACGTTCATGGAGGACGCCTCCCTGCCGTTCCCCGAGAGCCAGGCCTGCACCGAAATCGTCAAGGCGGGTCAGGGCGGCCAGACCGGGGCCGGTTCTGTCTTCGCGGCCATGGGCGTGGCCGGCGGCATCGAGTTCCTCAAGAACACGAACGGCCTGGGGATCATCGGGGGGCACCACAAGGGCGCGTTCAAGCTCGGCGAGGACTCCCAGGGAGCGTTCCCGTTCTTCACACCGGAGCCGTCCCCGGCGTTCCTGGCGGTGGGCTACATCATCGGGCCCAAGTACGGGGCCATCACCGCGGCCGGCGGCCTGTTCGGCTGGCTGCTGCTCATGCCGGTCCTTCTGTTCATGATGGCGAGCGGCGATGCGCAGTTCTCGTCGACCCTCAACGGCATCGTCGATTCCGGGGACTGGGGCACCCTGTTCGACGGCGGCGAGAGCTTCCTCGGCCTCAAGACGATTTACAACGACAACATCAAGATGATCGCCATCGGCGCGATGATCGTCGGCGCCTTCTTCACCCTGTTCAAGATGCGCAACTCCCTGGTCAAGGGCGTGGGTCGCTCGATCAAGGCCCTGGGCGGCGGCAAGAGCGGCGAGAGCGTCGAGCTTCTGCGCACGGACAAGGATATCAACATCAAGCTGGTGTTCTTCGCGATCCTGCTGATGACCGGCGCGATGTTCGGGCTGTACCTGGTGCTGTGCGGCAGCGTCTCGATTTCGGCGGTGATGACCGTGGTGATGCTGATCATGACCTTCCTGTTCGCCGCGGTGGCCGGATTCCTCGTGTCCATCATCGGATCGTCGTCCAATCCGATCTCGGGGCTGACGCTATCGACCCTGTTGATCGCCGCGGGCCTGCTGGTCCTGCTGGGCATGGGCGGCGAGTACCTCGAGGACGGCGTCACCATGAGCGAGGCCATGCGCGCCGGCGTGATCGCCGTGCTCGGCGTGGCTACGGTCGTCTGCTGCGTGGCCGGCGTAGCCGGCGACATGGCCCAGGACTGGAAGGTTGGCTACAACCTGGGCGGCACCCCCTGGCGCATGGAGGTGGGCGGCTTCATCGGAGTCGCCATCTCGGCGCTGTTCCTGGTGTCGATCATCAGCCTGCTGCACAACACAGAGGTCCAGACCAACCTCGAAAAGGCGCTCAAGCAGACCGACGTTCCGGCGGACAAGATCTCCGCCATCGTCGGGGCCGTGGGCGACGAGGCTGGCAGGACCGAGGGCATCGGCGACGAGACCCGCTCGAAGCTCGGGGAGATGGGCCTGTCCGCGGCCCAGATCACCGCGGTGGACGAGGCGGCCAGGCGAGTGCAGGGCATCGGCAGCGAAGCGCTGCCTGCCCCCCAGGCAGGCCTGATGGCCGTCACGGCCAAGGGCATCATCTCTGGCCAGTTGCCCTGGGAGTTGATCCTGATGGGAATGCTCTTCGCGCTGGCGCTGGTCTGTGTCGGCGTGCCCAGCCCCATGCTGGTGGCGGTGGGCATGTACCTGCCGTTCTTCACCATCCTGGCGATATTCAGCGGCGGCGTGATCCAGTGGATCGGCAACGGTCTCGCCAAGAGGAAGGGCGCCGACGAAGCCAGGATGGAGTCCGTGTCCAACCGCGGGTTGCTGGTGGCCTCGGGCTTCGTCGCCGGCGAGGCGCTGATGGGCATCATCCTGGCGATCCTCGTCACCGCCAACGTCCGGCTGATCGAGGACGCTCCAGGCTACAAGTGGCTCGGAGGGCTCGTGATCCTGTTCCTGGCCTGGTACCTGATCGCCGGATCGCTCAAGGCTCTGAAAAACACTCCGACCGCGCCGGCGGGGAAGCCGGAAGGCGCCGCCAACTAGGACCGGAAAATGACGCGTCGTGGCCGCGAGGAGACCGACTACCTCGAGTTCGTGCCTCGGCGCGCCATCGACCACGAGGACGGAGAGGACGGCCGGCTGGTGCTGCTGCGCCCCAAGTGGACGCGGGGCCTGATGGCGAGGTGGCTCCAGCCTCGCATCCGCTGCAAGTTCTTCCGTGTGCGGCTCGATGAGGTGGGCAGCGCCACCTGGCTGCTCATCGACGGAAGCCGCACCGTGGGGGACATCTGCGAGGCGCTGTTCGTGCGTTTCGGAGAGAAGGTCGAACCGAGATTCGAGCGCGGCGCCAGGTTCATCCGGCAGCTGGAGCGCGGCGACATGGTGACCGCCTCGCCGCCATCGGCCGCCGCGGGGAGCTGAGGCATGGATCCGCAGGAACGACGCAGCCAGATCCTCGGGGTGGCGGCCCGTCTGTTCGGCGACAATGGCTACCACGCCACGTCCATCAGCGACATCATCCAGACCGCGGGAATCGCGCGCGGCACGTTCTACCTCTACTTCGACAACAAGCGCGCGATCTTCGAGGAACTGGTGGACCTGCTGCTGGACCGCCTGGATCGAGCGATCCGACTGGTCGACACCGGACCGGGAGCGCCGTCCGCGAAGCAACAGCTGCTGGACAACCTGCAGCGCGTGATCGGACTGCTGACCGAGGAACGTTCGCTACTGGCGATCCTGCTCGAGAGCGCGGTCGGCCTGGATCGGGTTTTCGACGACAAGCTCGCCGAATTCTACGACCGGATGGCTCGGGCCATCGAGTCGTCGCTGGCCCTGGGCAAGGAGTTCGGGCTCGTGCGGCCTTGCGACACACGGGTCGTTTCCCTTGCCGTGCTCGGCGGTCTCAAGGAGGTCCTTCACGACATGTTGCGGGCCGACCCCAAAGATCGCAGTGACCAGGCCGCTCTGGCCGAGTCGATCCTGGATCTCTTCAGCCGCGGCGTGCTCGTCGAAGGGGCGTCGATCCTCTGAGACTCCGCTGAAAATTTTTAAACAGTTGTCGATATTCTACGTTTGGCGCAAAATTGCATGGATCTGTCGCTCGAAAAAGCACGGCCGCCCGAGGCCGGGAGGTTCCCCATGCGACATGCGATCGTGCTGGTGCTGCTCGCCATCTGGATCATCGGCTGCAGCGGGGCTTCTCCGCCGGAATTCGAACCGGACGCCTCGACGGACGCGGATACCGACGGCGACTCCGACGCGGACACCGACGGCGACAGCGATACGGATGCCGACGCGGACACCGATACGGACACCGACGCCGATGGGGACACCGACGCCGACGGGGACACCGACACCGACGGGGACACCGACACGGACTCGGACGCCGACACTGATGCGGACACCGATACGACGGACACGGACACAACTGACACGGAGACATTGGAACCGGTGATCCCGTGCACGCCGGAGACGGCGGAGGAGCTGTGCGGGTCCGTGGAGCTGTGCGTGGACGGGTACTGCTGCGACGGGCCGTGCGACGGGGAGTGCGAGGCGTGCGACCTGTCCGGGCTGGAGGGGCTCTGCTCGTTCGTCGATCCCGGAGAGGACCCGAACGAGGAGTGCGACGAGGAGGATCAGGCCACCTGCGGGACGACGGGGTGGTGTGACGGCTACGGGGCCTGCGAGCTGTACGGCGGGACGACGGCGTGCGGGACGGCGGCGTGCCCCGGGGCGACCTGCGATGGCGGCTCGTATCTCGAGTACCCCGCGGAGTGCGTGACCCTGTGCGACGGGGAGGGGGCGTGCGCGGGGTGCACGTGCGATCCGGAGGTGGAGACGGTCTGCGGCCCGGGCCCGGGGGACGAGTGCTGCGAGGCCGGTTGCGACGCGGTGTCGGGTTGCGTGACGACGGCGGGGCCCTGCGCGGACGTCTGCACGGCGAAGACGCTGACGCTGGAGCGGTCCTGCGAGGGGTGCGGCGCCAACCTGGCCGATGGGGCTTGCAACGCTGGGACTTCGTACACGTGCGACGCGGAGCATGCCTGCGAGGAGTTGGCGTGCAGCGGCGTGGTGTACGTCTGCACGAACGCGGGGGGGACGTGGGAGTGGCGCGAGGACGCGACCTGCGACGATGGGGATCTGTGCACGTACGACGACGCGTGCGCGGGTGGAGCGTGCCAGGGGATGACCATCGATTGCACGTCGACTGCGTGCCTGACGCGTGTGTGCAACGGGACGAGCGTGTGCACGGAGGCGCCGCTTCCCGACACGGAGCCCTGCGGCGATACGGCGTGCCCGGCGAACGAGTGCGACGCCCTCGACTACCTCGAGTATCCCGCGACGTGCACGAACCACTGCGACGGCTTCGGGGCGTGCAGCGCGTGCACGTGCGAGGCGGCGGTGACGTCGTGCGAGGACGGCGGCGGGTGCTGCGAGGCGGCGTGCGGCGACGTCCTGGGGTGTCTGACGGTTCCGGGCGCGTGCGGCTCGGGCGGGGACACATGCGGCCCGACGCTGCTCGAGATCGAGCAGTCCTGCGAGGGCTGCGGCGCCCCCGGGGCGGAGGGTACGTGCGTTCCCGGCGGCTTGTTCGCGTGCGACGAGACCACC
>CAYZAI010000049.1:0-17829 GCA_964476305.1 uncultured Myxococcales bacterium
ATGGAGAACCGCTACCATGGCCGGTGCTATGTGACAAGTGACCGGTCTTGACCCCTTGGCCTTGGCCTGCCCCCCGCCGCCTGCGCGAGGTCTGGGCGATCATCAACCTGGAGGGGCGGGACGAGGGGGCGTTCGGGCAGGAGAAGGAAGAGGCCCGGAATCGCACAGGTTCCGGGCCTCTGTTTTTCTACTCGATGATCGCCGGGTCGGGCGCGGGCGCGCCGGGCAGCCCCAGCAGCTCGGGCAGGCAGAAGCCGACGAAGGGCTGGAGCGGCACCGGGATCGTCCCGGCCGCGGCCCAGAAGCAGCCGTCCGCGGGAGAGAAGACCATCTGGTAGATCGCGCCGTTGGTGGCCAGGCTGGAGTCGTTGTCGAAGTCGCTCGTGGAGCTGCTCTCGAAGGTGTAGGGGTTCACGCGATCGCGCATGATCTCCACGGCCACCGCCGGGTCGATCTCGCCGTGTCGCGTGTCGATGCCGTCCGGCTCCAGCAGCTGGGCCAGGCGGTTGAAGCGCAGCAGGCTGGATGCGCCCGCGGGGTCGGCGTCGAGGGCGGCGGTCTCGGGTGCGACGAAGTGGTTGGTCAGCCACACCACGTCGTCCGCCATGCCCCGCTCGCCGATGGCCGTGGCCGTCATCTCGAACGCGGCGCCGTCCGCGCTTGGCCCATCGGCGACGCCGAACTGCTCCACGGTCATGTGGTCCTGGCTCCCGATGGCCTGGCGCGCCTCCGCGAGGGTGCCGGCAAAGCGCAGCAGCTGTCCGAGCATCTGCACGTGGCTGTGGCCGACCAGGTCGTGCTGCCCGCCGTCGAAGGGATCCGACTCGTTGGAGGCCATGGACAGACCCGAGGAGTTGATCCCCGAGTAGGGGCTTAGTTTGCCCGGGAAGCCGATCACCGCGTGGGGGTGGCCGGTATCCGGCTGGCGGACGAACACGACCGGGAAGGCCAGCAGGAAGTCGATGTCGCTCCAGTCCAGGATGCGACCATGGTAGGTTCGCCCGTCTGCCGTGGCCGAGCCCCGCGCCATGAACTGGGAGCAGCCGGGCACCAGCCGTCGCTGCTCCCCTTCGAACGGGATGACGTCCCCGAGGAACTCCACCAGCACGTCGCCGAAGTTCACCAGCAGGCAAAGGTCCATGGTCCAGCCCACGTCCCCGGCGGCGTCCACCATGCCCTGGCACTCCTCGACCACGGCCGGGTACGAGTGGTTCTCGGCGGCGTCGACGACGCCGAGCAGAGCGGCGATGGGGATGATCCACTCGATCTGGTCCAGGTACACGGACTGGTCGATGCCCCACTGGAGCTCGTCGTGCAGCAGGGTCCCGTGCTGGAAGCCCATCTCGTACGGCGTGCCGGCCAGCCAGACCACGGTGAAGTACTCCCGCTGCTCACGGTGGGGCTCCACGGGCTCCCACTGACCGGTGTCACTCCCGGTGTCACTCCCGGTGGACGTGTCGGCGTCGCCGTCCGAATCGCCGTCCGAATCGCCGTCCGAATCGCCGTCCGCGTCGCCGTCCGCACCGGCATCCCCGATTGCGGGATCTTCACCGCATGCCGCCAACGCGACGAGCAGCAGCTCGAGGCACGCCATCGGGGTACCTCGCCGTGCTGGCCGCGTCATCGGATGATCATGCTCTCCCGTGCTCGCTGGGGCAGCGGCCGGGCCTCGTTGAGCGGGCGGGTCTCGACGAGCTCGACCAGTTCGATTTCGAACGTGAGATCCTTGCCAGCGAGGGGGTGGTTCGTGTCGACCACGACCTTGCCGCCGGCGATGTCGAGCACCACACCGGACACGCGCTTGTTTCCGTCCCCGGGGAGATCCAACACCTGTCCCACCCGGGGCAGCACGCCGCGACCGAGCTGTTCGAGGGGCACGCGCAGGATCCGGCTCTCCCGCCGCTCGCCGAAGGCCAGCCTGGCGGGCACGTTCTCGATGACGAACGAGCCGGGTTCCCGCCCGAGCACGGCCCGCTCGAACCCGTCGATGATCTGGCCGCGTCCGAGGGTGAACTCCAGTGGTCCGCGCCCCTTCGATGTGTCGAAGACCGTACCGTCCGGCAGCCGCCCGGTGTAGTGCACGCGGACCCGATCCCCGGGTCTCACCCGACGCTTCCGGTCGCATTGGTCGATCCGAATCATTCTCGAAGCATCTTGCCAGAAAGGGGCGTGCGGTCAACCTGACGACCGGGGAAAACACAATCCGAGAAGCACAATTCGAGGTCCCCGGGCCGCAACGCATCGGAGCACGCCGAGATTGACAGGCCCGGCGCGCGACATAGAATCCTGTTTTCGCGCCTTTGTGCCGAAACGTGCGAGGATGTATGGAACATGCAATTCGGATCGCGGGGTCGGCATCGACTCTGCTCTACGCAGCGGCGTTCATGGCGTACCTGCTGCTGCTGCTGCGCGAGGGTCACGCGGCGCGGCGGTCGGCCAGGCCTCTTCTCGCGGTCGCGATCCTCACCCATGCCGTCTACGAGGCTCTCAGGGCCATCGCCTACGGCCACCACCCGATGGCCAGCCTCTCGGAGATCCTTTCGATCGTCGCCCTGGCCCTGGCCCTCGTGTACATGGTGATCGATGTCTGGCGCGGGAACAAGGTCACGGGTGCCTTCGTGCTGCCGTTCATCGTCGTCCTGCAGGTCGTGGCGATGCTGGGCATGGAGCCGACCCGGGAGATCCCGCAGATCCTGCGCGATCCCCTGTTCGGCGTGCACACGGGTTTCGTTGCCCTGGGCTACTCGGCGTTCCTGCTGGCGGCGATCTACGCCGTGATGGTCCTCCTGTTCCACCGTGCCCTGCATCGCAAGCGCTTCGGCCTCCTGTTCGAGCGGCTGACCTCCCTCGATGTCCTGGCACGGATGAACCGCGGCGCGTTGCTGGTGGGATTGCCGCTCTTCGCCCTCGGCGCGATCCTGGGCCTGGTCTGGGCCGCCCGCGAGGGCATACCCGGCTACTTCACCGATCCCAAGGTGCTCTCGACCCTGCTGGTGGTCGCCGCGTTCGGCGTGGCGCTGGCCGGGGCGTATCCCCTCGGCTGGAGCGCCGGGAGGGTGGCGAAGCTGTCCCTGGGGGGCTTCGCGCTGATGGTTCTGGCCGCCGCGGCCGTGCACCTCGTGCTACCGACCTGGCACAGGTTCGGAGGTTGAAGCCGATGGCGGCGCCTGAATGGATCGTCGTCGGGGCCAACCACCGCACGGCGCCTCTCGATCTGCTGGGGGCGATGGCCCTGGCCCCGGACGAGATCCCGGGGCTGCTGCCGTCGCTTTGCGAGGAGGCCGGCCTGGAGGAAGTGCTGGTCCTCTGCACCTGCAACCGCACCGAGATACTCGGGTTGGCCCCGGATCCCGCGGCCGCGGTGACACGCCTCGAGTCCTGGCTGATCCGCATAGCCGCGCCCCGGGCCGACGTCGTCCCCGGGCACCTCTACGCCCGAACCGGCGACGACGCGGCGCGGCACCTGCTGCAGGTCGTCTGCGGCCTGGATTCGATGGTCCTCGGCGAGGCCGAGATCGCGGGCCAGGCCCAGCGCGCCCTCGAGCTGGCCCGCGGGGCCGGTACCGCCGGAGCCTCGATCACGCGCCTCTTCGACGCGGCCTTCCGCGCGGGAAAGCGGGCACGGACCGAGACCGGGATCGGCGCCGGCACCACTTCGGTGGCCTCGGCCGCAGTGCACCTGACGAAGCGTATCTTCGGCGACCTCGATCGCCGCGAGGTGCTGGTGCTGGGCGCCGGTGAAACCGGCGTGCTTGCGGCCCGCCACTTCCGACAGCACGCTCCACGCACGCTCTACATCGCCAACCGCACCCCCGAACGCGCCGCGGAGCTGGCACGCGAGGTCGACGGCAAGGCGATCGCCATGGACGAGTGGGCCTCGCTCCTTCGCACCGTGGACGCCGTTGTCTGCGCGACCCATGCCAAGGAGCCGCTGCTCACCGAGCCCGTGGTCCGCAACGCCGCCAAGAGGCGCGGTTCGCGCATGCTGCTGCTGATCGATCTGGCCGTGACGCGCAACATCGACCCTGGGGTCGCCGGCGTCGACAATGTCTACCTCAACGACCACTACGACATGCAGGGCATCGACGACCAGAGCCTCGCACGCCGGGCCCGGGAGATCCCCGCCGTCGAGGCGATCATCGACCGCGAGCTCGCCGGGTTCCTCGGGCAGCGGGCGATCCTGGAAGCCGGCCCGGTCATCCGGGAGCTGCGCGAGCGCTACGAGTCGCTGCGTCGCCGCGAGCTCGCGCGCTTCGCCACGCGCTTCGACGAGCGGAATCGGCCCCTGGCCGAGCGCCTGACCAGCGATCTCGTCAACAAGCTGCTGCACTGGCCGACCCTCGAGCTGCGATCGCTGGCGCGGGAGCCGGACTGCGAGGCCGAACGGGTGGCCTGGGCGCGCCGGCTGTTCGGCCTCGATCGCCCCGGCGCGGACGGGGAGGACGGATGACGGCCAGAACCTTCAGGGTCGGAACGCGCCGCAGCCGCCTGGCCCGCTGGCAGGCCGAGTGGGTGGCGGGCGCGCTGCGGGCGGCCCACCCGGGGCTTTCCGTCGAGATCGTCGGTCTCGAGACCCTGGGCGATCGCGACAAGTCCACGTCCCTCGCCGGTCTGGGCCGGCCTGGCGTGTTCACCAAGGAGATCGAGGAGGCGCTCCTCGACGGCCGCTGCGATCTGGCCGTGCACAGCTTCAAGGACCTGGCCACGCGGCTGCCCGAGGGCCTGACGGTGGGCGCGGTGCCCGAGCGCGCCGATCCCCGGGACGCGCTGGTGTCGCGGCGGGGCGGCAGCCTCGCGGACCTGGAGCCCGGCGCCCTGGTGGGAACCTCGAGCCTGCGCCGCCGGGCGCTGCTGCTGCTGCGCCGGCCGGACCTGCGGGTGGTGCCGCTTCGCGGTAACGTGCCTACGCGGCTTCGAGCCGCGGGGATCGACCTCGAAGACGGCCGGGAGCCCGCCGGTCCGCCCCTGGACGCCACGCTGATGGCCCTGGCCGGGCTGGAGCGGCTCGGGCTCGACCGCCACGCGAGCGAGGCCCTCGATCCGGCGTTCTTCCCTCCCGCGCCGGCCCAGGGGGCCCTGGCACTCCAGATCCGGTCCGGGGACGGACACGCCGGGCGGCTGGTCGCGGTTCTCGATCACGGGGCCACGCACCGGGCCGTCGCCGCCGAACGGGCCTTCCTCGCGACACTGGAGGGCGGCTGTCACGTGCCCGTCGGCGCCCTGGCGGTGGCCTGGGATACCGGCGTGCGGCTGTCCGGAGTGATCGTCGAGCCGGACGGGAGCGGGGTCGTGGAGGGGGAGCGGTCCGGTCGGGATGCCGAGCAGGTCGGCCGGGAACTGGCCTTGGAACTGAAACGGCGCGGCGCGGACGGGATTCTCGCGCGCCTCGCCGCCGCTTCACCGGAGTGTGGACCATGAGCGGAACACTGCAGGGTGCGCGGGTGCTGCTGACCAGAAGGCGGGCTGACTCGATCAAGCTCGCGCAGTTGATCGAGGAACGGGGCGGGACCGCGAGCGTGGTCGCGATGACCGCCATCGGCCCGCCCACGGATCCGGTGGCCGTGGAGGTCGCGGGCCGATCCGTGGGCCGCTTCGACTGGATCGCCATCACCAGCCGGCACGGGGCCAACGGCTTCCTCGGCGGGCTGTCGGTGCCGGCCGGGCCGCGCCCCAAGGTCGCGGTGGTGGGCCGCTCCACGGCCGACGCCGTGACGAGGGCCGGCTGGTCCGTGGACCTGCTGGCCCAGGGCCACGGCGCCGAGGCCCTGGCAGGGGAGATGCTCCGCGCCGGCGTCGGCCCCGGCGCGAGGGTGCTCCACCCCTGCTCGGACCTGGCGCGCACCGAGCTCAAGCAGATTCTGGAGAAGGCCGGAGCAGCTGTGTTCCCCCTCGAGGCCTACCGGACGCTGCCGAGTTCCACGCCCGAGGAGTTGCGGGCCGCCTGCACGGCCACAGGTCCGTGGGACCTGGCCGTGTTCGCCAGCCCTTCCACCGTGACCCGCTTCGTCGACCTGTCCGCGGACATCGGGAACTGCATGGCACAGCTCCTGGCCGTGGCCATCGGTCCCACCACCCGGAAGGCCCTCGCCGCCCTGGGCGGTTTCCAGATAACGGAATCCGAGTCGCGCGACGACGCCGGCCTCGTCGCCGCCGTGGAACAGGCCTGGCAGACGCGCCAGGCCCAGTGAAGGAGGAGCAGATGGACTTTCCGACGATTCGACCGAGGCGCCTCCGCCGCAGCGCGGCCCTGCGCAGGATGGTGCGCGAGACCGAGTTGGGACCGGGCAGGCTCGTCTACCCGATGTTCGTCACCCACGGCAAGGGGGTGAGAAACGACATCCAGTCGATGCCGGGTTGCGCCCAGCTCTCGGTGGACCTGCTGGTCGAGGAGGCGAAGACCGCCCACGCGGCCGGGGTTCCGGCGGTGATCCTCTTCGGCATCCCGGCCCGCAAGGACGCCGTGGGCAGCGAGGGGTACTCCCGCGACGGGATCGTGCCCCAGGCGATCCGCGCCCTCAAGGACGCCCTGCCCGACCTGCTGGTCTGGGGCGACGTCTGCCTGTGCGAGTACACCGACCACGGCCACTGCGGCCTGATCAAGGCCGGGACCGTGGACAACGACGCGACCCTGCCCCTGCTGGCCAAGGCCGCGGTGGTCTACGCCGAGGCCGGTGCCGACGTGATCGCGCCTTCCGACATGATGGACGGCCGGGTCGGCGCCATCCGCGAGGCCCTCGACGAGGAAGGATTCAGCGAGATCGCCATCTGCTCCTACGCCGCCAAGTACGCCTCGGCCTTCTACGGACCCTTCCGTGAAGCTGCAGAATCCGCGCCGCAGTTCGGCGATCGCCGCAGCTACCAGATGGACCCGCCCAACGCCCTCGAGGCCCTGCGCGAGGTGGCCCTCGACATCGAGGAGGGGGCGGACATCGTGATGGTCAAGCCCGCCCTGCCCTACCTCGACGTGATCCGCAGGGTCCGCGACGAGTTCGACGTGCCGGTGGCCGCGTACAACGTCTCAGGTGAATTCTCGATGATCAAGGCCGCCGCGGCCGCGGGCTGGATCGACGAGAAGCGGGTGGCGGCCGAGGTGCTGCTCGGCATCCGCCGGGCGGGCGCGGACATCATCCTCACCTATTTCGCCAAGGACGCCGCCGAGATCCTGCGGGACCACCGGTCATGAGCGAAGTGAAGTCGAACCGCGGGCTGTACGAACGGGCGCTGGGTCTGATGCCCGGTGGGGTCAACTCCCCGGTGAGAGCCTTCCGGGCCGTGGGCGGGTCGCCGTTCTTCATCGAGCGGGGGTCGGGACCCCACCTCTTCGACGTGGAGGGCAAGCGCTACATCGATTTTCTGGCGTCGTGGGGACCGTTGATCCTGGGCCACGCGCCGCCGGACGTTGTCGAGGCGGTCTGCGCCGCGGCCCGGCGGGGCACCTCCTTCGGCGCTCCCCACGAGGGCGAGGTGCTGCTGGCCGAGGAGGTCCGCGCGATGATGCCGGGCCTCGAGCTCGTGAGGATGGTCAGCTCGGGCACCGAGGCCACCATGAGCGCCGTCCGGCTGGCCCGGGCCCACACGGGCCGTGCGAAGATCGTCAAGTTCGCCGGCTGCTACCACGGCCATGCGGACCCGTTCCTGGTCAAGGCCGGGTCGGGCGCTCTGACCTTCGGCACGCCCGACTCGCCGGGGGTCACACCGGGAACCGTGGCCGACACCCTCGTCGCCGACTACAACGACCTCGGCTCGGTGGAGGCGCTCTTCTCGTCCTGCGGCCCCGAGATCGCGGCGGTGATCGTGGAGCCCGTGGCGGGCAACATGGGCTGCGTGCCGCCCGCGGGAGGGTTCCTCCCCGGCCTGCGCCGGCTGTGCGACGACCACGGCGCGCTGCTGATCTTCGACGAGGTCATCACCGGCTTCCGCGTCGCCCCAGGGGGCGCCCAGGCCCTGTACGGCGTGCGCCCGGACCTGACGACCCTGGGCAAGGTGCTCGGCGGCGGGCTTCCCGTGGCGGCCTACGGCGGGCGCCGCGACGTCATGGAGCGCATCTCGCCGTCCGGGCCGGTCTACCAGGCCGGAACACTCTCCGGCAACCCGCTGGCCATGGCCGCGGGCCTGGCCACTTTGCGCCGGCTGCGCGAGCCCGGGACGTACGAGTTGCTCGAGAGCCGCGGCGCCCGGCTGGAGTCGATCCTGAAAGAATCCGCCCGTGAGGCCGGCGTCCCGCTCCACGTCAACCGCGTGGGGAGCCTGCTCGGCCTGTTCTTCAACCCGGGCCCGGTGACCTGCTGGGACGACGTGGCCCGCTCCGACAAGGAGCGGTTCGTGAAGCTGTTCCAGGCCCTGCTCGCCCGGGGGGTTTCGATCGCTCCGTCCGCCTTCGAGGCCCTGTTCGTCTCCGTCGCCCACACCGACGCCGTGCTCGACGAGGCCGCTATCGCCTTCTCCGCCGCCATGCGCGCCGCCGCGGCCTGACCACCCTGCTCCCAACAACGCTCACGGACCGGAAATTTGACCCCGGCCGGCATGGGGTATACATATGTAGGTAGTTGTAGACAAAAGTCAGAAGGAGGATGACATGTCACTGGACCGCCGCGAGACACTCCGCGTGCCCGAGAGCCGGCTCATCACGGAAATCGTCCTGGAGCGCCCGAGCGCCGCGAGCATCGTGAACCTCAGCGCCACCGGGCTGTACACCGTGAAGCCCATCTCGTCGGGCCTCTACGGACCGCACGTCGTACAGTTCGAGATCCCGGTACCCGAAGCCAGCGAGTCGATCTGGGCCGCTGGCGACATCGTCTTCGAGTCCGTCGGCACCGGCGGTGTGGGCACCGGCATCCGCTTTCGCGAGATGGCGAGGTTCCACAAGGGGCTGCTGCAGGACATCGTCGAGCAGAGACGCCAGGAGATCCTCGCCGCGATGCTCCAGCAGATCAAGTGGCGCAAGGAGCTCGCCGCCCACCCCTCCCCGTTCGTGGCGCCGCCGCCGCCGCTGCACGAGGACACGGTGAAGATGTACCTGGTCGACGTTTGATCCCCGCCCCGGCTGCCAGTACACTGGCAGGCACGCGGGAGCTTCGTCGCATGGGCATCGCATCCATGGTTCTCGGCATCGTCTCGGTGGCCTTCGGCCTCGCGCCGCTGTGCGGCTCGTGGGCCGTGATCCCGGCCGTGATCGGGCTCACCCTCGGCATCGTCGATCTCGTGGTGAAGTCGCGGAAGAAGGCCCCCCGGGGCACGGCCATCGCCGGCGTGATCCTGAACCCCATCGCCATCATCGCGGTGGTCCTCTGGACATGGCTGTTCGTCTCGCATGCCGAGCCCATGCCGGCCGATGCCTGGCAGCGGAGCCAACCGCCGGGGTGGCCCATCACCCCGGACCCGGTCGGGCAACCGGCCCAGCCGATGCGTCCCATGCAGCCCGTCGTGCCGGACCCGGCGATGAAGCCGATGCACCCCGTGGATCCCGACCCGTCCCCCAGTCCGGGCTCCGGCCGGTGAGCATCCCGGAATCCCCGGCCTCGCCTCGGGCACGCGGCGTGCACCTGGCCCTGCTCATCCTGTCCCTCGCGCCCTGGCTCCACATCGCCCTGACCGCAGCCGGCGCGCTCCCGAGCGCTTCCTGTCCGTACGCGGCGCTCACCGGCCACCCCTGCCCTCTCTGCGGCACGGTGCGATCGGCCCTGGCGCTGCTGTCCGGCGACATCCGGGCCAGCCTGTCCCTGAACCCCCTGGGCCTCGGGCTGGCGGTCCTGGCCGCGACCCAGCCGCCCTACCGCCTGCTGCGCACCCTGCGTCCGTCCTGGTCGTGGCGCGAGGAGCTCGCCGTCGACGGCCTCGGCCTCCTCTGGCTCGCCGCGGTGCTGCTGGCCGTACCGGTCTTGCTGGTCGCGCACTAGCCTCCCGTCGAAATCGCTCTTTCCAAACGGCTGTCGATCCCGTACTTTTCCCGGCGTAAGATCGCATTTCCCCAAGGAGCGAAAGCGATGGCCAGCCGCGGTCTCACCGAGCAAGTCAAGGTCGGCCTCGCCGCCGGCGCGCTGATGGCCACGGTGATCGCCTTCCTCTTCGCCCGGCTGCGCCGGCGCGCCGGGGAGAACGAGGCCGCGCGGGAGTTCGTGCGCGCTACCCCGGTCCTGACCCTCGGCCGCTTCCGGCTGAACGCGGTCCAGACCTTCTGGGCCGCCCTCGTCTTCTTCGGGCTGTTCGGCACGCTGAACTACAACCGCTACAGCTCGGATCTGCTGCTCGAGGGCTGGGACGAGTACGACCTCTTGCACTACTATGTCACGCCCAAGTACTTCGACGAGCTCGGCTACTTCCGCTTGCTGCCGGCGTTGATCCTCGCCGACAACGAGTCCGGCCCCTACTGCCGGGGCAACGCGCCGATCTACCTGTTCCAGGACGAGAACGACTACCAGCGCAAGCCCCTGCGCCACGCCCTGGCGCGCGAGCAGGAGATCAAGTCGCATTTCACGCCAGAGCGCTGGGAGCAGTTCGTCCATGACACGATGTACATCCAGCGCAGCACCAAGCGACTGCCGTGCTCCCACTGGCGCCAGCTGCTGCAGGATCACGGCTTCAACGGCACACCGACCTGGGTGCTGGTGGCGCGGCCCATCGTCTCGGCGATCCCGGTGGAGTGGATCAAGCTCGCGACGGTGGTCGACCTGGCCCTGATCCTCGCGATGCTGGCTGCGGTCTTCTGGGCCTTCGGCGCCGAGACCTTCCTCTTCGCCTGGATCTTCATCACCATCGGCTACTCGTTCCGCTGGCCCACCATCTCGTGGGCGCTCCTGCGCTACGACTGGATGACCGCCATGGTCATCGGCATCTGCATGATGAGGAAGCGCAAGCACTACGCGGGCGGCGCGCTCTTCGCCTACGCCACGCTGATGCGGTACTTCCCCGTCGTCTGGCTGGTGGTGATCGTGATCAAGGGCGCCCACGCCCTGGTCGTGCGCCGCAATGTCCCGTGGTCCCGCTGCTGGCGGCGCGTGCCTCCCGCCTACTGGAAGATGGGCGCCGGATTCGCCGGTGCCCTGGTCCTGCTGCTCGGGATCTCGATCGCGCGGGACGGCGCCGGCATCCACCAGCAGAGCCTGAAGAACATCGCCGCCCACGTGGAGCCCCACAACCTCTCCTCGATGCGCCAGGGCCTGCAGGTCGCCCTGACCTACCGCGGCGAGACGGACCTCGAGCTGATATCCGATGAAAAGAAGGCCATGGTCGAGGAGCTGGAGACACCGGTCCGCGTCGCTTCGCTGGTGATGATCGTCGTGCTCGGCCTGCTGCTGACCCGGGCCCGGACCTGGGAGGCCGTGGGCCTGGGGCTGATCCCCTACTTCTGGCTGACCACGTCCTCGTACTACTACTATTCGATGCGGATGACCGCGGTGGTGATCCACGCAGCCGATCTCTCGAAGCCCCGCAACGTGGCGGGCCTGCTGATCCTCTTCGGGATCGAGCTGTTTTGCAACGCCTCGGAGCACGTCAACCCGGGCAACCGCTACCTGTTGATCAGCATCATGGGCCTCTCGCTGCTGCTCTACAGCCTGGTGATGATCGCGTTCTTCGCCCACGAGTGGTGGACGGCACGAAGGAGCGGGATCGAGCCGCCTGACTGGGCTCCCGCCGGCGCGGACCGGGAGGACTGACCGATGGCGAACAGGGATCTGGCGGAACAGGTCAAAGTCGGACTCGCCGCGGCGGCCCTGGTGAGCACCGCCGCCGGTTTCGTCCTGGCGCGCCTGCGCCGCCGCGCCGAGAAGAACGAGGCCGCACGGGAATTTCTCGAGCGCACGCCGGTGCTGCGGGTCGGCCGCTTCGGGCTGAACGCGGCCCAGGTGTTCTTCGCGGCCCTGGCGCTGCTGGCCCTGCTCGGCACCTTGAACTACAACCAGTACTCCTCACGGGTCGCGCTGCGCTCCTACGACAACTACGACCTGCTGCACTACTACATCTCGGCCAAGTACTTCGACGAGCTCGGCTACTTCGACCTGCTGCCCGCGCTGATCGTCGCCGATGACGAGTCCGGCGCCTGGTGCGAGGGCCAGGTCTCGAAGTACATGGCCCAGGACGAAAGCGACTACAGCCGCCAGCCCCTGCGCCACGCCCTGGACCAGCGCGCCCGAGTCAAGGCGAAGTTCACACCCGAGCGCTGGAAGCAGTTCGTCCACGACGCGACCTTCCTGCAGCGCAGGAACACCCTGCTGAACTGCAAGCTGTGGCGCGAGCTGCTGATCGACCACGGGTTCAACGGCACGCCGACGTGGGTGCTCGTCGCACGCCCCATCGCCAACCTGATCCCGGTCGAGTCGATGAAGCTCGCCACCTGGCTCGATTTCCTGTGGCTGGCGGCGATGTTGGCGGCGATCTGGTGGGCCTTCGGCCGTGAGACCTTCGCGTTCTCGTGGATCTTCGTCGTCGTTTGCTACTCGTTCCGCTGGCCGATCATCACCTGGGCCTTCCTGCGCTACGACTGGCTGTCATCGATGGTGATCGGCATCTGCCTCGTCCGAAAGGAGCGGCCCGTGGCAGGCGGCGCGTTCCTGGCCTACGCCACCTTGATGCGCTACTTCCCGGTGCTGTGGCTGTTCGGTATCTTCGCCAAGAGCCTGCACGCGCTGATCAACCGCACCGACGTCCCGCTGTCCAGGATCTGGCGCCGGGTGCCGGTGTTCTATTGGAAGATGGCGGCGGGCTTCTTCGCCACGGCGGCTCTGCTGCTCACCCTCTCCGTGGCCCGGGACGGGGCCGAGGCCCACAGGGCGAGCCTGCACAACATCTCGGCCCACGTGGAGCCCCACAACCTGAGCTCCCGCCGCGAGGGGCTGGTGATCGCGCTCGTCTACCGCGGCGAAACCGACGTGAAGCTGATCTCGGACCAGAAGAAGCGCATGGTAGAGGATGTCGAGTCCGCGGCGCGCCTCGGTGCGCTGCTGGCGATGATCGCGCTGGGGCTGTTCCTGAGCCGTACCCGGGACTGGGAGGCGATGGGTTACGGGGTCATACCCTACTTCTGGCTGACGACGTCGTCCTACTACTACTACTCTCTGAGGCTGACGGCCGTGGTGATCCACGCCGCGGATCTCTCGAAACGCCGCAACGTCGTCGGATTGCTGCTCCTGTTCTTCATCGAGCTGTTCGCCAACGCCTCCGAGCACCTGAAGCCTGGGAACCGCTACTTCCTGGTGAGCGTGATGGGCGTGCTGCTCGCGCTCTACACGGTGATGATGCTCGGTTCGCTGGGCCTCGAGTGGTGGCGCTCGCATCGCGCCAGCGAGCCCCCCGAGTACGAGCGGTCCGATCCCCCTGAACCGGCCTGATCAGAACAGGCTCTGCTGGCCGCCGCCGGGCTTGCGGCGGGAACCCTTCTTCGGCGCGGGCGGCGGGGGCTCGGGTTCCTCGGGAGGCTCGGGTGGGATCGACAGCCGGCCGGCGCCGCCCGAGGTGTCGAGGATCGCCTCGTCGCGGGGGATCTTCTTGATGCGGGCGGCGGGCTTGGGCGCCAGGCGCACGCCGCGGGCCGAGATCCCCATGAAGTCGAGCACGGCCAGGTCGAAGTCGTTCTCGGTCACCCGCTGGCGCTTCCTCGGGACGTAGTGCAGCCGGATCACGTCAGCCGCGTCGTCCGGCAGCAGCATGTCGATCTTCCCGGTGCGACCCTTGATCAGCTCGTACTCCTTGTCGCGGATGAACTTCAGGATGTGCACCCGCTTGCCGAAGGCGTTGCGCTCCTTGTCGCGGTAGACCACGGTGAAGGCCTTTCCCCGCTCCTCGTCGAACCGGTCGCAGTAAAGGACCTTCCCCGGGATGAGCATCTTCCCCGTCGGTCCCGAGATGCGGAAACTGCCGTCGTCGCTGACGATCAGCACGCGGTCGTACTCGGAGAGGCTCATCTGGTGCCCCGAGCCCTTGACCTCGCTGCCGAAGAAGCCGGTCTCGGGATCGTACGAGACCTTGATGTTCTGGACCGCCACCTGCCGCCGATCCACTGCCTCGAAGGCCGCGACCTCGGTCCGCCGCGGGTATGAGTCGCCGAAGCGCGCCAGCAGATCCTGAAGGTACAACACCGTGGTCTGGGTCAGGTTCTCGAGTCGGCCTTCGGCCTCGGAGATACCGCCCTTGACCTCCTCGATCTGCCGGCGGTTCTTCGCGATATCGAACGCCGAGATGCGCCGGATGCGGATCTCGAGCAGGCGCTCCACGTCCTCTTCTGTCAGCGAGCGCACCATCCGCCTGCGGAAGGGCTTCATGCCCTCGTGGACCTCGAGACGCACGGCCTCTGCGGTCTTCGCCTTCTCGATCCGCTTGTAGACCCGGTTCTCGATGAACAGCTGCTCTAGCGTCAGCCAGTGCTGGCGGTCGCGCAGCTTGCTGATCTCGAGCTCGAGCTCGGCGCAGATCTGGTCGCGCAGCCTGTCTGTGAGGAAACGCAGGGCCTCGGAGACGGTGACCAGGACGGGATGCCCGTCGCGGATCACGACGATGTTCGAGCTGACCTGCACCTCGCACTCGGTATAGGCCCAGAGCTGCGGGACGACCTCGTCGGAGTGCACGCCGCGGGACAGCAGGATCTCGATCTCGACCCGGTCCGTGGTGAAGTCGTTGATCGAGGCGATCTTGATCTTGCCCTTCTGGGCCGCGGACTCGAGCGAGGCGATCACGCTCTCGGTGGTGGTGCTGAACGGCACCTCGCGGATCACGATGCGCTTGTCACCCTCGGCCTCGATCCGCGCCCGGACCCTGACCTTGCCCCGACCGTCGTCGTACTCCGATACGTCCACCAGCCCGCCGGTGAGGAAGTCCGGGGCCAGCTGGAAAGACTGGTGGCGCAGCACCTTGATCTGGGCCTCGAGCAGCTCGGGCAGGTTGTGGGGCAGGATGCGCGTGGCCATGCCCACGGCGATGCCCTCGGCGCCGATCATGAGCAGCACCGGCAGCTTGACGGGCAGGAACACCGGCTCCTGGCGCCGCCCGTCGTAGCTGTTCTGCCACTCGGTGATCTCCTTGTTGAACAGGGTCTCGCGAGCCAGATCCGTCAGCCGGCACTCGATGTAGCGCGGCGCCGCGGCCGGGTGTCCGGTGACGACGTTGCCGAAGTTGCCCTGCCGCTCGATGAAATACTCCTTGTTGGCGACGACCACCAGGGCGTCGCCGATGGAGGCATCGCCGTGGGGGTGGAGCTTCATCGTCTCGCCGATGACGTTGGCGACCTTGTGGAACTTGCCATCGTGCATCTCGGCCAGGGTGTGCAGGATCCGGCGCTGGACCGGCTTGCAGCCGTCGCGGATGTCGGGGATGGCGCGATCGACGATCACGTAGCTCGCGTACTCGAGGAAGTTCTTCTGCATCAGCGGTTCGAGGGTCGCCATCCGAAGCCTCCCGGGATTGCCGCCGCGGTGCGTCAGCCGATGTCCACGATCAGGTTCTGCTCGATGAACTGCCGGCGCTCGGGCGTATTCTTGCCCATGAAGAACTCCAGCGTCGTGCTGACCTGGCTCATCGAGCGCACGGTGACCGGCACCAGGCGCATCTTCTGCCCGATGAACTGACCGAATTCGCGGGGACTGATCTCGCCCAAGCCCTTGAAGCGGGTGATCTCGGCCTTGCCGATCTCGCGCACGGCCTTGTCGCGCTCGCGCTCGGAGTAGCAGTAGCGGGTCTGCTGCTTGTCCCGGACGCGGAACAGCGGAGTCTCGAGGATGTAGACGTGGCCCGTGACCACCAGCTCCTCGAAATAGCGCAGGAAGAAGGTCAACAGCAGGTTGCGGATGTGCATACCGTCCACGTCCGCGTCGGTGGCGATCACGACCTTGTCATAGCGCAGGCCATCGAGACCGTCCTCGACGCCGAGGGCGCGCATGATGTTGTACAGCTCCTCGTTCTTGTAGATCGCGTCGCGCTTGAGCCCGTGGCAGTTGAGCGGCTTGCCCTTGAGCGAGAAGATCGCCTGGGTGTGGACGTCCCGGGCCTGGACCATCGCGCCGCCCGCGGAGTCGCCCTCGGTGATGAAGATCATCGTCTCGTCGCGGCGGTCGGCGGCCTTGCCCGCGGGTTTGGGATCATCGTAGTGGATCTTGCTGTCTATCAGCTTGGGGATGCGAATAGCCACCTTGCGCGCCCGCTCCTTGGCCTCCTTCTTGATCGACGCCAGCTCCTTGCGCACCTTCTCGTTGAGCCGGATCTTGTCGAGCAGCGCCTCGGCGGCCCGCGGGGTCTTGTGCAGCCACAGCACGACCTGGTCCTTGACCGCCTGGACGAGCGGCCCGCGAACCTCGGTGTTGCCCAGCTTGTTCTTGGTCTGGCTCTCGAAGACCGGCTCCTCGAGCTTGACGGCCACCGCGCCCACCAGACCGTCGCGCACATCCTCGCCGGCGAAGCTCTTCTTGGCGAACTCGTTGATGCCCTTGAGGATTCCCTCTCGGAAGGCGCTCTGGTGGGAGCCGCCGTCCGAGGTGTACTGGCCGTTCACGAAGCTGAAGTACTTCTCGCCGTAGGCCTGGGTGTGGGTGAAGGCGAACTCCAGGTTGCCGTTCCTGAAGTAGACGGGATCATAGACCGTGCGCTCCGAGCCGAGCTCCTCGGCCAGCAGATCGCGCAGGCCATCCCTGGAAAAGAACTTCTGGCCGTTGCAGGTCAGGGTCAGCCCGGCGTTCAGGTAGGCGTAGTAGCGCAGGCGGTGCTCGATGTACTCCTCGCGCCAGTGGTAGTCGCCGAAGATCTCGCCATCTGGCGTGAAGCGGACGAATGTGCCATCGGATTCCTTGGGCGCGCGGCCCGAGGACTCCTCGCGCTTGATCCCCCGCTCGAACAGGGCACGCTTGAACTTGCCCCCGCGGTAGCTGATGACCTCGAACTCCGACGACAGGGCGTTGACGGCCTTGTTGCCCACGCCGTTCAGGCCCACCGAGAACTGGAACACGTCATCGTTGTACTTGCCGCCGGTGTTGATCTGGCTCACGCACTCGACGACCTTGCCCAGGGGGATGCCGCGGCCGAAGTCTCGGACCGTCATCGTGAGCTCGTCGCGGGTGATGTCGATCCGGCGGCCGGCGCCCATGATGAACTCGTCCACCGAGTTGTCGACGACCTCCTTGAGCAGGATGTAGATGCCGTCGACGGGGTTCGAGCCGTCGCCGATGCGGCCGATGTACATCCCGGTGCGCAGCCGGATGTGGGTCAGGGCGTCGAGGGTCTGGATCGCCTTCTCGTCGTATTCGACTGGTGTCTTCTTCTTTGTCATGGCTCCGAACAAGGGCCCTCCTCCTGCTGAACGGATGAGCCGGTGTCGCGAAGGAGGAGTAGCACAGTTTCGCGGCCGATTTCAAAGATTCTGCCGGTCGATGAGGGGGCCATCACCGCGGTTCGAAGTCCCGCGGCGCGCCGTCGAGATCGAAGCCCGGGGGATCCGGCAGCAGCACGGCCGCAGCCCGGGCAGGTGCTCGAACACCAGGATGCGCGGGATGCCGCTGCCCGGCTCGCGCTCGAAGACGGCGGGCGGGCCGTGGCAGCGCTCGAGGCAGGCGGAGTGGAGCGCACCACCGACAGGCTTTTCCGGACCGGCGCCGCCGCCGGGCCGCCATCTCCCGCCGCCGATCGGATGCGGAGGTAACGCCCGGATAGGCCCGCCACCGCAACGAAAAAGAAAGGGGGGCATCGATAAAGCGGCCGCCACGGTCAAGGGAGAAATTTCCCCTCGCCGTTCGCGATAGCCGATGTCGCTCTGCGTTCACCTGGCCATGACCCCTATCGCACTCCCCGCCTTGGATGACCTTCCGCATTCGTCACCAGATCTCCGCGGTCGTTCCCGTTCCTCTCGTTGCCGTC
>CAYZAI010000050.1:0-5682 GCA_964476305.1 uncultured Myxococcales bacterium
ACCACGCACTCGTCCAATTGCGCGGGCGGCTTCCTGTGCGACGGAGACGACTGCGCCGGGGACTGCACCGCCGGCATCGGGGACGAGCTGTGCGTCGAAGGGAGCCATTTCTGCTGCGACTCGACGGACGCCACGGACGTGGGCTGCACGGCGGGCGACTGCACGGCGCTGATCGAGGTCGGCCAGTCGTGCACGGACGACCACCAGTGCGCCGCCCCGGGTGCGTGCATCGACGGCTTCTGCTGCGACACGGCGTCCTGTTCCGGCTGCATGGCCTGCGCCGCGGCGTACACCGCGTCGGCCAACGGGGTCTGCGACGATGTGGACCAGGGGGAGGATCCCCATGGGACGTGCCCGGACCTGTCCCCGGGGTGCATCGCCTCGTGCAACGGCTCGAACGAGTGCCGGGTGGACAACGGCGCGGGCACCGCGACCGCGTGCCTCGCCCAGGGCACGGCGTGCGGCACCGAGGACGAGTCCTGCGACACCGGCAACTGCGAGGACGGCGTGTGCTGCGTAGGCGCGGGCTGCCCGGGGGAGTGCAACGCCTGCCACCTCTCCGGGGACGGCACCTGCTCGTTCTACGACGACATCGACGGGACCGAAGCCCCGGCCGCGACCTGCGGCACGTGCCTCGGTTGCGACGGCGCCTCGCAGGACTGTGTCCAGGTCACGACCGGCCAGGACTGGAACGACGACTGCGCCGAGGACACGGTCGAGCCGTGCGGGCTCAGTGGCGCCTGCGCGGCCGGCGCCTGCGCCTGGAAGATCGCCGAGGGCGGCACCTGCGTGTCCCAGACCTGCGCCGACGGCCCGACCTTCGGCACCGTGAGCTGGTCCCAGTGCGACTCCCACGTCTGCTCGCCGCACTCCTACGACTGCGCGCCGGGCTACGGCTGCGACGGGACCGGCTGCGCCTCGGCTGGCGGCTGCACCCTGGGCCTGGACGACGAGCTGTGCGTCGGCGACACGTTCTGCTGCGAGAGCACGGACCTGGGCGTCGGCTGCACGCCGGGCGACTGCACGTCGCTGATCCCGGTCGGGACCGCGTGCACCGCCGACCACCAGTGCGCCGCCCCGGGGGCGTGCATCGACGGCTTCTGCTGCGACACGGCGTCCTGCTCCGGCTGCATGGCCTGCGCCGCGGCCTACACGGCAGCGGCGAACGGCGTCTGCGACGAGGTGGACCAGGGCGAGGACCCCCACGGGGCGTGCCCGGACCTGTCCCCCTCGTGCGAGGCGTCCTGCAACGGCGCGAACGAGTGCCGCGTGGACGACGGGTTCGGCACGGCCGCGGCCTGCCTGTCCCAGGGCACGGCGTGCGGCGGCGAGGACGCGTCGTGCAGCACCGGCAACTGCGAGGACGGCGTGTGCTGCGTAGGCGCCGGCTGCCCGGGGGAGTGCAACGTCTGCCACCTCGCCGGGAACGGCACCTGCACCCTCTATGACGACATCGACGGGACGAAGGCCCCGGCCGCGACCTGCGGCACGTGCCTCGGCTGCAACGGGACGGGCCAGGGCTGCGCGCAGGTCACCACGGGGCAGGACTGGAACGACGACTGCGCCGCGGGCGCGGATCCCTGCGGGTTCAGCGGGAACTGCGAGGCGGGCGCGTGCCAGTACAAGATCGACGAAGGCGATCTCTGCGTGGCCAAGTCCTGCACCAACGGCGCGACCTACGGCACCGAGCACTGGTCCCAGTGCGACTCCCACATCTGCACCGCGCACGTGAACGCCTGCACCGCGGGCTTCCTGTGCAGCGGGGACTCGTGCACGGCCGACTGCACCGTCGGCGCTCTCGACGAGCTGTGCGCCTCGCCGGGCTGGTTCTGCTGCGAGGCCGCGGACACGGGCGCCGGGTGCACCCAGGGCGCCTGCACGTCCCTCATCGCCGTGGGGACCGGCTGCACGGCGAACCACCAGTGCGCGGCACCGGGCGCCTGCACCGACGGCTTCTGCTGCAACTCCGCGTCCTGCTCGGGCTGCATGGCCTGCGCCGCGGCGTACACGGCCTCGGCGAACGGGGTCTGCGACGCGGTGGACCAGGGGGAGGACCCCCACGGGTACTGCCCGGACCTGTTCCCGGGGTGCGAGGCGTCGTGCAACGGCGCGAACGCGTGCCGGGTGGACGACGGCACCGGCACGGCTTCGGCGTGCCTGACCCAGGGCGCGTCGTGCGGCACCGAGGACGAGTCCTGCGGCACCGGGAACTGCGAGGACGGCGTGTGCTGCGTGGGCGTGGGCTGCCCGGGCGACTGCAGCGCCTGCCACCTCGCGGGGGACGGCACCTGCTCGTTCTACGACGACATCGACGGCACGGCCGCCCCGGCCGCGACCTGCGGCACGTGCCTCGGCTGCGACGGCGCGGCCCAGGGCTGCGTGCAGGTCACCGCGGGCCAGGACTGGAACGACGACTGCGCGGTCGAAGCGGACGCCTGCGGGCTGACCGGGAACTGCGAGGCGGGAGCGTGCACCTGGAAGCTCGCCGAGGGCGCGATCTGCGTCGCGCAGACCTGCTCGAACACCGACTACGCGGATCGCGGCAACGAGCACTGGTCCGAGTGTGTCTCCCACGCGTGCACCGCGCAGGAGAGTGCCTGCGACCAGGGCTACGCCTGCAACGGCACGGCCTGTACGCCCCCGGGCGGCTGCGAGGTCGGGGCCGGGGACGAGCTGTGCATGGATACGAGGTTCTGCTGCGAAGCGACCGACGTGGGTGCCGGGTGCGCCGAGGGGCTCTGCACCCTCCCCAACGTATGGGGCACGCCGTGCACCGCCCACCACCAATGCGTGGACCCGCACGCGTGCGTGGACGGCTTCTGCTGTGACGGGACATGCGGCGGCGAGTGCGAGACCTGCGACGGGACCTTCGGGGCCGTCGGCGCCTGCAGCCCGGCGACGGACGACTGGGTCGATCCGGACCACTGCGTCGGCGTGGACGCGGACTGCAACGCGTCGTGCCAGTCCGGCGCCTGCGTGTGGCCGGGTAACACCGCGCTCTGCGACGCGGTCGACCCGTGCTACGCGTGCGACGGCGCCGGGACGTGCGACCAGCTGCCGTCCGGCTCGGACGACCCCGCGTGCGGGGTGAGCTGCACCGGCGTCTGGCTCTACCAGCAGACCGGCGACCCCAACGGCTGGGACGGCTTCACCTGGTGCCAGCGCGCGACCGCCTCGGGCACCGGCGGACGCTGCCAGGTGCTGGGCACGTGCAAGACCGTGGCGCAGTACTGCACGACAGCGGGCACGTACTCGAACTACGAGTACGCCTCGTTGTGCGAGCGGTGGGAGGCCGGGAGCTGCGTCGGCCAGGCCGGGCCGGTGTACGAGGATGCACCGACCGACGGTAGCGCCTCCTGCAACGACAATCCGCCGGCCACGTGCCAGGATCAGGTCGGAGCGCCGGTGTGCGAGATGGACGAGCCGCCGCGGCCGATCTGGCCCGAGAGCGGCAGCCACGTCTGGGCGCACGGCGGCGGTTATCTTCTCGAGGCGCAGCAGTTCGTGTTCGAGACCTCGCTCGAGGACCTGGGCATGTTCCCGCTGTCCGCCACCTACCCGCAGTACGCGGTGGAGCTCAGCTACACGCGGGACTTCGCGACGGTGGAGTACACGGTTTCGATCTGCGAGGTAGCCACATCAGGCGACTTCATCGACTACGTGGTGTGCACGAACGACGGTTTCGCGCCGCTCGCGACCGAGCACACGCTCTACTGGCGCGCGGTGCAGACCTACGTTTACGCGGGCGGCGGCGAGATCACGCAGCGCTCGGTCGCCTGGCCGCTCCGCCTCGGCGCGCCGAACGACGTGGACGGGGACGGGAAGTCGGACGTCGTGATCGGCGCGTCGGGAAGCGTGAGCCCCAACCCGGTGCTCTTCTTCGGCACGTCGCTCACCGCCGACAAGGCAGCCGGCGAAGCCGATGTCACGTTCCGGATCACGAGCGGTACCAGCTTCAATTCGAGCTACGTGTCGACGATCGGCGACGTGAACGGCGACGGGTACCAGGACTTCGCCCTGCAGAACGCCAACGGAACCTCGTCCATGATCTATGTCGTCACGGGGCGTGCGACCGGGTCGTGGGCGAACCCGACCTACGTCGATACCGATTCTGAGACGTTCACCGTCACACCGCCTGCGGATGGCACACAGGTGTCCTTCGGCCGCTCGATCGCCGGCGCGGACCTGAACGGCGACGGTATCGACGACCTCATCGTCGGCAACTACGCGTGGAACAGCTACCAGGGCGAGGTGCTCGTCTTCCTCGGCCCGATCGCGGCGGATCTCACGATCGCGGACGCCGACCTCGTGCTCACCGGGAGCACGACGGACGGGAGGTTCGGCAGCGCTGTCGCGGACGGCGGCGACGTGGACGGCGACGGGTTCGTCGATCTGCTCGTCGGAGAGATGGAGTCCAGCACCGCCCCCGACACGGGTCATGCATACGTAATTCGTGGCGACGGGGGAGCAGGGCTCTGGACCGGGTCGACACCGGTATCGGTGCTCCTCGCCTTCGATCTGCACATCCAGGGGCTATTGAGCCCCTCCTGTACGGGCGCTCTTGCGACGGGTGTCGGCGATCTCGACCTCGATGGGTACGCCGACCTGTTGATGGCCGGCTATACCTACTGGACGAGCTACCAGGAGGGTCGCGCGTCGATCGTGCTGTCGCCGGTCGATCCGGAGAACCCGCTTTCAGGACAGACCATCTACCAGGACACGGACTCCTACGCCGACATGGCGCCGGGTGTCACGACGGTGTCGATGCTCGGCATGTCCGGCGCGGCCGGGAAATTCGACGCCGATGCCCGCGTGGACCTGCTCGTCGGGACCAAGCCCAGCAGCACGAGCTACCAAGGTACCGCCTACGTGGAGTTCGACGCGTTCGACACGACGGGCTCCGTCACCATGGAGACGGCGGCCGACGTCAGGCTTCGCGGCGAGAAAAACAGCGACTACCTCGGTTCGCCGGTCGCCAACATCGGTGACATCGACGGCGACGGGCAGGAAGATGTCGCGGTCGGCGCCCCCACCTGGGACATCCCGAGCGGCAACACCAACGTGGGGCGCCTCTACATCATCAGGGGGAGCGTGCTCGACGACATGTCCGGGGACGTGACCGACCTGGGCACGAACTCGAACGTGATCCGCATCACCGCCACTTTGCAGAACACGTACTTCGGCAAGACGATCGGCACCTACCGATCCGCCGACACGCTGGAAGCCTTCTGAGCAGTCCGATCCGAAGAGGAGGGGAGAAATGGCACTCGATCATCAGCACGTCACGCTGTTCGCCGCCTTCCAGGGGACGACCTACGTCAAGGAGCAGGCGAGCGGCCCGGTGGTCAACGAGTCGCAGGCGCCGAGCTCGGGCGCGTGGACATGGATCGTTTCCGATCTCACCGGGTTCACGAGCGACCCGAACTTCCAGTTCACCGTGTTGAACGGCGACGGGACGCAGGCGCGCCTGACCTGGGATGCGGGCGCCATCGACAACGCGGACTGGCTCAAGGCGGGGGGATTCGAGGGCGAGTTCACCCTGACGCTCCGGCACGCGGGCGATGCGGACATCGTCTACCAGGTGGGCGTCAACCCGTTCCAGATCTCGTTGCGACACCTGGTCGTGGCGGAGTTCACGGTGTTCGAGGGGCAGACCGGGGGGGGGAACGCGGTATCGAGCGG
>CAYZAI010000050.1:5782-17635 GCA_964476305.1 uncultured Myxococcales bacterium
CGCTGCGGGTGACGCCGGCGGCGGGCCCGTACTGCGACATCGGGTCCCTCGACCTGCACCTGCGCAAGCTCGCGAGCACGGAGTTCACGGTGTTCGAGGGGCAGACCGGGGGGGGGAACGCGGTATCGAGCGGGACGTACGGGTTCGCGGTGGCGCCCGGGAGCTACGGCGGGGGCATTCCGGCGGATCTCGGCCTGTCGTTCACGAGCAGCGGGGCGATCTCGGTGGCGGACCCCGGGAGCGCGACGTTCGCCGAGAACGGGACGTTCACGCTGCGGGTGACGCCGGCGGCGGGCCCGTACTGCGACATCGGGTCCCTCGACCTCAACCTCCGCCGGCTCGGGCACGTGGTCTTCTTCTGGTTCGACAACCAGACCGCCGTGGGCACGACGAGCGTCTCGGCGGCCGCGACGAGCGGATCCTACACCTGGTCCAAGACCGAGACCTCGGTCTCCCTCGCGGTCTCCGGCACGGGCAACATCAGCGCGACGGTCGCGAGCGCGAGCGGCTCGTCCGGGACGGACACCGCCTTCGACATCACCATCCAGGACGGCGCGAGGCCCGCGTCGGTCGTCGGCGCGATGCTGAGGCGGCGGCACGTGGATCCGGATCCGGCGGACATCGCCTACGCGGCGGGCGGCGGATCGAAGACGCTGAAGGTGCAAAGCGGCGGCGCCGACGACCCCGGCCCCTGGGACTTCGGCCCGATGGCGATCGCGCCTCCGGCGCTCGACGCGGCGCTCGACGGCGTGGCGTCGACGAACAGCGCCACCACGGCCATCACCTGGACCGCGCTGGACCCGGCGGGCGGCTCGGGCACCGCGACCTTCACCCTCGCGCCCCACGACGGGTCCGCCCCGGCCTGCACGGTCGAGCTCGATGTGGACGTCGCGGCCCAGATCCCGGTCGAGCCGGATGGCGTCGACGTCGCGATCCTCATCGACCGTTCGGGCTCGATGGCCTCGCAGCACCGCTGGGCCGCGGCCATGAGCGGCGCCAAGATCTTCGCCGAGTTGGTGAAGGAAGCAGTCGACCAGACCGTGACCGCGGATCCCTACGGCGGATCGGGCACCCACACCTGGACCACGCTGCCGCACCGGGCGGGCCTGGCCTGGTTCTGGGGGCGGTCCATGCCGTCCGGGGGCCCCAACTTCCCGAACCCGCAGCCGCCCGAGCCGGGCTACCCGGACGGTCTCCACAACTGGTTCGACGACGCCGCGGGCGACTCCTTCCGGCTGCCGGACGGCGCCACCCTGGCCAAGACCGACTCCATCAGCGCCGACCCGCCCGCCGGGACGCTGGCGCAGGCGTACCACCCCGGGCACTTCACCGCCCTCGGCTCCGGCATGCTCTTCTGCCGCAACGCGCTGGTGGAGGACGCGGACCCGGCCGGCGTCCGTGACCGCGTGCTGCTCGTGCTCTCCGACGGCATCGAGAACCGCGCGCCCATGCTGGCCGAGCTCTTCGACGGGTCGCAGACGGGCCTGTGGTACCGCGAGGACGGCGATGCGGCGCACCCCTTCCAGGATCCGAAGATACGGCTCAACGCCGCGGCCGTGCTCACGGGGGACAGCTGGGTGACTCGGCTGAGGAACGCCGTCGCCGAGACCGGCGGCGATCCGGCCCTCGACGTCAAGCACATCACCGACTACGCGACCTCGGATATCACGCTCCAGCACTGGTTCGTGAGCAGGTTCAAGACCCTGTTCGGTTTCGACGAGGCGGACGCCGGGCCCGATCCGCAACTCTCCTCGGGGCAGATCGCCACGCGGAAGATCCCGGTGACCCTGGGGCACACCAAGCTCGTCTTCTACGCCCTCTTCAACCAGCCCGACGCGGACAAGTGGGACCTGGGCGTGGTCCCGCCGGGCCAGGACGACGCGATCTGGTTCAGCCTGGCCGCGAGCTACCACGGCGTCCGCGCCAGCGGCGGCGAGATGCACAGGATGATCGCCCTCGATCTGCCCCTCGCGATCCCGGAGCAGGAGCACCGCTGGGCCGGCGAGTGGGAATTCGTCCTGTCCCGCCATGGCGCGGGGACCGGCAGCTATGCGATGGGAGTGCTCACGCGCGGGGACGGCGGGACCGGGCTCGCCGTCGATGCGCCGGACGTACCGAGGCCGGGCGACCGTGTGCGGCTGCGGGCCACGGTGACGGACCGTTTCGGGAAGCCCGTGTCCGACGCCAGGGTCATGGCCCGGGTGCGGGAGCCGGGACCCTGGCCGGGCGACGCGGTGGCCCGTGCGATGGCCGGAAGCCCGGACATGGTGAAAGCGCTCGTGCGATCCGGCGACGCGGACGTGCCCAGTATCGCGGATCGGGTGCTGCGGCACCTCCAGGAGAAGGGGACCCTCGGCAAGAGGAGGACCCGGACGGTGCCCCTGGCCCACGCCGGGGGAGGGGCCTACCAGGCCGACATCCGGCTGGGGGGTCCCGGAACCTGCGATATCGACACGACGATCACCGGGTACCGACCCTCGGATGCCGGCGAGTTCGAGAAGAAGCTCGGCGGGGCCGTCTCGGGGCTGCTCGGGAGGCTGCCCACGGCGGCGCTGCGTGCCGAGCGCGACCGGCTCGCCAGGATCGCGGGTTCGAAGCAGAAGTTCAACGTCGAGCTGCGCCGCCAGCTGGCGGTGGGGTTCCTCCCCACCGAGAAGGACTCCGAGACCGGCGGGTACTTCGTGGACGCATCGACCGTGCGGCTCCTGGTCCAGCCGGCGGGCGCCCGTGGCGTCCTGCTCGGGCCCGGGTGGGCCGACTCGATCCGGTTCCTGGTCCCCGGCGGCGTGAAGCCATGGTGGCCCGCGACGGATCTCGGAGACGGCGACTACCGCGTCGACATCCCCGTGCGGCGCGTGGGCGGCACCCGATTCGACGGGCGCCTCCTCTCCCTGGCGGCGGAACGGCTTTCCCTGGTGCACCCGGTTGCGGGCTCCGTCACCGTGCGGGACGGTCTGCTGCCGCTGGCTGAGTTCGCGGTCGACGTGCTGGGAGTGAGGATGCCCATCGCGGTGCTCTCGCTGGTGGGAGACTCGCGGACGAAGGAGTGCCACCTCGTCACCTGCGCCCTCGCGGACCGCATCGACGGAAAGAGCAAGGTCTGGCTGCGCGACCTCGGGCAGGCGCGTGCGACCGGCTATCGACCCTGTGCGGAGTGCCTGGAGGGCTGACTCCGCGTGCCTCGAGGCGGGAGCCCTGCAGGGCGATCTCCGGGGGTGGACCCCCGCCGTCGGCCCCCGTATAATCCGCTCCCGTGACGGCAAGGGATCCATACCGAAGACGGATCATGGCGGGGCTGCTCTGCGGCGCGGCGGCGGTCGCGGTCGCCTGGGCCGCGCCGGCGCAGCAGGGGGACGCCGGGTTCGATGCCCTGGCCCGGGAGCTGGCCTCCGTCGCCGCGGCGGTGCCGGGGGGGGCCAAGGCCGGCGTGGCGGTGACGGACGTGCTCTCCGGCACCGAGATCTTCGCTCGGGACGGCGACGCGCAGCTCAACCCGGCCTCCAACACCAAGGTCTTCACTGCGGCCTGCGCCCTCAAGGTGCTCGGGCCCGAGTTCCGCTTCCGGACAGAGCTCTACGGTCGCGTCGACAACGGCGCGGTGCACGGGCCGCTGTACATCAAGGGGCGCGCGGATCCGCTGCTCGAGACCGCGGACCTGTGGCGGATGGTCCGCGAGCTGAAGGCCATGGGCATCCGACGCGTCGACGGCGTGACCGTGGACGATACCTACTTCGATGGAGAGAACCTGCCCTTCGCTTTCGATCAGCAGCCCGACGAGGACAACAAGTTCCGCGCGCCGGTGGGGGCGGTGTCCTTGAACCGCAACGCCCTGGCCGTCACCATCCGCCCCGGTCCCCGGGCCATCACGCCGGCGCGGGTGCTGCTCGACCCGCCGGGGTACGCGCTGCTCACCAACGACGCCATCACCCTGGGGCAGGGCGCCCACAACCCCAAGATCTCGGCCGTCCCGTTCGAGGACAGGACGCGGGTCCGGGTCTGGGGGCAGGTGCCGCTGGGTGCGCGGGCGGTGACCTACCAGCGGCGCATCGACAACCCCTCGCTGTTCGCGGGCTACGGCCTGGCCGGCGTGCTCGAGGAGGCGGGCATCTCGATGGCCGGCGAGGTGCGGATCGGGCCGGTGCCGGCCGGGACGCCGCTGCTCGTCGAGCACGAATCGCCACCCCTGTCGGCGGTGCTCTGGGAGACGGGCAAGGTCTCGAACAACTTCGTCACCGAGATGGTGCTGAAGACCATGGGCGCCGAGGCGGGCAAGGGGCCGGGCGCCTGGGAGACCGCCCTCGACGTCGCGGCGGGCGTGCTCGAGGGATGGGGGCTTCCCCGGGGCAGCTACACCTACCGCAACGGCTCCGGGCTGTTCGACGCCAACCGGTTCTCGGCACGGCAGCTGGTGGCCCTTCTGCGGGGCGCCTACCTGGACGACGGCGTGCGGCCCGAGTTCCTGAGCCAGCTGGCCACCGGCGGGGTCGACGGCACGATCTCGACGCGCTACCGCGATCCGGCGACGCGCCGCCACGTGCGGGCCAAGACCGGCACCCTGTCCGACGTGGCCACGCTGTCGGGTTACGTCTTCGACACGAAGGGTGAGCGGCCCGTCGCCTTCTCGATCCTGGTGGGCGGCGCCGAGGGCTACGTCTCGGCGTCGCGGGGCTGGCAGGAGAAGATCGTCACCGCGATCGCCCGCCACCTGAATCCCTAGTGGGTTTTGCGAGGTCACCCTGGGGACCTGTACCCGCTTCGGCGGCTTGTGCTATTGTTGAAACCGGGGTTGTCGCGACACCCGAGGAGCGATGATGGAAACACTGAGGCAACGAGTGGTGGTTCCGCGAAGCCGCGAGGTGAAGGTGACATTGAACCTGCCGGACAGCGTGCCGGAGGGAGATGCCGATCTGCTGGTCTTCGTCACGTCGGCCAACCACAAGGGAACCGCGGCGGGAATCATGAGACTGGCGGGGGCCTTGGCCGGCTCGCCGAGGCTGGGCGGGGATCCGGTCGCCCTCCAGAGGGCGCTTCACGATGAGTGGAACTGACTATCTGCTGGATACCAACGTAGTGCTCGCGTTCCTCTCGGGCAAGGACTGGGCCCGATCGTTTTTCGAAAGGGCGATAGAGAGGGGAGCCCGGCTGTCGGTCAGCTCCGTGACCCGGATGGAGTTGCTCGGTTTTCCCGGCATCACCGGGGAGGTGCAACGATGCCGAGGATGATGCTGCTTCCGCTGCTTCCGGTGCTGGCCGCGCTGCTCGCGTGCTCGGAGCCGAAGCCCGCGCCGCCGGCCGCGCCGGACGCCCAGCCCGCGGACGAGAAGACCGCCGTGGCGACGTCGAAGGAGGAACCGAAGATGCCCAAGCGGATCGAGGGGGCCTTCCCGGCCCAGGTGGCCGGCATGTTCTACACCGCCGACCCGGCCGAGCTCGAGGCCGAGGTGCGCGGGTACCTCGACGATGCCAAGGCGCCGCCCGTGGCCAAAGAGCGCGATCTCGTGGCGATCCTCAGCCCCCACGCGGGCTACCGCTACTCCGGCCCGGTGGCGGGCGAGGCCTACAAGGCGGCCGTGGGTCGAGGCCACACGACGGTGGTGGTGATGGCCCTGAGCCACAGTCGGGCGGCGCGGAAGGTGTCGGTGCTCGATCGGCCCGCCTACGACACGCCGCTCGGCTCGGTGCCCGTGGACCGCGAGCTGGTCCGGCGCCTCGTTGCCGAGCACGGGGAGCTGTTCGAGGCCAGCGAGGAGGTCTTCCGCGGCGAGCACTCCCTCGAGGTTCAGCTCCCCTTCGTCCAGCTCGCGCTGCCGGGGACGAAGGTCGTGCCGATCATCGTGGCGGTGCGCGACGAGGGGATGGCCGAGGCCGCGGGACGGGCCCTGTACGCCATGCTCGGCGGGCGCAAGGACGTGCTGTTCGTCGCCAGCTCGGATCTCTCGCACCACCACCCCTACGACGCCGCCCGGGGCTTCGACGAGGAGAACCTCTCGCTGCTCGAGAAGTGGCGGATCGACGAGTGGCGTACCAAGGCCTCGCGCATGGCCGAGGGGATGTGCGGGTACCGGCCGCTGCTGGCCCTGGTGCGGATGCTCGAGGGCTGGCCCGCCAGGTCCAGGCGGGTCGAGCGCATCGACTACCGCAACAGCGGCGACACCGCCGGGGACAAGTCGTCCGTGGTGGGCTACGGCGCGCTGGCCTTCAGCCTGGAGTCGGGCCTGCGCACCGAGGTCGCGGCCGCCCCGGACTTCGGCCCCTACGGTCCGGAGGCCCGCCGCGAGCTGATGGCCCTGGCGAAGAAGGCGACGGGCGCCGCCGCGAGGGGCGAGAGCTTCGAGCCGCAGCCGCCGACCGCGAAGATCCTCGCCGAGCCCGGCGCGGCGTTCGTGACCCTGAAAAAGCGCGGCGATCTGCGCGGCTGCATCGGCCACGTGATCGCCCGCGTGCCGCTGTACCGCTGCGTGGCGGACGTCGCCCGGTCCGCGGCGATCCACGACACGCGCTTCAGCAAGGTGACCCCCGACGAGCTCCCGGAGATCACGTTCGAGATCTCGGTGCTCACCGCGCCCGAGCCCATCAGGCCCGAGGACGTGGTCATCGGCCGCGACGGGCTGATCATGTCCCGGGGCATGCGCTCCGGGCTGCTGCTGCCCCAGGTGCCCGTGGAGTGGGGCTGGGAGCGGGAGGAGTTCCTCGAGCACACCTGCCGCAAGGCCGGCCTGCCCCTGGGTTGCTGGAAGGATCCCGAGACGAAGATCGAGGGCTTCCGCGCCATCGTCTGGGGCGAGGACGAGTGAGCCGATCCGGCTACCCGCCGGTCCCCATGCAGCACTTCTTGTACTTCTTCCCGCTGCCGCAGGGGCAGGGGTCGTTGCGGCCCGGGCGGGCCTCGGCCACATGGGGCATTTCCCTTCCCCAATAGGCGATGCCGTTGTCGACCAGCCTCACGGATACCTCGCGGGCCCAAGGTTCGCGGGTGACGTTGGTCCAGGCTTGCGGGGGATAGAGATCCGCGGCCTCGCAGCGCGCGAGCCATGGCAGCAGTCCGACGAGGGCTTCGATCCGGCGTTCCGACCTTCGCAGATCGTGCCCCCAGGAGACCGCCACCGCTCGGGCGAGATCGTCCGGGACGGCCTCCGGGTCCGAGAAGTCGAACGGCGCCGCCAGTTTCAGCTCTCCGGCGAGCCACACCACGACGCCCCGGCTGACTTTCATGTGGAAGCTGTCGAAGACCTCGGGGTTGTCCATGGCGGCCCGGATCATCGCGAGGGTCTGCGAACCGATTGCGTCGTAGTACCCGGCGGCGTCGCCCGTGCGATCCTGCGGCCTCGGGGCAGACTCGAGCAGCCGGCGCGCCTCGGCCGCGAGCTTCCCGTGCCGCATCCCGATCACCGCGATCCCGAGCGCGGCGCCCAGCCAGTCCATGTCCGTGTTCGCTTCCCTGAGCCATCGCCCGCAGAACGAAAGCGCCGATCGGCCCAGGCGCCCGAGGCCCCACAGCGCCCGGGCGCACAGCCCGGCTTCCCCCCAGCGGAAGAGGTCGACGAGGATCCCCGTCAGGCCGGACGTGACCCAGTCCTCGAGCTCGCGGGGGCCGTCCATGGTGGCCAGCAGCGTCAGGTGACCCTGCCCCCAGTGCATTTCCCAGAACACGCGCAGGCTGTCGTCGTCCGCTCTGAGCAGGGTCTTGCCGCGGCTCATCCTCCTGAAGCACTGCCACGTCTCCAGGGAGAACTCGGCCAGGTACAGGGTGTAATGCCTCTTCAGCACGATCTGGAGCGCGGACGCGGCGATGAACTCCTCGCGCGAGACGCTGTTCCCCCGCCGCAGGATCTCGAGCATGAAGCGGTCGAAGCGGCTGTCCGATCGGCGGATCTCCTCGCGCAGGGCGAACCGCTCCCGGTCCGCGAGCCAGTCCCGGCGGTGGGCCATCAGCTGCCCGTGGGGCACGAGGTGCAGGCCCGTGGGCTTCATGTCCCGGCCCAGGCAGGTGACGAACGCCCCCTCGCGGGTGGCCACCAGGAACGGCCCCGCGTCCTGCGGGTCGAGGGAGAGCGCCACGCGCTCGCGGTCCTCGGGGATGCGGATCCGGCCGAGCACCCAGCGCAGGATATCCGGCGTGTGGTACAGCTCCAGGGCCAGCTCGGACGACTCCCCGGAGGCGCGGCTCAGGCGCTCCAGGAAGTGCAGCGAGTGGCCGTGGAGGGTGCCTGTCATCAGGGGCGATTCTAAACAAATCGCCGGGGTGCGGGGAACCCCGATTGTGGATCGCGTCCGCGGCGGCTGCGAAGCCGGTTTGCACTTTGCAAATCCCGTCCGCACCTGCCGCGGGGGCGGTTTCCGAGCTGCAAGTCGTGTCCGCACCCGCTGCGAGGGCGGTTTGCACTCTGCAAATCGCGTTTGCACCCGCCGCGAAGCCGGGTTTTTCGGGGAAAATCGAGTCCGCGGCCGGTGTGGGAAGGGGTTCACGGAGAAAAGTCACGTCCGCACCGGCTGCGGGGCCGGTTTGCACTCTGCAAATCGCGAAAACGGCGGCCTCGGAGGGGTGTCGTCCGGGAGAAGGCGTTCAGACGTCGGCGGCGGCCTCGGCCTCGACCGGGTCGAGGACCTGGCCGGGCTTGCGTGCGGACGGCCGCACGCGCCGGCGCCGGCGTTTCAGAAAAGACCATCGAGCCTGCGGAACTCGCCCAGCCCGTCGGCGAGGGACGGGATCGACTCCACGATCGGCGGCATGCTTCCGTTCCTGGCGTGGATCGCGAACGCCTCTGCGGCCGGGGCACACACGCTCTCCCGGCCCTGGAACTTCGGGAACTCGTTGTCTTCATCGAGCGGTCGCTTCGACTTGGCGGCCAACTCGGGATCGAGCGCGTGGATCCAGGTCTCGATGTTTCGCTTCGGGACCAGCTCGGCGATGGCTTCATCCGGTCCTCGGCGGGGCTGACCCGCTTCTGCCAGCTTCGCGGCCAGCTGATCATGTCGCTCGGTTGCCGAGTGCCCGGGGTCCGCGTCGAGGTGGACGACGAGCCCCGTTCTCGCATGCGCGGCCCGTGTGCGAAAGGCCTTCACCTGGTTCGGGTACCTGGCGATGATGAAGGCGTCAGCGGAACCCCCGCCGGATTGCGACGGTAGAGGCTCTTTCTGTATCTGCCGGCGGTTTGCACCCCTCTCGACGAGCGCCCGGTAGATGAAGGACTGCGACTGCAAGTCCTCGCACAGGACAATGAACCGGGCGCCTCTACTCACCGTCCCACCCCCGGGCGACCACCTCGGAGGATGTGAGTCCCTCCAGGCCGCGGAACGGCTCGATACGCGTGGGGCCGGTGTCGCGGTAGAACCGCGTTCCATGATCCGGCGCGAGCTGGTCGAGCAGCTCGGTGTGGTGGCTGATGAAAAACACCTGTGGCCCGCCCTCGGTCGAGGATGCTTCGACCACCTCGCTCAGCCAGGGCTGGATCTCGCGCAGAGCCACGTAGTTGTCCGGCTCGTCGACGAGCACCGTGTACCCCGGCTTCACCACCGCGTGCCGCATGGCGTAGAGGGCGCAGAGCTGTCGCTGCCCATCGGAGAGGTCGTCGAAGTCGATGCCGACAGGTCGCCCGCCGGACTCGCCGGCGAAACGAACCTGGAGCTTCAGCGTCGCCTTGTTGACCTGGAGCTGATCGAAGCCGGGGAGGATCTCCTTCAGCGACTCCCCGACCTGCATGGCGCCTTGCAGATCCTGGACGACCCACGTCGGGTACCAGGAAGCGAAGTTGGCCATGTCCACGGCCAGCGTCTCGGCATTCTGGTCGGTTCTCGGCGACATCCGCCGGGGATCCGGGCGGAGGTACCAGAGCTGGTCCTCAACCCATTGCTTGTAGGTGGTCAGTCGCTTGTTGTCCTTGTGCGGAGCGATCGTTCCGATGGAGGATCTCAACCAGTCCGCCGATATCCGAGGTCCCTCCGATCCGTCATCACGATGCAGATGCAGTTCCCCCTTGTCGAAGTCCATCAGCAGTTTCTCGCCCTCGTGCAGGGTTTCCTTGATGATCCGGCTCTTGCCGGGATCTTCTTCGTGGTGCTCGACGACGAGCCGGTAGCGGAAGCGGCCGCCATCGACCACCGTGTCCAGTTCGAACCGCTGTTGAAGGCGCCCCCCCCCAGCCGTTCGGGAGACACTGGGGAATGCGCGGCGCACATCGGCCCTGTCCGAGACCAATGTGCGCAGCCCCCAGAGGACATCGAAGACCGAAGTCTTGCCCGTGCCGTTGTCGCCCAGGAGAAGTGCGAGGCGCCCCGGTTTCCACTCGAAGTTCGCCAGCGTCCGGAAGTTATCGATGTAAATCCTTTCGATCATGATGCCTCCAGATGTCGCGCTGTCGCGCCGACGCATGGTCGGATTGGCAACAGTATCCCAATGTTGCTGGCGGCGAGCAAGTCCCCGAGGGGTTCTTGGGGAGGCAGCCCCGGCAGAATTCCTGAGTCGGACAAGCGGCGGCCCGTGTGGATCCCCCGGATCCGCCTGAAAATTGCGGTCAGGAGGGCAGGGGGGGTACAATTCCGGCGAAATGCGGGACCGCGCGGATCCGCGCGGCCCGGGCGGCTTCGGGCCGCGGCGAGGATCGCAATCGAAGATGGGTGACGGAACGTTCAAGATCGTGATCGGCGACGGGTGGCGAGCAGCCGCGGCGGGTGCCACGGCGGGTAGCGCGCGGCGCGGGATCGATCCCGCCGGGGTTCGCGGCTCGGTGGACATCGTCGTCGGCGGCGAGAGCCTCCAGCCCCGCGCCGACGAGGACTCGGTCTTCTTCCTGGTGCAGGATCTGCTGGCCGCGGTGGAGCGGCTGACGAGTGGCGACGCCACGGCGCGGGTCAGCTTCTACGAGACCCCCCACGAGCTGGTGTTGCAGCGGATCGGATCGCAGGTCTTTCTCACCTTCTACCGCGCCGGGCAGAACCCCGAGGTGCTGGTGAAGGACCAGCAGGTGCCCTTCGCCGCGCTGCGCGACGGCGTGGTGGTCTCGGCCCGGGAGCTTCGGCGCGACGCCCTGGAGCTGGACCCCGAGCTGCGGCGGGATCCGCTGATGACGTGGATGGGCGCCGCGGTGAAGCGGCTCGCGCGCATCCCGATCCCGGAGGGGAAGCCGGCGGGAGCGCTGCCGCACCGGCTGGTGGAGAGCACGCGCTTCGCCAAGCCCAGGGGCCGGACCGGGTTCTCGCTCGGCTTCAGGCTCGTCGCCGGCGCCACGGATCTGCTGGCCCCGGGCCGGTCACAGGGAAGCGACCTCGCCTCGCTTTTGTTCCGCGGGCAGCTGGCGGTCCACGCCCGTGAGCGCCGCAGGGCCCTGGGCGAGGGGTTCCTGTACCTGCAGGTCGAGAAGCTGCTGGCCTCGGTGCGGCAGCTGCTCGCGGCCTGGGAGGAGGGGCGCCCGATGTCCCTGCGGCTGATCGCCGAGGGGCTCGCGGTCAGCGTTCGCCTCGAGGCCGACGACCGGGTGGTCGTGGGCCTGCACGACCGCGAGCACGACGACTCGATCCTCGTGGCTCACGACCTGACGCCCTGGGAGTATGCCGACGCGGTGCTGGGCGTGGCCCGGGAGCTGCGCCGCGCCGTGGTGGACGTCGCCGCGGGTCAGCGGCGCAACCTCCGGCTAGAGACCTTCTCCCGGGAGGTGCGGGCGCTCGCGGGCTGGGCCCGGGAGCAGCGCCGGGGAGCCGTGATCAACCGCGACACCGAGCCCTACCGGCGCGTGGCCGAACGGCACCAGCGCGCCGAGCCCGAGGGGCAGTCCGGGAAGGAGGCGGGAAGGCTCTCGTTCCGCGAGCGATGGCGCATCGAGGCCGAGGGGCTCGACATCGGCGGCACCATGCTCTGCG